>JBOFPV010000033.1:0-17938 GCA_051660585.1 Tannerellaceae bacterium
CTTCTGCAAACAAGCTTCTCAGTTCGTCTTCATCGTTTGAATAAAAGCGACCTTGAGCGAAATTCTGTCTTGTATCTAACATAATAGATGTAATTAATGTACGTTACCTATATACACGTGCTCTATTTTTTTTCGAGCAATTGATGCTAATTGATGCAATGTTTCAACGGGTGTGGCAGGAATTTTAAGCTTATAGCAAGGAAAATAACGGTTGATATGTAATGAAAACGTGTTGTTGAGATGACTACACAACCAGCTGACCATTTCCTCAAACTGGCGGGGATCATCATTTTCTCCGGGGATCACTAAGTAAGCTATCTCCAGATGTTTGCCTGCTTTATCTATTTCTTGCAGAGTTTCTAAAACAGGTTGAAGTGTTGATTTTGTTAAGCGCACATAAAACTCTTGATCAAAACCTTTAAGGTCTACATTAAATGCATCTATATAAGGAAGCAATTCCTGTAATGGTTCTTTACTGATATATCCGTTCGTTACAATCACATTCTTTAATCCTTTCTGTTGAGCCGGCACTGCTATATCTTTCATAAATTCATACCACACCGTTGGTTCGTTGTAAGTGTAAGCAATCCCGATGTTGCCATAAGGAACTAATTCCAACGCTTTGTCGATGATATCTTGCGGATCATATTGAGGTTCGTAGTTACCGACTTGTTCTACTCCCGCTCTTGCTATTTGCCAATTCTGACAAAATGAGCAATGTAAATTACAACCAATGCTTCCGATCGAAAAGATCTTTGATCCGGGCATATAGTTATACAATGGCTTCTTTTCTATAGGATCTAATGCTGCTGAAGAAACAATACCATAGTTTATAGCATAAAGCACTCCCTTCATATTCTTTCTTACACCACATATTCCGACTTTTCCATCAAGAATGATACAATGATGTGGACATAACTGACATTTTACTGTATCGGAGTTTATTTGTTGATAGAAACGGGCTTCTTTCATTATCTTAAATATAACGTGTTACTTGAAATCGTTCTAGCTTTATTGGAGAGCCTTCTGCTATTCCGGCTTTACGCATGGCTATGGATACTTGCTGCTGTACGGTATCCACCCCATCTAAATTGGGCAAAAGTACGCCGCGTTTGTGTCCATTGGAAACAATCACTCCATAAATACGAGGGTCTAGACTCTTGGTTGATGCGATTGGCTCAACTTTACCCAATACATCTACCGATATATCCAAGGCGTCAAGTTCTCGCCTTTCGAGGGGCGGAAATCTCGGATCATTGAAGGCTGCAGCAAGTGCATTCCATCGAATCTCTTCACGCAGATTCTTTCGCACAGGTTCGAGTGTACCAATACAACCTCTTAATACACCACCCGGCAAATGAAGTGAAACAAAACATGCTGCTTTTCCATTCATGTGATCATTCATATCTTCATTAGGGACTATTCCATTAAAGTAATCTCGGATTACTCTATAGGCCCATCTCACTTCTTCTGATTGAAACTTATTCATATGCTTAGCTTTTTATCTTCTCTACGTATAACAACCGAAAAGGATAATTTACAATGCTCGACTCGGTTTATTACTTTAGTTTTAGATATGACATTCTTCACTTTATCTTTATTTATTGTGACAATTTAAAATATTTTCATACATTGCAGAATGTATTAGATATAATATCCTTGGCTATGTATCGTATCTATACACTGAGAATCTGTATTAAACCTTAAAAATGCTACTATGAGCGAAAGTAAAGACATCTCCAGAAGGAGTTTTCTTAAGTGCGGAACATTGGCTTTTGCCGGACTAACAATAGTACCGCGACATGTATTAGGTGGCAACGCTTTTGTTGCTCCAAGTGATCAAATCAATTTAGGAATTATCGGATGTGGAGCGCAAGGGCGCTGGACACTTGCTCCCGAATTTGCGAAACGAGCAAACCTAATTGCTGCTTCAGATTGTGAATCGAGGCAACTACAAGCAATGCAGGAAATTGTAGAGGCTGAAACAGTAAAAGCAAAGGGGAAAGCCTACAAAGGTTTTAAGCAGTATGCAAATTATAAAGATTTACTCGATCGCAAAGATATCGATGGTGTTATCATTGCAACACCCGATCATTGGCATGCTGTTCAGACCATCGATGCTTGTAGAGCCGGAAAGGATGTGTATGTAGAAAAGCCGATGGCGCATAGTATTGAAGAAGGCAGAGCCATGGCCAATGCTGTTGCAAAGTACAACCGCGTACTTCAGGTTGGCAATATGCAACGCTCTTGGCGCAACTTCAGACATGCTTCTGAATTAGTTCGTAATGGATACATCGGGGATATTAAACACATTCGTGTTTCTGTAGGCCCGCCTCCTATTGCTTATAATCATCCGGGACATACAATGCCGAAAACACTTGATTGGGAAATGTGGATAGGTCCGGCTCCTATGAATGTATATAGCGAAGAGCTTGCACCACCAATGGAACGTAAGGTTTTTCCAAACTGGCGTAACTATAAAGAGTATGGTGGTGGTATGGTTACCGACTGGGGTGCACATATGTTTGACATTGCTCAATGGGCAATGGGTATGGACGATTCGGGGCCTATCGAGTTTATTCCTGCTGATGGTAAAGAGTTTAAACACTTAACCATGAAATAT
The DNA here is from genome assembly GCA_051660585.1 of Tannerellaceae bacterium. Taxonomy (GTDB): domain Bacteria; phylum Bacteroidota; class Bacteroidia; order Bacteroidales; family CAMTPD01; genus UBA12018. The sequence continues at coordinate 2,624 of JBOFPV010000033.1, forward strand.
GCAAACGGCACTACAATGACGCATGAGCAGTTTAGAAGTGATGAAGGAAATGGGGTTCGGTTTATCGGTACTAAGGGGGTTATCGATATCAGTAGAAGCTTCTTGGATACTATCCCTGCAAAACTTCAGAATCATGAAATTGCAGATAACGAGATCAAGTTGTATAAAAGCGACGATCACTATACTGATTTCCTTACTGCGATGAAGTCTCGAAAACAGCCGCTAAGTACGGTAGAAGTAGGCCATCGAACCAATTCACTATGCAACATTGTAAATCTATGCTATGAATTGGATCGCAAACTAACATGGAATCCTGAAAAAGAAGAGTTCTTCCTCGATAATGAAGCAAATGCCAGAAGAGGGAATCCACTTCGTGACGGGTATTCGATACAAGTATAATTTTTTATTCCTCTAAAATCTAAAAAAGGCTTTCACTTGTTCTCTATTGAGAATGTGAAAGCCTTTTTTCTTATGAAAAGATTGAATATTTATCCTGCAGTAGCTTCTTCTTCAGCATCTATACCAAAACGATCAGCTAAGTATTTACGCATCTTTTTCTCGTCTAATTCCTTAAAGAAGTCAGGATTATCTTCTAACTGACGACGCAATGAGGTGGCAACTTCTTCATGTACCAATAAATCATCGGGATTCATTGGTTCTTCAGGATCGTAATCGCCCTGTTGTGCAGGAAACTGCTGATACTCGTGTATTAATTTCAATACTTGTTCTTTTGTCATAACAGTACTTATTTATTTAAATAGCTTTATTGTTATAACAAGAAAAACTGAAGAGTGTTATTGCCAATTCCTTGTTTTTTTAATGTGTACTGCAATCAAAAAAAGCTCTGCTTATGAATCGTATCATAAACAGAGCTTTTAGTTATATCGAATATCGTATTTACTAGTCTAGTTTTAGTACTGCAAGGAATGCCTTTTGAGGAACCTCTACAGAACCAATCTGCTTCATACGTTTCTTTCCTTCTTTTTGTTTTTCAAGAAGTTTACGTTTACGCGAAATATCACCACCATAACATTTTGCAGTTACGTCTTTACGTACAGCTTTTACTGTTTCACGTGCAATGATCTTTGCTCCGATAGCTGCTTGAATCGCAATATCGAATTGTTGACGAGGAATAAGCTCTTTCAACTTCTCACACATACGACGGCCAAACGTCACCGAGTTGTCTACGTGTGTAAGTGTGGACAAGGCATCCACAGGCTCACCGTTTAGAAGAACGTCTAGCTTCACCAATTTAGACGGACGGAAGTCATTGATGTGATAGTCGAATGATGCATATCCTTTCGAAATACTCTTCAACTTATCGTAAAAGTCGATCACGATTTCGCCCAAAGGCATATCAAAGATCAATTCTACACGATTACCTGAAATGTAATCTTGTTTGATAAGAATACCTCTTTTCCCCAAACAAAGCGTCATAATGTTACCTAGATAATCTGTTGTTGTAATTACAGATGCTCTGATATATGGCTCTTCGATCAACTCTATTTGTGTTGGTTCTGGCAGTCCTGATGGATTGTGAACCTCTTTTACATTTCCTTTTTTATCCGTTACCATGTAAGACACGTTAGGAACTGTCGTGATTACGTTCATGTTAAACTCACGATCAAGACGCTCTTGGATAATCTCCATGTGTAATAAACCGAGGAAACCACAACGAAAACCAAAACCTAAAGCTGCTGATGATTCAGGCTGGAATGTAAGAGATGCATCGTTAAGCTGAAGCTTCTCAAGAGAAGCACGAAGGTTCTCAAAATCTTCACTGTCGATAGGATACAAACCGGCAAATACCATTGGTTTTACCTCTTCAAATCCATCAATTGCTTCTTTACAAGGATTCTTTACATGCGTGATTGTATCACCAACCTTTACCTCTTTCGAAGTTTTGATACCTGAAATAATATATCCTACTTCCCCACAACCTACTTCTGCTTTTGGTTGCATGGATAGTTTCAATACACCAATCTCATCTGCATCATATTCTTTTCCGGTTGCAACGAACTTAACCATATCGCCTTTACGAATGGTTCCGTTTACAACTTTAAAGTATGCAATGATACCACGGAATGAGTTGAATACAGAGTCAAAAATCAAACATTGTAGAGGTGCTTCAGGATCTCCTTTTGGTGCAGGAACACGGTTTACTACAGCATCGAGAATGTCGTAAACACCTTGTCCTGTTTTACCGCTGGCACGCAAGATATCTTCGCGCTTGCAACCAAGGAGTTCTACAATCTGATCTTCAACTTCGTCTGGCATCGCACTTGGCAAGTCGATTTTATTCAAGATCGGAATAATCTCCAAATCATGTTCGATTGCCATATACAAGTTCGAAATAGTTTGAGCTTGGATACCTTGAGCGGCATCAACGATAAGTAATGCACCCTCACAAGCTGCAATCGAACGAGAAACCTCGTACGAGAAGTCAACGTGTCCGGGAGTATCAATTAGATTCAGTATATATGTTTCACCCTGATATTCATACTTCATCTGGATTGCGTGACTCTTGATTGTAATACCACGTTCACGTTCCAAATCCATATCATCAAGCACCTGTGCCTGAAGATCTTTACCTTCTACAGTCTTGGTATACTCAAGCAAACGGTCTGCCAAGGTACTTTTACCGTGGTCGATATGGGCAATGATACAAAAATTGCGGATATTCTTCATCTGCTAATTAAAATATTATTTTTGAATCGCAAATGTACAAAAAAACCAATATATTAGCATTATAAATAATACACAATTAAGCCTTTATGACAAATCAAGAAATAAGTAAGCTCAGAAACAACGCAATTCAGGCGCTTAACAATAAAGAATTAAAAGAGGCTTTCGATACAATACATGCCTTAATAACTCAATCGGAAGAGTGGTACTATCAAGATAAGCTCACCGAATTGGAGGAAACGTACAAACACATGCTTTCATATCTGTCACAAGGGGTTACGGACCCTATGCAGAAGAAAATATACAATGATTTGTGTGCTTCTACATATGAATTATGCGAGAATATCTGGCTAAAAACCGCGACTAAAAACTATACTAGATACTACTTTGAACGAAGAAGAAACGCACATATAACAAATACACCGGACTACCACATCATCTATCAGCGTTTGCGATGGTTTGCAACTCAGCTTGAGCTAAAAAAAGAAGCTGAGGCTCAAGGACAGGCAATGGATTTATTATCTGAAATGCGTGTTCATGAACGTGTAGCTGATGAATTGTTTAACAAACTATGGCTCTCTGATCGCTTCTCTTCAGAGGAGTTAGAAGTCTTGAGATCTTTTGCAAAAGACTCAACAATCTACTACACAGATAAGTGCCTTGCAACTTCTGCTCTAACATTGTCTTCGTTGGCATATTTTGACGAAGATAAGATTGATCTGCTATTTGATTTTGCAGAAAATGAGAACCCGATGATTCGCATTAGAGCTTTTGTCGGAGTTCTTCTTACCATATATACATACCAACATCGAATCGAACTATATCCTAATGTAGTAAATAGATTGGCGAGTTATGCTGAGTCTCCGTCTTTTATTAAAGACTTCCGCAGTATTATGCTCAAATTTATACTCTCTAGAGACACAGAAAAGATTTCGAAACAACTTCAAGATGAGATTATTCCTGAAATGATGAAAACATCAGCCGATCTTAAAAAGAAGTTCAATATCCAAGACCTTAATCCGGAAACTTTATCAGAAGAGATGAATCCGGAATGGGAAGAAGAGCTTTCTAAAAGCAAATGGGCGGAAAAATTTCAGGAACTTAATGATTTGCAATCTGAAGGAGCAGATGTATTATTGTCTTCATTCTCAAGTTTGAAGAATATGTCTTTCTTTAGCACTTTAAGCAATTGGTTCTTACCTTTCTGTGAAGAGTATTCTGAAGTTGCAAATGCTGATAGCAACATGAAAGGTATCTCTAAAATGATGGTTATCAACTTTATGCTTTGTGATTCTGATAGGTATTCATTCTGGTTTACAATCAAAAGCATGTCTCAGACGAATAAAGAGATTGTTGAAAAGTTTTCGCTTGGAGATTTAAACCCAGAACAGGATAATGAAGGAGCTCTTTCTGAGCAAAAGAGGGTTGATTTCATGATCGCACGCTATCTACAAAATCTATATAGGTTCTACAAACTTCATCCCCGACATCTCGATTTTAAAGATATATTCAACCAGTCTCTTGATTTCTACAATCAACCTGTACTCGCTCCATATATCTCGGATGTTGAGAGTTTGACACTTTTTGCTGAATCGTTCTTTAAAAAGAAATACTATGACGATGCTCTTCAACTGTTTCAAAAATTAGCTCAGTATGATGCAACAAATGAAACAATTTATCAGAAAATCGGATATTGCTATCAAATGATTGGTAAAATTGACGATGCTCTGAAAGCATATCAACATGCTGAACTTCTAAACCCAGATAGCAAATGGACATTACGCAAACTTGCAGGTTGCTACAAACAATTAAAACAACCTGAAAATGCTCTTCTGTATTATCGAAAACTAGAATCGATAAATCCAAATAATCTCAACAATCAAATCAATATCGGACATTGTTATCTTGAATTAAAGAACTATCAAGAAGCCTTGACTTGTTATTTCAAAGTTGAGTTTTTGGATCAAAAAAGTACGAAGTCATGGAGAGCTATTGCATGGTGTTCGTTCTTAACTAGAAAGTATGATCAAGCTCAACGCTATTATAATAAGATTATCCAAGAAACCACACCTAGTTCTCAAGACTTCCTAAATGCAGGACACACAGAGTGGGCTTTGCATAATCTAAAAAAAGCTATTGAATTATATCTAAAATCTGTACATGCAGATAATGGTGTAACCGATAAGTTTATTGAGTCATTTAGGAAAGATATTCCTGAGCTCATTTCGGCAGGAATAAATGCAGATGAAATACCAATTATATTGGATCAAATTAGATACAAGCTGGAAGTTTAATAAAATAAAAAGCCCGGTTGACACATACATATCAATCCGGGCCTCAACAACGTCTATAAATCAACACTAAAAACTTATCGATAAATGCACATTGTCTTTTCTCTGATTAAATAACAATATATAGATCGATAAGTTTGACCGCAAGATATATTTATATATCCGTTTAACTATTATTCCTTCATTGAAACAATTTATGTATATTGTATTTTTCGTGTATACTAAATAATTCAAAGGCGCATTGCTCTCACAGCACTGCGCCTTCATAACACCTTAAAAGACTAACCTATTATATAGAGAAATAAATATGAAAATCACATTAATCTAAAGAATATATTTTGAATTTTATATTTCACATTTTTACCAAGAAATACACTGTTTCAGATAGAAACATATCATCTATTTCTCATTATTAAAACATAATATAATCCATTATGTTCTTTTAAAATGAAAGTTTAATACACCATATTAACGTTATTTAAACAATCTGCTAAACTACTGATATAAGAAGATATACAGCAAACTAATAAGATAAATCTGCGCAATATGAACGAAAAAGGAAGAATCTACAAAATCGTAAATTCTTCCTTTTCCTTATATATCCATAAAATATTAATATGATTATATTACTCCCTCCATATCTTTGTAATTATTATTCGGGATCTTTTTCTTTAAAATCTTCTTTTTGGACACTCCTCCATTATTAGTTTTTCGTACAGATTTTGCACGCTTCTTGCGCGGCTCATAAGCTGGAGCTTCTCCATATTCAGGAAAAACCGGTATCTTATATACATTTTTCCCTAAAAACTGTTCTATACGATGAAACTTAGACTGCTCATCCTCCGAAACAAAAGTAATAGCAATCCCTTCATTATTTGCTCGAGCGGTGCGACCAATACGATGAATATAATCTTCTGGATCATGAGGTATATCAAAATTAATAACTAATTTGATATCATCAATATCAATTCCTCTTGAAACAATGTCTGTAGCTACTAAGATTGAAAGCTTATTACTTTTGAAATCTTTCATCACAGCTTCACGTTCCGATTGCTGCAAATCAGAATGCATCGCTCCAACATTAAAATTCATTTTCTGCAAACGAGTTGCTAACTCTTTAACTTTTAGTTTAGACGAAGCAAAAATAATAACGCGCTCCGGAGATGTATTTTCAAAAAGCCCTGTTAATATAGGCAGCTTTTGGTTATCATAGCAAATATATGCTGTTTGCATAATCGCCTCAGGCGGTCTAGACACAGCAATCTCTACCTCAATCGGATCTTGTAGAATATTCTTTGCCAATTGACGAATCTTTGGTGGCATTGTCGCTGAAAACATAATTGTTTGTCTCGATGCCGGCAAAGCATTTACAATCTGCATAATATCATCATAAAAACCCATATCGAGCATACGATCTGCTTCATCTAAAATAAAATACGAAACATGAGACAGATCCAAATCGATTAATTTAAGATAAGACAGTAACCTACCGGGAGTTGCAACAACAACATCTGCGCCCATTTGAAGACTTCGCTTTTGCTGCTCCCATAATACACCATCACTACCACCATATACCGCAATCGAAGAAACTGGTAAAAAATAAGAGAAACCTTCTAGCTGCTGGTCAATTTGTTGAGCAAGCTCTCTAGTTGGAGACATTATTATAGCATTAATTGAATTATCAGCATGTTCACCTTTGCTTAATCTATTGAGCAGAGGCAATACATAAGCAGCAGTTTTACCTGTCCCGGTTTGGGCACATGCAATAATATCTTTCCCTTCTAATATATATGGGATAGTCTTCTCCTGTACAGGGGTTGCTTCCCGAAAATTCATTGCTTCCAATCCTTGAAGCAATGCATCTTCAAGATTCATTTCATCAAATCTCATCTGCCTTCGTATTTTATTAATATCGTAAAGATAAAATAAAAAAATCAATTAATCGCGACCGTATACATACCAATATAAGGTTCCTACAAAAAAAGCACCTCCCACAATATTACCTAACGTAGATGGAAGTAAACTATTTATAAGAAATTGAGACCATGAAACATTTGCTCCTTCAAAAATCCCAAGTGGCACATAAAACATATTAGCAATGCAGTGCTCATAACCAATAGCAACAAAGCACATAACAGGCCACCATATCCCTAAAATCTTTCCCGTTGTATCTTTAGCACTAATACCTAACCATATCGCTAGACAAACAAGCCAGTTTGCACCGATTCCTTTCAAAAAGACTGTAAGGAATGGATATGACACCTTTGCTTCTGCTAATTTTATTATGCTTGAATGCCAAGGATCATAATGAACAATACCTGTAAGATAAATCAAGAAGTAACTAAAAAAAAGTGCACCAGCAAAATTAGATGTATATACAGTAATCCAACTGCGTAATACAACAGAAAGTGAGTGCTTCCCACTAAGTGCGCCTGGTGTAAAATAAGCAGTATTGCTAGTAAATAGTTCTGCTCCAGCAACTACAACTAAAATAAGCCCAACAGGAAACATTGCCCCTGTCAAGAATTTTTGCAACCCAGGATTTCCTGCAGAAATCTCAGGAAAACCATAACCAATTAAAATAGATAATAGACCACCCATTGCAATGTAAGCACCTGCGATAAAACCTAAAATAATCGTTTTTTTAAAGTTAAGACCTCGTTTCTCGAAAGAAGTCTTTTCAACATAAGAAAGAATCTCTTTTGGCGTGTACAGACTCATAAATTCAAATAAAATATAAATAGTTAAACGGCTTGTGTTTCAGAACACAAAAGAATAGCCGAAACGATTGTGCCTCGGCTTATTTTATAATAGAATAAACAAAATAAAAATACGGAGTTTCTATCTAATGAATCACCTATAATATTTCTTTATCAAAGATTGAATCTCATCATTTGCATCTAGCTGCTTTATCCAGCTATTAAGACTATCTAGCAATACATGAGAGTCTTTACGAACGGCCCAACCTTGTAATTGATTAAAACTAATATCCGTATTGATATCTATATTAGGGTACTTAGTCTGTAGATCTTGAGCGATACGCTGATCACAAACGGCATAATCAATATCTCCACCAACGACCATTAAAAATAGTTGCTCACTTGAGTAAAGCTTATTTTCATTAATGTATATGGTATCACCAATCTCCTCTGAAAGATTCTTGATGCGTTGAATTGCAGGCGAATGCTCTGGCACATACAATGTCTGACCTCCTAGCTCAATTTGATTACGGATCACATTAATTTTGTTGCTATCCAAATCAATAGTTCGTTGCACAAGGACTTGTTTACTTGCCAAAATTGGGATTGTAAAGTCAAATTCATCTTTGAGAGCATCTGTAATCGGAATATTCCGCATCAAAACATCAACTTCACCATCTTTAAGCATCGCAAAGCTTTTATCTAGATTCATTTCTAATGTAAGTTGAATCTCAAGACCACTTATTTCAGAAAGTTTTCTGCTCAACTCATATTCAAATCCTTGTAAAGAATCTCCAGAAATATAATAACCTAATGATCCATATTCTGTAACAGCCTTCAACACCCTTGACTCTTCTATTTCTTGCCATGTTCGCAGCGCCGGCTTATCAACGCCTTTAATATTAATAAGCAATCCGATAAGAATTGCTACAGCTGCAAGTAAAACAGAATATAGGATTAATAACTTACGCGTTTTCATTCAAATTATTAATTGTTGAACATTACGGAAATTCCAACTCGTAATTGAGGTGGATTTAAAGGATAATGAGCCAAAGAGAAATAATTCGGAGTCATGAATTTAGCTCCGAGATTATAATACATCACAAAAAAACGTGCTTGTTTCAAGTGTGCATTCAGATATATATTCATTAATGGAAAATTGCCTACTTTCACTTGATCCTGATTAATGAACTGCATAGTCGCCGCTTGGTAATACGGAGCATAATATGATGAGGTATAATGAATATTTGTACCTATTTGCAAAGTCAACACTTTAACCAACGGAAATGCTGCATATAAATTAGAGTTAATACTAATTTGAGGCAATGGTAGAACCGACTGATCGCTACTTTGCTGAAACGCAATATCATTTTCCCAACCTAAAGCACGATAATAAAAATTCTGTCTCAATCGTGCAGTTAAAACTTGCACACTTCCTCCATTTTGAATCGGCAATCCTTTCGAATTAAAGTAAATAAAATTTTGAATATTCTCAACAGAAGCCATTAATGAAGTATTTGTAGAAGCCAGATTTACTTCACCTCCGGCTAAAACTCTTCTTACTTTTCCAAAATCATTATCCCACCAATAGAATTTAGAGTGATAGCGCTGCTCATAAAAGTTTGGAGCTAAGTTCTTAAAGTAACCAAAAGCTCTAACGGAGGCTTCTTTTTTGAACAACGGGAACTTTGTTTGCAGCTCCCCACTAATCTTCAATTCACCGGCTTTGTACCCGGCAAGACAAAATTCAGCATCTGCATTATAAGTTAAGATACTTCCACGACGCTTTGAAATCTCCCCTCCAATCACAAAATTACTCTGCGTATACGAATTCGGACTTTGTCTATTGTCACTCATCAACTTAAAGTTACGAATTTCATATCCGGCATAAGCTGTAACTCCGAATTTTGCTAAGTCATGAAAACCCTCTCGCAAAGAGATACCCAGTGTGTTACGAACTGACCAATAAGATGTTGTATCATTCACGTTACCGTCTACAAAATTATTTTCATATAACTTAGAGATTGAGTCAACTGGCATATTCGATATAAACCTCCTACGACTTGCCGAATAATCAAATGTATGAATCAGACTAGAAACAGGCACAAACTGCTCATCAGTAACACTTTCACCTTTCTCATCTTGCGTTTCCACATCTTTATAGAAGCCCAAGTTATATCGTTGTGTAAAATAGAAACGTTTTGTTCTAAAACGATTCCATGTATCATTCAATAATGTAGGAATACTCTTCGAATCAAACTCCTTTCTTCCTTCAGCAAACTCTTGTGGATGTGTAACGTATCTATCATCTATAACACCTCCGTTTTCATAGTTCACAAAATTACTATTAGCCAGATAACCATAAATCGAATATTTGTCTGAGTTGTAGCTCGAAAACAAACGATATGTAAGATGTTTTCCGCCTTGAGAGTTGTAGGCTCCTCTTGCGTATAAATAATCAGCATCAAAACCTACATTAAACTTTTTCCCAAAATTCATCGTAACCACACCTTTCAAACGCTCTTCTCTTGTTACATTAGCACCATTTTGGGTATACATGACATTCGTATAAGGTAGCTTTGCATTATAATAAAGCATACTATCGGGATAGATACTAAAATAATTGAAATCGTTTGCAAATATAAAATCCTGACCTTCTCCTCTTTCTGCAAAAACCTTCGATTGAGATGGCGAGCCCAAAGGCCCTAAATACCCTATTGCTAAGCCATTGGCTTCCATCTGTGCACTTTGCCCAAAATTCAGTCTAGAAGTATCCATTGGTGCAATAGAAACTTCCCCCAATCGCTCAGACAATCGAAATGCTGTAATACGTTTTATAGAGTCTGTCTGTGTATTGTTGATCAAACTATCCGGAACATCGTTCGGGGAAGATAGTGTACGAAATGGTGATCGAGTTTGTTGTCCTCTTTTTCCACCTTCAGCCGGACGCTGAGCTTCTGCTACAACGGCGGTACACAAAGTCAATGCTAATATGTATACTAAATATTTCATCAGCAGCAAAGATAAAACAAAAAAACCGGAACACAGTCGTTCTAAAACGATAGTAAATTCCGGTTTGTTCGATAATATTTGTGAAATATTATACTTTACGTATAATATCCATTCCTTTAAGAATTGCTTCTTTGTTCATCGGCAACAAATGATGATGTCTTTCAGGCAAAGATTTTTTCAAACCTAACAAAACATTCTCAATATTTACCATTGGACACACCTTTAATAAACCACCCAAAACAATCATATTAAAGGCCTTTGAGTTATTCATTTCCGTAGCTGCATCCATTGCATCTACACGATACACCTGAATATCATTACGCGTAACGGGATGATGAATACCATAGCCATCATAAATTAAAATACCACCAGGTTTAACTTTACTTTCAAACTTTTCTAGTGAAGGCTGATTTAGTACAATAGCGATATCAAATGAGTTTAGAACAGGAGAGCTTATTCGCTCATCGCTTAAGATTACGGTCACATTTGCAGTACCCCCCCTTTGCTCTGGCCCGTAAGAAGGCATCCAACTCACTTCTTTATCCTCCATCAACCCAGAGTAGGCTAATATTTTACCCATCGACAAAACTCCTTGACCTCCAAATCCAGCTATAATAATTTCTTGTTTCATGCTCGTAAGTTTATTATTCTACATTTTTCAAGTCTCCTAATGGATAATGTTCAAACATATGCTGAACCATCCACTTATTAGCTTGATCTGGTGACATTTTCCAGCCAGAAGCACACGTTGACACAAACTCAACAACAGATGTACCTTTTCCGGCCATTGAATTTTCGAAAGCTTTGCGAAGCATTTTTTTTGCCTTTTTCACAGCAGCTACAGTATGTACTGCCTGACGAGTAACAAGACATGTACCTTCTAACTTGGCCAGCAAGTCTGAAATTTTCAACGGGTAACCATTTAATGCGATATTACGACCATAAGGACAAGTTGCTGTTTTCATCCCCTCTAGGGTAGTTGGTGCCATCTGTCCACCTGTCATACCATAAATCCCGTTATTTACGAATACGATCACAATATTTTCTCCTCTATTGGCTGCATGAATTGTTTCTGCTGTACCAATTGCTGCAAGGTCACCATCACCTTGATACGTGAATACCATCTTTTCAGGATTAAGTCTTTTCACAGCTGTCGCCAAAGCCGGAGCTCTACCGTGTGCAGCCTCCTGCCAGTCTATATCGATATAATTATAAGCAAAAACAGCACAGCCTACTGGTGCAATTCCGATGGTTTTCTCTTCAAGACCCATTTCATCAACAACCTCTGCTATTAATTTATGGACAACACCATGACTACAACCAGGACAATAGTGCATCGGTGTATTATTCATCAAACGAGGTTTCTCATAAACCAAGTTCTCCGGTTTTAATATTTCGTTCAAATTCATGGTTCAATTTTTTATCACATTAAAAACTTCATAAAGTATTGAACTAATCTTACAAACAATGCAGCTCCCCCACAATAATAAAAATACGTTCTATCTGCTGATAAAAAATAGACAGCAACTGTCGCAATTGCGAGAAGGAGAAAAACACTCGTCAACACTTTATAAATCTTTTCCTGCTCCATAATTTCAATTAGAGTAATTTGTTTTTAAGTGCTTCTAAAATTTCGTCTGGTGTAAATACAATTCCGCCTAAACGACCAAAATGCTCAACCTTAACCTTTCCATTAACAGCTAGTTTTACATCTTCTACCATTTGACCTGCATTTAACTCAACAGACAACATTCCTTTCACTCTATCACCATATTCATTCAGCACTTTCGAAGGGAAAGGCCAAAGTGTAATTGGTCTAAATAAACCAACCTTAAGTCCGGCTTCACGAGCCATCTCTACAACTTTTTGGCAAATACGAGCGGAAGAACCAAAAGCAATGAGCAAATAATCCGCATCATCACACATAAATTCCTCATAGCGAACTTCTGCCTCTTCAATTGTTTTATATTTCTCTTGAAAACGAATATTATTCTCTTCCATCTTAGCTGGATCAAGCTCTAGAGATGTTATCACATTACGTTCTCTTGTCTTCGGCTTACCTAAAGTTGCCCATGGACACTCTTCAATAATTTCAGCTTCGGTTTTTCTTGATTGCGTAGGTGGAAGTGTTACTTTTTCCATCATTTGACCAACAATACCATCTGCGAGAATCATTGCAGGGTTTCTATATTTAAAAGCAAGATCAAAACCTAAGGCAACAAAATCTGCCATTTCTTGTACTGAAGAAGGAGCCAATGTAATAAGACGATAGTCTCCGTGTCCTCCTCCTTTTACAGTCTGGAAATAATCTGCTTGGCTAGGCTGAATAGTTCCAAGACCTGGCCCACCACGCATCACATTCACTATCAAGCATGGAAGCTCTGCTCCTGCGATGTAAGAAATCCCTTCGAGTTTCAAGCTTATACCTGGACTCGAAGATGATGTCATAACACGCTTTCCACATCCGGCACCACCATAAACCATATTTATAGCAGCAACTTCACTTTCTGCTTGTAGTACAACCATTCCTGTCGTATCCCAAGGAGCTTCGTCCATCAATGTTTCCATGATTTCAGATTGTGGCGTAATCGGATAACCAAAATAGCCATCAGCTCCATAGCGAATTGCCGCATGAGCAATCGCTTCATTTCCTTTCATGAGTTTGATTTCTTCAGACATATGATTGTAGTTTCTTACAGTTTAACTTTATAAACAGTTATGCAGCCATCTGGACAAACATATCCACAACTCGCACAACCTATACAAGCATCAGGGTTTTTCATGTATGAGTAATGATAACCTTTAGCATTTACTTCACGAGGATGTAATTCTAAAACATCTGCTGGGCAAGCAACAACACAAAGATCACAACCTTTGCAACGCTCCTCATCCACAACAACAGTTCCTCTAAATTTTGCCATTGTTTTATTTATTTAGTGCAACACTCATTATTAAAAAATGCGATATGAATAAACTCTTATTTATTATCACACTTTACAAAGCAATAAAAATAGTTCTTTTCACACAAGCTTTTTAGCGTCTTTTCTTCAAACCACTATATAGCAAATATAGAATAAATAACACGCCCAAACCCAACAAGCAATATGAAAGCTCTTTATAATACTCTTCCAAAAGCGCTTTTTGGCTATAAAAACCATACCCTAAAGCAGCCAATACAACATTCCATATCAATGCCCCTAGTGTGGTGTAGAAACAAAAATTGAGAAGCTTCATATTAGCTAAGCCCGCAGGTATAGATATCAATTGACGAATACCCGGAACAAGACGCCCTATAAATGTAGAAACATTTCCATGTTTTACAAAATACTCTTCAGCTTTTACGACTTTACTCTTATCAATTAAGCAGAAATGAGCAAATCGGGTATCTGCAAATTTATAAACTAGATAGCGACCTAGTGATCTAGCGATGTAATAATTAATCAATGCACCAATCAGAGCACCAACTGTTCCCGACAAAACAACCATGTATATATTTAAATCACCTTGTGCTGCTTTCCAAGCCGCAGGAGGAATTACAACTTCAGATGGAAATGGAATAAATGAACTTTCTACAATCATCAGCAATGTTATTGTAAAATAGTTCATATTTTGCATATACCAATCAATGATTGGCTGAATAAAATCTGTCATAGTATAGAGTTAAAAAATTTGTTGCAAGTAAATATAACTGGTCATAAAACAATAAAAAGGGCAAAAGATCAACCAGATCCTTCGCCCTTAATTTATAAAGTGCGAAAATACGATTGCTTTACTGATGTAACGATACAGCCACATACTTCAAAAAAACGGGCTTTCAGATTACAACTTTTAGATCAACCATATTGTCCTTTTATTTATTCTTCACTTTACTCCACGTATCCTTCAAAGATACAGTGCGGTTAAAGATTAATTTTCCATTTTGAGAATCTTTATCCAGGTTGAAATACCCTAAACGGGTGAATTGGAAGTGATCATTTGCCTTTGCATCTTTCAATGCCATTTCAACACGACAATTCGTCAACACCTTTAAGGAATCAGGATTTAACAACTCCAAGAAATCTTTTTCTTTGTCTTCTGAAGGATTCTCCACTGAAAATAATCGGTCATAGATACGAACCTCTGCAGGCAAACTGTATTCAACAGAAACCCAATGTAATGTACCTTTCACCTTACGGTTACTTTCAGGCATACCACTTTTTGTTTGCGGATCATACTCTGCATAGATTTCTACAATCTCGCCATTTTCATCTTTCTTACAGCCGGTACACTTCACGATATATGCACTCTTCAATCGCACTTCTTGTCCTGGAGTCATTCGGAAATACTTCTTAGGTGCGTCTTCCATAAAGTCCTCACGCTCGATCAAAAGCTCTTTTGTAAATGCAATTTCACGTGTACCCATGCTTTCATCTTCAGGATTATTTACTGTTTCCATCATCTCAACTTTCCCTTCAGGATAGTTGGTTATAACAAGCTTGATAGGATCAAGTACAGCCGACACACGAGGAGCTTTCACATTCAAATCTTCACGTACAGCATGCTCCAGAAGTGCAACATCAATGATACCATCATATTTGGTATAACCGATTTTATCGATAAAACTTCTGATAGATTCAGGCGTATACCCA
>JBOFPV010000034.1:0-4876 GCA_051660585.1 Tannerellaceae bacterium
TACGTTGTAAATCTTCAAATGCATTTGTAACACCTTCTTGTGCCCATATATGAAAAGGTAGTAAGGAACACATCAGTGCTGTTTTGATATAAGCCTTCATTGATTAGTTTTTGTTATTTCACGAAAGCAAATATGAACACTCCTCTGTATTTTAATATTCTTAAACATCCAAAAATTAGACTCATAAATACAGACCACTAATTATCAAACTATTAAAAACAACACTTTACAAGAAGAATCAAAAAGAAAAAGAGCAAACAATGTTTCTTTTCTCTAAAACCATTGTTTGCTCTAACATCTAGTATTCTAGCAATAATACGATTCATGCAGTAGATGAATCATTATTAATATTTACTTTAATAATAAACCGGCTAAATCGCGGATGGATTTGCGTGCAAGTTTGCCCGACGTGGTCAACGGTATTTCATCCACATACAATATTTGCTTGGGACGCTCATAGGGCAAAAGCAAATCAAATATAACTTCTTTGTTTACTTCAAATCCTTGCTTCTCGACCAAGAGGACAACAGCTTCTCCAAAACGTTCATTTGAAATTGCGGTAATCGCAAAAGGAACTCGAATATAATCTGAAAGCTTGTGCTCAATATCATCAACAAAGAGCTTCACGCCTCCTGAAATAATTACATTATCCCTACGACCTAAGACTTTAAATTCACGCTCATTTTTGATCTCACAAATATCATTCGTTTGCAATAACTCGCTATTGACACCCGGCGCATCAATAACCAACGTTTCGTCTTCTGACAGAGAAATATTCACGCCTTGCATAACTTGATAATACGACGATGCATCTTTTCCGTTTAACTTCCGCAAAGCGATGTGCGATAAAGTCTCAGTCATTCCGTAGGTTGAATAGCAAGCTGATATTAATTGTCCAATTCTTGATTCGAGCGATGCACTTACAGCTGCACCTCCAATAATAATCGTTCGAATACGATTCAAGTGTTCCTCACCATGCAGACTTTCAAAGGCATTGTAAACTTGCATAGGAATAAGTGCTGCAAAGTCGAAGTGTTCGTTCGTTTGTATTACCGGATTCCCGCATGGTGCAATCGGAATCACATTCCAACCGGCAACAAGTGCTCTTACCAAAACCATTACTCCGGCTACATAGTGCACAGGCAAACACAACAAAGCTTTGCATCCTTTATAGAGTTGCAAAGCTTCGCATGTCATCATAGCACTATGCATCATCTGCTCTTTGTATACGGTTATTGATTTGGGTGTACCGGTAGAACCCGATGTGTGCAGTGTCATCGTTGGTGTTTCTGCATACCAATCTTTCAAAAAAGACAGAATTGCAGTCTCGTATTGCTTCTGTTCAGCTGATAAAATAACTGGCGTATAAAACCCAATGAAAGCATCACTCAATAGCTGCTCCCGTGTGTATGCAACTCCTCGTAACGTAAATGTCTGAGATGCGATATTTGTATTGAAATGAGACATAAGCTTAACGTATTGAAGAATAGTCGAATGAAACTTGAGGATTGTACCAAAGTCGCTCTCCTTCTATATGCAACGGAGATGAGAAGTTGTTGGAATATAGCAATCCGGTTCCTAATCCTTGTGGAAGTTTTACATTCAATGAAGCTGTCCATTGTGCAATCGCATTAAGTCCTACATTTGACTCCAAAGCGGAAGTAACCCACCAAGGAATAGATTGCTCTTCTGCGAGTTTGATCCACTCATTGCAGCCAAAGATTCCGCCATGCAAAGATGGTTTCAATATGATATATTGAGGAGTGATTGTAGCAAGTAGTTCTTTCTTTGTATCAAAGTCGTTTATACCGATCAACTCTTCATCGAGAGCAATAGGTATCGGCGTATTTGCACAAAGCTTTGCCATCGCTTCCCACTGTCCGGCTCTTATCGGTTGTTCGATCGAATGAATCTCAAATTCGCTCAAACGTTTCAACTTCTCCGATGCTTCATGTGGGGCAAAAGCACCGTTAGCATCTACTCGAATTTCCATAACTGAAGCCGGAAAATGCTCGCGTACATAACGAAGCAATTGCAACTCATCTTCAAAGTTGATCGCTCCGATCTTTAATTTAAGACACGAGAATCCGGCAGAAAGCTTCTTCTCTATTTGATTAAACATAGCCTCTTTCGAGCCCATCCAAATAAGACCGTTTATAACGATCCCTTCTTCACCTCTACTAAAAGGTGTATCAAACAAGCGACATGTTCCTGCATTGTAATGCAAAAGAGCCGACTCTAATCCGAATAACATAGATGGGTAATTCTTCATAGACGCATAGTCTATTACTCCGGTTTCGCGAAATGTATTGCAAAAGCATTGAAGTACTTCATCATAATTAGGAATATCGTCACAACTGAGATTGGGTAGTGGTGCGCACTCTCCTATTCCAAAAACCGAAGCATCTGCCTCGGATTGTAATATAATAAAGCGGGAGTCTCTAAAATTATAAATCCCACGAGAAGTACCCGCGGGATTTATAAAGTCCAATCTATATGGTTTTATAAAAACGTTCATATCGAAAGGTGTTATTATCAAGGAAATTTAGGATACTTCTTAAATTCCGGTTTACGTTTTTCTAGGAAAGCATGTTTACCTTCTTGTGCTTCTTCGGTTAGATAGTAAAGCAACGTTGCATTTCCGGCAAACTCTTGCAAGCCTGCTTGCCCGTCTAATTCCGCATTAAGTCCTAGCTTAATCATGCGTAATGCCATTGGGCTATGCTGCATCATCGTTTGTGCCCATTCAACAACCTCATCTTCCAATTGATCAAACGGAACTACTTTATTTACCAATCCCATTTCCAATGCTTCTTGAGCTGAGTATTGACGACACATAAACCAGATTTCGCGCGCTTTCTTTTGACCAACCACACGAGCAAGGTATGAAGAACCAAAGCCGGCATCAAAGCTACCTACACGAGGACCGGTTTGTCCGAAAATAGCATTTTCAGATGCGATAGACAAGTCACATACAACATGCAATACGTGTCCGCCTCCGATTGCAAAGCCATTTACCATTGCAATTACAGGCTTAGGCATAGAGCGAATTTGCTTTTGAACTTCCAATACATTGAGACGAGGAACCCCATCTTTACCAATATATCCGCCCAATCCTTTCACGTTTTGATCTCCTCCTGCACAGAAAGCTTTATCTCCTGCGCCTGTAAGAACGATTACGCTGATGTTTTCATCTTCTCTACAAATACGCAATGCATCGCTAATTTCCAATGTAGTAGTCGGAGTAAATGCATTTCTATAACGTGGACGGTTGATTGTAATCTTAGCAATACCTTCGAAGTAATCGAAAAGAATCTCTTCGTACTCCTTGATAGTTTGCCATTCTCTCTTTGCCATATTTATTCTTTTTGTGTTTCTAAATACGGTGCAAATATAATTAAACTTTTACACGTCGCACCAAACACCACAACCATCATCTCCCAGAATTTCTTTATCTTTTATATCTCGCAGGTAAAAATCGAAAAGGACGATGCTCATTTTATCTCTTAGCGTGATATAAGCATCATCTTTGGTTTGCGTTGTATGATCTGCAACTAAAGGATTTACAAACTCCATCTCAATGCTTTGTCCACCGGAACGCTCTTTCAACTTTGAAGCAATTCCCTGATCGTGATCGGTTAGTGTAAGGATATAATCCCACTTCTGATCTTTAAAGATCTCTGTATGGCAACAATGAATGGCCGTAATATCAATTCCTTGTGCTTGCATGGCATGAACTGCGTATTCACTCATTCCATGTTTTGCTTCATCAGAACCAAGATCTAACTCCAATGAGGGATCAAATGAGCGTAAAAAGCTATAAACCATTTCGCCTCTTCCGCTACTATCCGAACATAATATCAATATTCTCATAACTTCAAGTTTTATTCTGTTGAAAGAACAAACGCAACGACTGCTAGTTTAACCGTCGCCTCATTAAAACTAGTCAAATTTGGCTGCAATACTAAAAAAACGTTGAAATATACCCGCTAAAAAGAACAAATTAGATACCTTTGGGTAAAGATGAAAACAATAATATTTTCTCAAGAACTTGACTAAGGCATCTTAAATAGCTAACAGACTAAATATTTTCAACGTATGAAATCAATGAAAAGCTCTCTACTCTTTTCTCTTTTTCTCTTGAGCGTATCGTCGCATGCGCAACAACAAACAGAGTCTATTAATCCGAACCAAGCTTTGCTTGATAAATTTAAACAACACGTTGTTACATTATCAAGCGATGAGTTTGCCGGTAGAGCGCCGATGACAAAAGGCGACACTTTGGCTTTTACTTATATTGTAGATCAATTGAAGACAATGCCAAATGTGGAATTGCTTGGAGATAAAGGCCTTCAAACATTCGGTTTTGCCGGATTAAGAGAGTATGCCGATGATAGTACACAAATGAAAATCAATGGCAAGAAGTTACGCATCAATACAGATTATACTCCGAGCACATATTCTTGGAGCGGTGGCTTTAATGGTAAAGTTGAATACATAGGAGAAGGTAGCCCTGCAAACTTCGACACCCTTGATGTAAAGGGAAAGATTGTAATGATAGACCATATCCAATCAACACCAGAAGCTTACCAAGATACATTGCGCAAACAAATACGAGCGGCTGAAAAAGCAAAAGTTGCCGGTATAGTTATCGCAACGGAAGAACTACCTACGGTTGAAGCCGTACGTTATCTAAGTAGAACTCTTTCGCTTGTATACGTAACTCCTAAAACTGCAACGTTGCTTAAAGATGGTGCCAATGTGGAGTATTTTGCAAAAATATTCGGAGGTAAGAAGAAAGAGAAATATACACAAAATGTAGTCGCTCGCATCAAAGCTGCACCACAGTATAACCCAAACAACAACTGTATTGTGG
>JBOFPV010000035.1:0-23813 GCA_051660585.1 Tannerellaceae bacterium
GAATTGGCAAACCCATTTTCTTGGTACCACTTAGAGCGCTACGAATGGTACCGCTTACAGTGTCATGATGGTACCGCTTGGTGCGCTAGAGTGGTACCGCTTAATGCGCTGTGATGGTACCGCTTCGCCGATACTATCATATACTAGCATGTCATCCAATATTATACAGCAAAACATACAACTTAAAAATGTTAGCAATACTGCATCGCTTTCGAGCAATATAGAATGGAAAAGAATTAAAAATGTAAGTTTTGTCTATAAAGCTACCGGAAGAATTATATGGAATAATAACAATTTAACAGAAACGGCACCATTAATCGATCTTATTCAGAATTTAAGTTTATATTATTTTCCATCTAAGAGAATCGATTTATCTTTAACTACAGATTATATTGTGTATGAAAGGGAGGAAAATAGTTACTCAAACTTCTTCTTCTTGGATATGAAAGGAGCTTTCCGATTTAAACGTATAGAATATGGCTTTCTTCTGAGAAATCTGTTGAACAATGATTTTCTTTCCTTGACGGAATTGTCATCGATCAATAGTTATAATCAGCAAATGCCATTGAGACGAAGAGAATTCCTATTGTACTTCAAGTTTAAATATTAAAAACTAGCTTGTGACACAATTCAACTGTAAGACCTTAGAGCATCTATTGCATTCATTCTCTACTTGAGTGTGATTTTACTTGTCATTTGATTGCTTCTTGCCATATGGCAAGAAGCAATCAAATGACAAATCATATTTTTGTATTCATACATAAGTAATCTAATTCTCTTAAAAACATTTTTTTGAACTACATACTGACATGAATTATATTTAAAGATTTAATAAAAAGAACTGCTTATTTTATGAAATAAAGTAGTAAGTATTGCTCTCAAACGATTTAGCTTAAACCATAACGAATTAATGAGATTCGTTACTCACAGACTTTGTTTATTATAATTACTGTTTTATCCATGCAACTTAATTTTATCTCAAGCAACATAATGTGGGTATATAGCTAAAATCGTTTGAATACTTCTAAGTCTATCATTGATAATGAATCCAGAATCTAAAACCGCCGAAATCGATTTAGTCATTAACCTTAATAATAATACCAATGAAACGATTAACAAGTATTCTACTTTTGATGATTTTAACAAAACTCTTTTATAGTTGTTTGACTGAAGAAGTGGACAAAGAAGAAAATGTCGTAATGACAATTTATCCTGAAACAACCTATGGGAAAAGTATCTTAAGCAATGTATGGACAGAAACAGTACTTTTCTCTGATAGTGATGAGAATAAAGTTAAACCTTTGATTAACATTACCTATGAACAATTTGATTTTGAATATGAACGGGGATATGAATATACTTTTAAAGCAAGAAAAATATGGATGAGTAATCCACCACAAGATGTTTCCCAAATCAAGTATATATTTGTAGGTCCAGTTTCCAAAATTAAAAAGATATTAGATGATTCTCAAGAGGAACTGGAACTTACCATTGCATCTGAAACCGTGATGCTTCAGCCAAGTTTCCCTACAGAATATGAAGGGGAGATACCAAAGATCTATCATGCACTTTTCGCTAACACAAAAAATAACGATTCACCGCCACTTGTATTAAAGGAAATTGAAGGTTTCGATTTCCAAAAAGGATATGAGTATAAACTACGTGTAGTAAAAGAAACAATAGCGACCCCATATTCTGTAAAATATCGTTTGATTGAGGTAATAGATAGGGTTGCAAAATAAATTTGATGAACAACAAATGCCTATTTAATGTACTAAGCGAGGCGATTTGAAGATTAACTCAATAAATTAAGGCTGCTTTTTGTTTCCAATTACCATGGATCTAGATTAATTCACTGCCAATAATGATATTTATGATGTTATATAAATAGTATAAGTTTTAAATCTAACTTCTATTAGACGTTAAGATTGTGTTTCTTGACCGCAAATATTGTCATTATAACATATAACGTTGAAACTCTGTTTTTGAATGCAACACAGAATTGGATGTAATTCATGATCTGATGGAGCAACAAAGGAGGATTCTTTATTAATCAAGAAGATCAGAACAATGCAAATCAAATAACTCCATGGTTAAATACAATCACCAAAGCTATGAGTCAAATGAAAAAACTCGTCGGAGGTGAATTATATGTATGCACCCGCTTAGGCAACGAATCGCGTGGTGTATAAATAGTAAAAAAATAGAAAGATTATGAGACAATTAATTCCCTTGTTACTTGTATTATTTTGTTCTTTGAACGCTTATTCCCAATGGGGGGTAAAGGGAGGTTTGAACTATTCCAATATGACTGGATCGGATGTACGTAAATATGCCTACGGCGCGCACATTGGAAGTACTTATGAACTGAAGCTTGTACTTACAGCCCGAACTACTTTTCACATCCATCGGATGTAAATTACAAAACGATGGTTTGGTGTTAAAAGGAGGGCATGTTAACATATACGCCCTGGAACTACCAGTAAACTTCTCGTTCAGGCCAAGAATAATACAAATTTATTGCTTGATTTCGGGCTATATGCTCGATACGGATTGTTTGGGAATAAAAAATATAGCTACCACAGCAATCCGGAAGTAAGCGGTAACCCTTTTGACGCATATAAACGCTTCGATACTGGTCTTTATTGGAGTTTGGGTATTCAGAAAAAACATTATTACGGAATTCTTTCTTTTCAACGAGGTTTATCGCATACCGACAAAAGGGGAAACAGTTATCATCAGGAATTTAGGTTAAGCGTAGGTTATAAATTCTAAGCACAACCAATAGCCGATCCAACGCCAGTAATTATATTGGCGTTGGATTTTTTATTTCTCTAAATTAAAAATATTAATTTTCCACATATGAAAAAAGTGTCAGCTTTCCTCTAATTCTGAAAGTTTCTTACTAGACAATATCTACTAATTTAGTTATTCTGTTTTATCTTTGATATTATTTCAATCAGACTATATGATGGATTAGGAGCATCCATAGGAGGATTCTTTAGATATATTCTTAATGCCTTTAATTCATACTGAAATCCTTCTATATACTCAAATAGATCAATATCATTTGTGTGCATGGCAAATGTTTTATTACTATTTAGATCTGTAACTGTCATGTATTCCACATCTCGACTAGGATTACCTTCTATGGTAATTATCGTTAGATTTGGTCCAATAGTGAGTTTAACTTCTGCTTTAACAGCGCTATCAATATCATAAATATCTCTATCACAGCTGACTGATATTATGGATATAACAACTATTATTACTAGATTATGTAATTTTGTTTTCATACTATTTTTTTGTATAGAATATGATACGTTTTACTGATTCAAGAAGAAAGATAATTGGAACGCTCTCCTCGAATCAGTATGACTGAATTTAATTTCTTAATGGGTATGAGCATCTATTTATATTCAACCGCCTTTCTAGCTCTATTCTCTCATCTTCTGTGAGTCTATTATTGTTACTATCATAAACCACAATATCTAATTCTGTACAGATGTCTTTTCTTGCTATATATGGTAAGTAAAATGTATTTAGAAATCTTCTATCATTCTCAGATAAATAGTTGTTATTACGCCATTCATCACCATTTTTCTTGGTCATAGTAGGTAAGTTAGGAGTAATAGGTTCTTGTCCTCTCGAAGCATAAAGCATGATTGAGTTAAAATCAAAATTGCCCACAGTATAAT
The DNA here is from genome assembly GCA_051660585.1 of Tannerellaceae bacterium. GTDB lineage: Bacteria > Bacteroidota > Bacteroidia > Bacteroidales > CAMTPD01 > UBA12018. The sequence continues at coordinate 3,699 of JBOFPV010000035.1, forward strand.
AGTTAGATGTCTCTTTTCTGTAATTTATATTTGACGTACCTCCTATTATATTTCCATATAAAACATTTATATAATTATCTCTATCCCATCTAGATTGTTCATGATACATTCCTAATGCATGGAGTAATTCATGAACAATAATGCCTCTTGTGTAATCTGTTTCTCCAAATAAAGGTGACAATACAGCTGTGCTCAGGATTAAATCTTGTTGTCCTCCAATACGCCCGATATATGAACTGCTGGTACTTCCATGACTTCTTTTAAACATGATACAAGGATATACGAAGCCATATGGACGATTATCTTCTGGTTCTTCTGTTGCATCAAAAAATCTAACATTAGTCTGGCTTTCAATATATCTCATTGCACTTTTGATGTTGTTTCTTTCATTTATCGAGGAAATATGCTTTAAAGAGTATCGGCACATTGCCCAAAACATATTTTGATAAGGATGCCTTCCTACTGCTCTACTATTTTCAGAGTCATAATACTCTAGTATACCAGAAGTAGGGTCAATTGGTATAAAGTCTTTTGGTTTATTGATTTCAATATCCTCTGGATTAATAAAAATGGAACCTGTTTCATCAAGTCTTTTAAGCTGTTCATCGGATATCATAACGTCATCCGCAATAAAATAAATGTCACCTTTCTTCTCAACTATTACACCTGAATTAAGTGTAACATACTCTGACTTCAGTTCTTTTATAGGAATCTTACTATTCTCCTCAAAATCAGAATTACATGAAACGAATAAAGAGACGAATGCTGCTAGTAACAGTAACGATTTAGTTTTCATAATCTTAATTTTTAGTTATACTTTTAGGTACTATATATAAAGCAATTATTGCCTATTTGATTTTCAACTTATTTCAAGATGTTATTGCTCCAATGAATCATATTTATAATTAATTCGAATTGATTATGCGTAATCATTTCCATCGGTTATATAGATATCGTATTCATCATTAAAATTTGTGTATTCGTATGTAATTATCTGCTCGAATTATGCACTTAATATACGATTAAGCTACCACTCTTTTCTTGCCATATGACAATAAATGACAGAGGATTAAGATGTAATTTCGTTTATATTCTACTTTAAATCATCGAATGGGATGAAATAAGAAGATTAATAAGCTATCATATTCATATATTGATTCACATAATAGATTCCTTTCATCTGATTGATAAGTGTTCGATCATACTCACTATCCCAAAAAATAAGATAATTATTGATAGTGATGTTGCCCAAATGTATGGCGTAGAGACAAAACGAATCAATGAGGCGGTAAAAAACAATCTAGATAAATTCCCTCAAGGATATATTGTGTACTTGTGTGAGAAGGATTTAGAAACTTTGCGGTCGAAATTTTCGACTACACAATTCAACAAATCCTGAGTCGCTCCCAAAGCATTTTCCGAAAAGGGCCTATATATGTTAACAACCATTCTCAAAAGTCCCATTGCGACCAAAGTGCATAAAACGGAGCACTCCCAGCCATCTATGTTGGTTTTCTCTTATAAGTGCTCAAAGGGCCTTCAAAAACGGAGCATATCGATTGATAGGCAAAGACAGTGAACAATGAAGATTGTGTGATCCCTGTTTCAGTTGGAAAAGAGGTAGACTTTTGAATTGGAATCTACATGTCAGGCTATCTACTCCGCCTTTATCAAAGCCAATGCGAGTATGGATTCTCTGCTAGAAAAACAGGTAGTTGCCGATGTCTCAGTTTGTGCAGACGAGCTCAATTAGCAGAGCGAGTTTCAAGTAAGGGCAGAGAAGAAGCGTGAAGTAGCTCGTCATAACGCTTCGCAAAAGAGAAGTTACGTTATGATGTTCGGAAACAAGTTCAAAAAGGAGAAGTTAAACGAGAAAGGCGAAGAGGTCCGTCCGCAATGCCTAAGCAATCATACTCACTACTCTCCAGCCGGTAGCGATGCCAGAATTGCATAAAACGGAGCATTCCCAGCCATCTATGTTGGTTTTCTCCTATAAGTGCTCAAAGGGCCTTTAAAAACGGAGTATTCCCGGCCACTTGATTATGTTATTCCTCTCGTAATCAAAGGTATAACGGAGTATATCCAGCCAATTTCTTCTAAATAGACACTGAGGTTGTTTGTAACTTTGCGTTAACAATTAAATCACGCAAGGCCATGGCAGGAACAACAACCCAAATGAGTAAAATAAAACAAATCTTACGATACGACCAGCAAGGCGTATCCCATCGAAAAATTGCCAAGATAGTTGGCGTAAATCGAGAAACTGTAGGTAACTATGTTCGCAAGTCTCATGCAGGCCCCATGTCACTTGACCAACTTCTGAGTCTTGATGACATTGAGCTTGAGTTCCGCCTGAAAGCAGGAAGCCCTGCTTATCCTGAAGAGGAACGCTTCAAAGAGTTCCAACAATGGCTACCCCGTATCATAGATGAAATGGGGCGCTCCAAGAAGACCCATGTAACACTAAAACTTTTGTGGGAAGAATATAGTGGGCAAGTAAATCACCCTTACTCACTTACCCAATTTAGATATCACTTTACTCAAAATAGCAAGGCTTCTAAACGCAAGACCACCACGCTATTGAAAGACCTCTATGAGCCTGGTTTACTAGTGTATGTTGATTATGCCGGTGATAAAATGGAATATATCGATAAGGATACTGGCGAAGTTGTAAAGGTGGAGGTATTTGTAGCTTCATTTCCCTATAGCGATTATGGCTTTGCCTTGGCCATTCATTCGCAGAGGGCAGATGACCTGGCCTATGCAATGGTTCAACTTTTTAAAAGTGTGGGTGGAGTACCACATATAATAGTACCAGACAATCTAAAGTCTGACGTTATCAAGTCTGATCGCTATGCTCCTCGTCTCAATGACCTACTGCTTGATTTAGCCAATCATTATGGTTCTCTTGTAGAGCCTGCCCGAGTGCGCCATCCGCAGGACAAGGCACTTGTAGAGAATTCAGTCAAGCTTACCTATCAACGAGCGTATGCCCTCTTCGTAATCGACAGTTCTACTCGTTAGAAGAACTCAACCAAGCTCTCTCTGAATGCATGTTAGCACATAACCAGAAACGTATGCAGCAATATGATCATACTCGAGAAGAGTGTTTCCTTGCCAATGAAAAAGCTGCGTTAAAGCCATTACCTTCTACAGATTATGAGGTAAAGAGAGTGTACACGCAATAATCTTTAATTGCTATAGACGTGAATTTAGGAATATCTATATATTGTCATAGTAGATTATTGCCCTTACATTTTGGGCAGCCTTTTCCTCTTAATAAATTGTAAGGAAATGGTGACCATACATATTCACACTTTGAGCATCTGCATTCTATTCTCTTCCCGGATGCTTGATAATCCGTAAGAAGTTCAATATAAGGAAACATCTCTTTAAGTTCTTTTTTGTATACAAGTGGAGTTTTAATATTTCCAGAGCACTCAGGGCACCCTGATTTTAGGTGTGCTCTATTGTAAACCATAGCTTTGTATGGTCTATGGTCACGATTTTTGCATTTCCAATAAATTTTCTTTTCAGATCCACACGTAACCTCTGAAGGTTTTAGATTATTACTTTCATGCCATTCTGAGACCAAATCTGGACGTAAAAACTCTAGGCTTGTCTCATAAGTTATTTGCTTCCCGTGGCAAACGGCACAACCCGATTTCCTTTTCATTCTATAACTTATAGTAGCATGGTAACTATGTGGTTTACCATGATTACATTTCCACCAGTATTCATTAGTACTATCAGTGACAACAACGTTTAAAGGTGTTAAGCCTTTATTGCCTGCATGTTCATAGTCCCACTCCTTTGCTAGTTCTGGATAACAATATTCTAAAGTGTTTAGATCATGAAAACCTCCTTGCCCCCCACACCATTTGCAGCCTTTACCAGATAGATGCTCAGATGGCACTTGCTGAAAAACACCATGAATCGAACATGTAATACTTACAACTGTTTTCGAATTGATATAATCAGTAAGAGAATAATCATACCTGTCTCCATGAACAGCTATTGCCTCTTCTATCCACTCTTCTGTGGAATATTTATGTCTTTTTGCACACCAATCGCATCCATAGCCTCTTGATATGCTTTTTATGGGTGCATACCTTCTATGATTAGGGTTCTTCTTACATATCCAATATACGTAATGGTCAGAATATGGTTTTACCATTTCTGGAGTTAAAGGATTATTCCTTTTGGTGTCCCAAATAGAATCAAGCATGTCTGAATTGTTCTCCAAAAAAGCAGCGAAGCTATCACTATAAGGTATACGATACAAAGATGCAGCTAATTCATTTCTTATTGACTTTATATCAATATTTACTGTATTTACAATATTAGCTCGGCTGCACAATTCGTTTATTACTTTATGTAGAATAGGAACTAAGTATCTATAGTCATATGTATGTATAAATGTATAGACAGTACACACGTCGGCGTCTATTGGATAACATTTACTTTCTCTTATCCTAATCATTTCTATACCATGGGAAATTAGATATTCAGTTTTATGCTTATCCGTGATGTATTTGCTCTTTGTCTTATGAAAGTGTTCTCCATCATATTCGATACCAATATTGAGAGATGGTATATACACATCAATTTCTTTGCCATCGAATTTATAACCATTTATTGCATCAGCAAATAATTGACTTACATAATGATAAACAATTAGCTCAGGAACTGAAGTTTGTGTCCCTTTGCTGCATTGTGGACACCCTTTACCACTATTCCTACTATTTATTTTAGCCTTCCAGATATGACCTTTTGAGCATTTCCACCATGCTTCTTGATTAGAGTTTACAGATACTTGCTCTGGTGATAATTCATTGTTAGTTTCACACCATTCGCTTGCTAAAATGGGATTACACTCTGACAAACTATTTTCTATCGTTAATTTTTGATGTGAGCAATATGGACAATTACCCCCTGTCTGACTAGTCTTATTATTAACAGATGCGTCATAGCTATGCCCTTTTTTACACTTCCACCAATATTTAGGTTTATTTCTGTGGGGAGGAATTGTATCTGGATCTATAGAGTTCTTTTGGTAATCCCACTCTCTTCTCACTATTTCTGGGTATTTTGCTTTTAGGCTATTAAATCCTGGAATAATTACTCTGCCTAAGCACACTGGGCACTTAGCACTTTCATTTCTGACCTTACTCGGCGCAGTTCTGTTACAAATCTTTTTTTTATATGATTGATTGCAGATTGGACAAATCCAATAAACATTAGCATGAGATCCTGCAGTTACATCTTTTGGAGTTAACCCTCCATTTCTGTTGTAATCCCATTCCTGAGCTATTTTAGGATGTTTTTCAGCTAGAGTATTATCTATTCTCATTAGAGACTGTAGTTTGTGTATATTTTTAGGTATAATGGAAAATGCTCATTTCTGATAGTGAGTTTCATTCTTTATGGAAGCATGGGATATGAGGAATAGCACCAAATTTACCAAAACGATATGCTTTTTGGAGTGAACTAATACGATTCAATCCTTTGAAATCAGTAAGTGGATAAAGTACTGTTGCACCGTCATTAGTCTTCTCTGTAAACCAAATATTGTCATTGCGTAATAAATCATCTTGAGCAAGGAGCCCATCGTAGTGTGTTGAAACAATTAATTGCGCTCTATCTGAATCCTTTACAAAGCGTTCTATTATATATTCAATCAATTTTGGATGTAATGATGACTCTATTTCATTAATTGCGAGAAAAGCATTCTTTGAGATTAGCTCATCAATATATCCCGCTATAATCATTGTTTTCAAAGTTCCCTCAGATTCAAATCTTTCGGGGAAATCGAAAAAGAACTCTTTTCCAGACTCATTCTGAACTTTGTGTTTGAACAGAGTGACTGGAGTGAAGTCTCCAGTAGTATTTTCTTGTGTATAGATATCTGAAATATCAAAATTGGCCTCTTGAAGATATTTAAGAATGTATTCTTTCTTTTTTACCTCTTTAAGTCTCTCCTTTATCACAGTTGTTTGAGGTATAAACGATGCAATAGGATTCATTAGTCTATCGCTAAAATAGCTAATCACATTCTCAAGTTCGATGATATTGAGATTTACCTGCATATAAGCTGCAAGAACAGACATATTGGGTAGGCATTTTAAAGCCACCTCTTCCTTTGCAGCAGCTGATAGTTTAATCTTATTACCAAATTGTACAGTGGAAACCCCATTCTGTATTTCTCTCTCAAATAGAGTTGCTGGTTGTTGACTGGGATAGAATATCAGGCTTTCACTCTTGATATGATTTCTATTTAACGAAATTGAATATACATATTTGATGGGAATATCATTGGAGGAGTGACAAACATAAAATGAGATAGAAAGACCTGAGTACTCCTTTGAACTCTGTTCATTCATTAGAAAAGGAATAATTCCCGTTGGCTCTTTTTTATTGGTAGGAGTATATAATATAAAGTTCTTGAGAAAGTAATATGCCTTAAAGAAGTTGCTCTTACCTGAGCCATTAGCACCATAGATAACAGCAAATTTTAGCAAACGGATGCCAGGAATTAATTCCACTATGTGGTAGGACTCCATTTGTTTGTTTTTATCAGCTTCAAAACTGAATATGACTTCGTCTCTAAATGAAAATAGATTTTTGAATTTTATCTCGGCAATCATACTCTTAGGGTTTATCTATTGCAAAGCTAAGAATTGTTCTGTCCTATAAAAGCTAAAATGCCATCTCTTTTGCAAGATTAAATAAGGAATTTGCGAGATTAATTCTTCTCATAGGTCAGTATCATCACTCCACTACTATATGATTCGTTGTTGGTTAGTTTCCAGATAGATTCTTTGGGTTTATTGGGGAAAAGAGGAATTCCCTCGCCAAGAATTATTGGAGCAATAGCAATCTGCATCTCATCAATCAGATTATAATCAAGTAGCATGCTAGTTAATACACCACCACCGACGAGCCATATATCTTTGCCTTTATTCTCTTTAAGCTCTGCTAATTGCTGATCAATATTTTCCGTAATGAACTCAACACTCTCTTCTTGGGTTACATTTGTGTTAGTTCGCGAGATTACATAGGTTTTCTTCTCCTTGTATGGCCAGCCTACACCAAATCCTATAATTTCATGATAGGTTTTACCACCCATCACCACTGAGTCTATAGAATCTAACAGTTTCTTATAGCCGTAATCTTCATTGGTTGGGTTTGGAATCTCATTCAACCATTCAACACCTCCGTCAGGTGTGGCAATGTAGCCATCAAGTGACATCGCAATGTAGAGCACAATCTTTCTCATAATCGATTCTGTTTAAGCGTTTCTACTTGTAATCATTCGCTAAAACCGAACAAAAAAGAAGCGTGGTACTCACGCTGCTCCAACACGAGGCACTGGTATACCTAAGAGAAGAAACAGGCAAGCCCACGCTATGACAAAGCATAGCATAGACATTGCGCTGAAAATCTCTTCTCTTTGAAAGTTACCAGTTTTCGTGTTGAGACGTTCTGCGAACGAATATGTTATATAAAAGCAAAGAGATCTCTACTCTCTACTATTTTACTAAAGTTTATAATGCAAAGATAGATATTCGATGTGAATTACCACACGTTATATTGAAAAACACTTCTACAATGTTTCTCGAATAAATTTCAAAACATCTGAGGAACGATACAAACACTTACCTCCATCTGCGCTCACATAGGGCAACTTGCCATTACTTCGAAGCCTTTGCAGGGTACGTTCTGATAATTTTGTAATCATCATCAAGTCTTGATTATCAAGTAATTCTTCTCCATCTAGACAATTTCGAACCTTTGTCATACGCTCTAATCGCTTTTCTACTATATCAAAGCGATGTTGTATTCGCTCCATCCATGCTTCAAAGTTCTCTCTATCTATATTCATTTCTCACCTCCTTTTAAATATCCTACAATAAAGTAACTTTGGTTTGAGGGGTCTTTGATAATTATCTCTTTCTCCCGCATAAATCGGACATAACTCTTAGCAGTTCGTTCTTTCACATCTAAAACAGCTTGAATCTGGTCGCATAGATCGATATAGGTGATATGCTTTTGTCTTGAAAAGACATCGTTGGCTACTCGAAGAAGTTCCTGCTGTTTGCGTTTATCTTTGTCCTCACGAGATTTTTCTCCACGATAGGTATGCATTCCTAACTCTTTGTCCCAAGCAAACTGCATCAAGGGAACATCCAACGGACTTCCATCTCTAACTTTGAGTGCCTTTACAACAGAAATGGTTGGATCATCGTCTTTCTCTATTGAGAGGATGGAGGCAGCCTTTCTTTGTAGTTCAGAACCGATGTGCCCTCTTAACTTCATACCATTGGGTATAAAATGGAGGACACAAATAATACAGGTTTTATATATTCCAGCTAGGCGATAGAGATTATCTATGATTGCGATACTCTCTACCTCGTCATTGGCACTCCGAATTAAGTCGGCAATCCCATCAATTACAACTAAATGAATGCCACCGAACTGATGGTAATAGATATCCATGCTTTGTTCAATGGATTGAAGTCTCTCTTTGCGAGACATTGCCGTAAGATAGAACGCATTGAAGTGCTTTGGCATAGTAGGGTAGAGTCTACATCGTTTTAGTAAGCTACCTGTATTTTTATAGAGTTGTACTTCCGATTGTTCCGTGTCATAGAGCAATACTGCTTTTTTCATGACATTTGCTGAAACAGAAATACCCAAGGTATCAGTGGTTGTACTCGGTTCTACCAATGCTCCAGCTATAAGCGCAGCAACATAGTTACTTTTACCTGTTCCCTCGCCACCGGTAACACAAAGTAGATTCCCCTGAGTTCCTAGAGGCACATCGTTCACATAGACTACCTCTTGTGCCTTCTCTGGTGGATTTGAAAAGTCTATTTGACATGATTTGAGCATAATCATCGTGTCGTTATAAAGAGTTTGAAGTAATTCAAGAAATAGTTTGATTAGACTCTCTCTAGAATTTCCCATTTTGAAATAATCAGAGATGTCTTTTTCTGTTTTAGTTCCAGTTAATGGTAATACCAAGCGCTTTACACCAAATTCAACTAATAATTGTTGATGCTTCAGTGAACTCTCTAATCCTGTTTTATCAACATCATAGAGCAACACAATGTGTTTAAATCTATAGGTGAGCCGATGGATAATCTCTTTCGGGATATTTGATGTTTCACTATTAAAACAGATCGCATGGAATCCGTATGCAGCAAGAGAAAGTACATCTTTCTCTCCACCGGTAATATAGATCGTATCTCCTTTGGCTGGTAGTTGTTCTAATCCGAAACAGTAATTATCACTTAGGCTACCCCCGTAGAGAAAGCGAATTTCAGACAGAGGACGATAAACTTTTATATGCTTTCGACCCAGATAGCCAAATATTGGTTCATGTGCAGATGAATTTAGAGTGTAAGGCCTTCCTTCTTTGTTTTCACTCTTAAACTCCTTAAGAGAAACAACGCGATATTGATTTAACACCTCAGTCTTGATACCATATTGCAACCAATAATCAAGCTCCTTATAAGTAAATGGCTGATCAATGATGCTGTAATTTTTAATTTCAGTTCTCAGATTCGTTGTTGCTTGAGTTGAAGTTGAATAGGAGCTGGAATTCTTAGACAGTATTAAGTTCATATCACGGACAATTATCTCCATTATCTGAATGAAATGATTTGTTTGATTACAATCCAAGCCGTTTAACATACCTACCAAGAAAAAACAATCTCCAGAGTATTCATGATTTCCAAAATCCTTCATTTTGTAGGTATTACTAGGTTTATCAAAATAGATATTGCATGATGCTTTGGTATCATCATAAAGTGGATTGTGGAAGTTTCTTCCAATTTTCCAGTTCCCTTTGATGTAGTATTTGAATACAGCCAAGCCATTATTTGTTCTCTCTAGTATCGAAGATTTGTTCAACATGGCGTTTTCGATTATTGACTAATAAGGATAAATGCTCCTGATCTGACTTGATTATTCGTTCCTGCAAAAGACGCTTGATCTCTTTAATCTGATAGTAGTAGCGTCCTCGCTGCACTGAATAAGTGATTAATCGTTCCGATCGTAATCGTTGTAGAGTTCGCTTACTAATATTTAGATATGTTCGTACATCATAACTATCGACCCATTCTTCATCTATGTTGACCTCTGAACTCTGCTCAAATTTTGATACAATTCTAGCAATCATATTTACCTTTTCAATAAGCTCCTTATAGGCTTTTGACTCAATCGTTATCACTTCCATAAATTGACATTTTAAATTCTGAAGCAAATTTGATTTATTCTGCTAGATTAAAATGACAACTATATACCACCTTGGTTGAAATATATTTCTTCGTATTTATAATAAAATCGTCCATATATATCTGGGCTTACAGTAAATAAATTTTGTTTGATGTTATTCTTTTGTTTTCTTGCCATATGAAAAGAAAACATTTGTAATCATGTTGTATATTGCACACCAGAATTTATAGAATGATAACTATAGTCTGAAATTGACGTACATGTATCTTCTTACTATTGAGTAAAACGAACAGGAAAACAAACCCTATAAATTATATATTATGAAACAAATTCGACTACTACCTTTTGTGCTATTCTTTTTATTATTAGCATCTTGCATCCATGATGATAGTGCTTTTGAAAAAGAAATATCGATCGATCCAGAAACTTATAGTTCAAATCTAATAACTCTTAAATCAGGTGTTATTATTGAAAGAAGAGATGATGGCTATTATTTCAATGGAGATATCTTACTTACACCAGAGCAAATAATCTTACTGGATGAGACAGGTAGTATAGATGGAACTATTGAGCTGTAGGCAAATATCCATTAAACTCGGAGGTAGATACTCTGCGCTTGAATTCTCAATATCAGAATTATAATCTAATAGGTGACAACTGAGAGATGTTCACTATTCTTTACATTCATCTAGCTCTGAAATTATTGCTGCTGAAATAATTCCCGCTTGGTGGGATTCTTCTAAGAATAATTGTATTAACCCTAGAGATCTTAGAATAAAGACTTTTATCATAAATGGTTATGCATATATGATTTCAATGATTCTGATATGCTTTTTACTTCCCATTCTGAACATCTATGCAGATTAACTAAACGATCGAATATGATTTATTGAGAATCGTCATTGTCCATCTTTCTTTCCAGCATTTCTATGAGCTTACTTAAATATGCGGTTCGGTCTTTCTTACGGTCTTTAATTGCAATATAGGTACGGTAGTAATCACCCATGTCCACATTAAAGACGCTTCCAAGAAAATCCATCATTTCTTTAATATCTACATGTCCATTATTAATATCACCAGAGTTTGCTAAGGCATATCCTAGCTCAACTAGTGCAACTTTTTTACCCGTAAATTTCATTGGTGATTTTACATATTTGCTTCTTAATTCCTCTAGTTCACGCTCTTTACCAATATTTTGTAACCTTTTATTGAGATAGATTCGTAGCATTTCATAAGCTAGTATTTTAGCTATCTTAAAATCATAACCAGTAGAGAACTTCGGGTCATGATTAAATGAGGAACTATCACTATTTAGGCGTAAATCTCCTTTCCCCCGAATAAAGTAATATTCATCGTAGATTGTCGATTTCGATCGATAGTATTGATAGAAATCAAGATTCCGATTAAAGAAGTAGGTCAAGCTATCTAATTCATTGTGTAGATAGTTAGATGCAATATTGTCACTTCCGTTTGGGAATTTAGATTCAATTTGAAATATTTTATTGAAATAGAGTAGTTTACTTAGTAACTCTGGCTTCTGTTCTTTGAAGAAAAAGACCTCTTCCTCTCTGGATGAAAATGAATAGGAGCCAATATATGAACGACAATCTGTCATGGCCTTTTGAATAATTAAGATGAGATTCATGCTTTCCTCAATTACATTGCTTCCATAGATATCTATCAATTCGATTTTACTGTTAATTGAATTTAGAATATCATTGAAAAATTCAGTAATCGTTCTCATGGCAGTGTTAATAAATAATGTGATTTCTCTTAATTCAGTGTTGTGCCTGTTGAATGATTCATTTGAATATACAATCATAATCTTTAGATGTTTTGCGTGTTTCTATTGTTTTGGTGTCTCAGGTTCTGCTTCAACTCAAGAAGATTTAGGCATTTTACAAATATAACCTCACTTACTACGCAAAGAGTTGTCTTATGACAATATGAGCATGGAATTCCCTTAATAATTCAAATAGAGGTTGTTTAGCCTGAACTATACAACCTCTATTTGAATTATTACTTGTTTTTATCCTTATTCGAGGCTCGAATCCTACTTAGCGATGATGGAGTTACTCGTAAGTTTGCTGCTAAATACTTCAGTGGTACCCTGTTTATTAGTTCAGGCCTTGATTTAACAGCCTTCTCATACGCTTCTTTGGCTTCCAAACCGGCAAATTCAAAATACTCCTCTGCAAGAAGACAAATCAGGTGTTTGAAAAGGTGGTAGCTAAATATAGAGAGTTCGTGGTGAGTATGTATCAACTCCTCAAATCTTGAAAATTTGATTTTAAAGATTATGCAGTCTTCAATCACAAGTAAAGTAGCGGGACTTATGGATGATTTTTTGAAAGGAAAGGCTACAATGTCTCCTTCGAAAGATATATTGGTTACAATTTCCTTTCCATCCCGAAAGAATCTTGTCACAACGATTCCTTTACTCAAAAAGATAATATCATAAATGTGGCAATCTTGCTCAATGATGCTAGCCCCTTTTTTGTAGAAGCACTCTTCGAATTCACCTCTTAGAAGTTCTGTAATCTTGTAAGATAATTCGTATCTGTCATGAAACAGTTTGAAGAAATCCGTTTTATGCATAGCGTTATAGTTTAACGATGTTAGCGAACAGAACAGGTACCGATATACAGTTTGGCAAATATATGTATGATGTAAATATTTTCATAATCAGTTGATAATAAAAAAACTAAAATGTATTGACATTGCTCTTTAAACTTAGTTTTGAAAGGATCTTTCAGAATCACTCAGTGAGAAAACTTTAATGCAGCTATCAAACTTATTTGTCTCAATAGATAATGCACTGTTTTGAGAGAGCCAAAAGTCTAAACAGATGCTTTCAGGGTATCTTCTACCAAGATAACCTGCTATTACGTCCAAATCACGTTGGTCATCTAGGAAGATGTATACGGTCTCGCATATTTTATTCTTTTCAAAAATGCATAATAGGGTGATTCGTTCTCGCTTAAATCTGAGCTCTAGCAGGATTTTATCAAAGTTCTTTTGTATATCAAAAAAGAGCGCGCTAATTCTTTTTATGAAATGTTTCTTCTGTATTGTTCTAGTCGATTCCCCAATGATTGAGAGTGCTGTATCAAATAGAATCTCATATCTTGAATCGTTTATTAATTTCTTCATGATGGTGTGAATTTTATTTTCGTCAGGATGTATTCATCTAGTATGTTGATCAGTGTATAGCTAACTCCTAAAAGTTTAGATTAATGGGTTTATGATACCTCTGTATGCTATGGGATTAAAAAAGAAAGACTCTCCTTTAAAAGCAAAAGAAGAGTCCTCGATTCAAGTAAAGAAACGACTTTAGCGCCATCCATTATAGGATACATTCTCAGGATTCCATTTGTCTTTTGGTGTGCCTTTTCCTGCTGGGTATCCAACTGGTATTATATTTAAGGGTACAAGGTTAGACGGTATATCAAGTATCTCTCTCAAAACTTCTCCTCGTTCTACTCGAGGGTATAGCCCAACCCACACAGCACCTAAATCTAGGGAGTGAGCCGCTAAGAGTAGATTCTGTGTAGCAGCAGAGCAATCTTGAATCCAATACTCCTGTTCTCTTCCTTCAGGAGCCTTCGATAAATCCCCACACACAACAATGGCTGTATTAGCTGTTTCTAGCATTTTAATATAAGGCATTTTCTCTTTCATTTGGTCGAGAATTGTACGATCGTCAATCACGATAAACTTCCAAGGCTGTTTATTTAGTGCGGTTGGGGAGGCCATTGCTGCACGTAGTAAAATTTCGATTTTTTCAGGTTCTACCTTTTTATCGGTATATTGCCTTACGCTATGTCGGTTGAAGATGGTTGACAGAGTTGAGATATCATCTACTTTAATACTATCTATTTGTTTACATTGGACAAAGAATAGTGAAACTGCAAGAATCAAGACTGCTTTAGATCGGTTTAAATAGGCTGTTTTAATGTTCATTGTTTTATATGTTTAGATTATTGAATAAGGAAGAAACTATATATAATATTCACTCTGTGTTTGTTTGCTCTAAAAAGATTGTTGTAAAGGCTCTACATACACATAGGTATTGCCTTCAAAATTAAGCGATGCTTCGTTCTTAGTATTGGTATACCATTTTATCATTTTAGATTCATAAAACCCTGTTTTAGCTGAAGCCTCTGTTTGTTGCAGTTCGTAGCAATAATCCGGATTAGTTGATATAATTCTCACGAATGATTTTTCCTTCTCCGGATTAAAATAGAGTACATCTAGGTTGTTGATAGGAGTGGATTCGTTTTTGGCTTTATAAAACAGATTGGTCGGGCTTAATAGGGTAAACCTATAGAAATATCTTCCATCATAAAACAGAGGTTGATAATTAGCGAGCGGAGCTGGATCAACAATGTTCCACATAAGATATCCTGTACTGTTGGTATATTCTATTTCTTGTGAATTCGCTTCGTTTATTCTAAGTCTATACTTTTTTCCTTTAAATTCAAAGTCAGCATATTCAACTCCATCTTCGGTATAAATAGTCACGACATAGTTACTGCCTGTACGATCTTCCTTCATGATGAAATTGTAGTAAGCTGTATTAATGAATTGATCCCTTGAAGTAAGTCTAAGTTTTAGCTTCCCATTTTTCAGAATATCTCCATCTATTGCCATCTCCAACCCTTCTCTTAGCTGCAAATTTACGACCTCATTATGTAGATGAATCGTAACCTTTCCTCTGTAAAAACTAGAGCCAATAGTGCCGATTTCTTTCTCATACAATTCGTAATTACCAAAGCTATCAAGTGAAAGTAGCATATAGCGGTTAGTGCTATTTTCATCCTCCAACACTCCTTCATATGTACCATACATATAGTCAATCGTGTTACTTACTGTAGATATTTTAGACGATCTATTCTTCTTTGCCTGAGTACACGAAAGCAGAAGAAATGGTACAAAGGCATATATAATGCTTTTGATAATCATAGCGTATTGTATTTATATTTATGCGGCAAATATAGAGTAGCAGAATCTTGAATTACTTGTCATATGACAATTTATGTTTACAGCCTGAAGATTTAACAGTTTTACTGCATACTCAGAAGATTATTTGGGCTGCAGTGTTTTAAGAGACTCTAAAATATCCTTGGGATTGGCCCACTGCTTGTAGTCTTCATTTATATAGGCGTATCTGATAACTCCTTTTCGGTCAATGATGTATGCGGCTGTTATGGGCAATGTTCCCTCTGTACTTCCATTGTATTTGCTCAATGAAAATCTCTTTTCATACAATTGATGCGTCTCAGAATCAAGCTTAAAACTTAATCCATATTTCTGTGCAACTCTATTATCTGTATCTGATACTAGCGTGAATTGTAACTCTTTCTTTTGCTGTAGAGTCAGTGTACTATCTGCTCGTTGAGGACTTATAGCAATCAATTGCGCTCCCAGTTCTTTAAATTCTTTGAGGTAATCTTGTAATTCCACCAGCGCGATATTGCAGTAAGGACACCAAGAACCACGATACCAGGTCAAGATAACAGAGCCAGACTCCAAATGCTTCTTTAATGAAACATTCTCTCCTAACGTATTTTCTAGTATAAAATCAGGTGCTTTATCACCGACCTTTAATGGACCATTTGCTTGAGCTACTCCAGAGTTTGCTAAGCAAAATAATAAGATAACTGCTAAATATTTAATCATAATCTTTTTTGTTTGATGTGTTTATTCTTCTATCCATTGGATAATTTCTTTATCGTTAGGCTCTGTTCTAGGTCCTATACTTTTAATTAATTCCCCCTTCTCATTGATGAGAAACTTCTGGAAATTCCAAGTCACTTCTGCATCCATGACTCCATTCTCTTTTTTGTGAGTTAGCCACGTGTAAATGGGTGCAATGTCATCGCCTTTCACCGAGATCTTTGCCATTATTGGAAAGGTGATATGATAGTTTATAGAACAGAACTCTTTAATCTCCATATTTGACCCTGGTTCCTGTTCTCCAAAATTATTGGCAGGAAAGGCGATAATCTCAAAGTTACTGGACTTATACTCTTCATATAGTTCTTGAAGTTTTTCATACTGTGGCGTTAGTCCACATTTTGAAGCTACATTTACGATTAATAGTTTTTTCCCTTTTAATGTGGTGAAGTCAAACTCCTCTCCATCTACGTTCGCAATCTTAAAATCATAGATCGTTTTAACTTGAGCTTGACTTTTGATGTTTACAATCACACAGGCTAATAGGGTTAAGCAAAATGCTAAAAGTATTCGTTTCATAATTCACTCTTTTATGCTGTTATTTAATGGTATTCTCTAGAATTTCAGCGAGTTGATTAATGCTGAATCCTTTGTTCACAATATTTCCTTCTTTGTCTAACAGTACAAAATAGGGTATAGCATTAAATTCATAGAGAGTAGAAACCTCTTTCCCCTTGTCATCGGTCAATACATTGATCCACTTCAATTCTTTATCAGCCACATTCTTTCTCCAAGCCTGTTCATTTCCATCAATAGAAACGCCTAAGATCTCAAATCCCTTATCTGCGTATTGAGTGTATAAGCGTTTCAACTCTGGAGCAGCAGCATTGCATGGAGGGCACCAAGAAGCCCAGAAATCAAGAAGTAGATACTTCCCCGTAAAATCATTTGGGCTATAGCTCTTTACTTTATCAATTGAGGGATATGTAAATGCTGGCGCCTTATTCTTCTTATTTGATTTAGTCTCTTTTGCTAATGTTGGTAAACTCGTTGCACTGATTGCTAATCCTAACAGCAGAGCTCCTAGTTTAAGTTTCTTGTTGTTCATTTCAATATGATTTTAAGTGAATAATAGTATCTCAGTATAGGAGTATTATAAATCCTTTGAAAGCTTCAAACTATGCAAAAATAACATACCAAACCCTCCCTTTGATTGTCTTATGGCAAGTTCTATGTTTGATATCATGATTTAACTATTTTCCCAGACTAGTTATTATTCGTATGTAGTGATGGATATAACTCTTTATAAGTTGAATCTGACTGTTTCGAGTCGACAGTATGGAATTATCACTTTTTAGAACGTATTTGAAGTCAAAGAGAGAGGGCTATGCATTAGGATATTTTATGCTTCTACTGAGATAGACAATCGGTCAACAGCTTGTTGACCAATTGTCAGTTGATTAAACAACTTCTACAATTGCTCCATAAACTTTAGTTTTGAATTGTAGAAGTCCTTAATATTTGGAAATGATTCAGATAATTTAATGACTGATTGATAAATAAATAGCCCGACCACTCTAGCGTACCTCCCCTGTTAATTCAGCCTATTTTCTTTGAAGTTCTTTTTTTACATTTGTTCCATGACAATGTAAATAGTAATTCATTATAAGCCTTCCTGATTGTATAATACGGATGAAACCAATCATTAAAACATACTGCTAGGTACCCCCCCCGATAAACTACAGGTTTGCCCCATAAAAATTGCTCATTCAAAGTTTTCTCTATCTCTATAGACTTCGAACGAGCAATTTAATAATTCTAGACTTTAAAATCTTATTGGATTCTTATTAGAGTTCTGTTGGAGTTTTATTAGAATGTTCCAGTTTTCATACATTTAGGAGTAATTCTTATATTGACTTCTCTGATCCTTTTTCTAGATTACTAAGCAATCTAGCAATTACATCATTCAACCATTCTCTGGGATTTACCTCTTGCGCTTTGCATGTAGCCAGTAGTGAGCATATAATGGTTGTGTTTTCTGCTGCCTCATGATTACCACAGTGCGGAAAGCACTGCAATTATTTATAGTCTAATGGGATGCTGTAAAGCCGCTGGAGTGGACTACTCAAAAGATTTAGCTGAATTACTGCCTGACAACTTGAAGGCAGTAGGGATTCTCTGAAACCCATCACATCCCTGAAATCATGGAAATCCACGACATCCTTTAAAATAGTCAAATCCTTGAGATGGAAAACAAGTACATCTCAAGGATTTATTATATCACAGAACACGGAGTTTACCGAGGGCTTACGATCTAAAATCGATAGAAACTCATCTTTACTCATTTTGTGTCTCATAACTTTTAGTTTTGAGTACAAAGTAAGGGAAACAAAAAACAGCCTACAACGGGTACTTTATCGGGGGAGGTACAATGTCAATCAGTTTTAGATATATTCATTTTGTAGTTTAATAAATCTAACCATTTTCCATTTTCCATTGACTGTTTTTGGTTTGTTTAGTATATTATCCCAATATGATAATTCAAAACCAACGGTATATTCTTTGAATACAACGTTTATGTGAATGTTTACTGTCGAATTGGCAGCTATCGTTAACGTGTCATTGGGTAAATTGTCGATAGGTAGATTGACATTGTCTAGTGAAAATAAATATTTTTCTTTCGTTAGGTATATTCTTTCATTGTCAATATATTCAGGGATATTAACTAAAATAGAATCATTAAAAAAATAATCAGTAATTTCGTCATTGGATTGAAAAAACATAAAGTTTTTCACAGAAGATACATCCCCAATAGGTAACGTTTGCTCTGCGTTTGTTGGATTGTTATACTCTATTATTTTTAATAATTTCTCAAATATAGCTTCTTCCTTATCCAGAAAATTATATTTTAAGTCAATAAATGTATATTTTTCCGTATCAACCGGAGGCTCTATATTATCTTCTCCATTATTCTTATCACAAGCGATAAGTAACAACGTAAGCATAGAAATAAACAGAACAAATTTCTTTACAGAATATCTCATGTATCGTATAGATTTAAAAAGGTTTATACATCTAATATTTAGTAATAATAAAGAGAAAAGTTGATTCTATCAAAATATAAAATAAATAATCCTTAATTAAAAACTAACAATTGTCTTAGGAACACCTTTAATCGTAATAGATCTTTTACCGGCAGGATTATTCCCAAAGTCTCAAGCCCGCGTATCGCTTTGGCATGACAAACCGACCAGAAACGATCGATATAGAGTGTCTTTTTCTCACTCTTTAAAATAAAGCTGGGATCTATGGCAATAGCTTTGCGCTTACTAGTCAAGATCTCTTTTGAGTGTTCACTATTAAACTCTGCCCAGTCAAACGTCTTTGAGAAATTTTGTCGGAATCGTTGTTTCGAAGAAGAGGAATATCTTTCAAGTTGAAGAAAATTGATCTTTGCTGGAATTACAACGTACAGTAAAAATGTCTCAAGAAGGAAATCTTGGAATCTTTTGTTTAACTTTGTGCTACTTCTCGAAAGAATATCTTTGCAAATACCCATATATTGGTTAAGGGTGCTTGAGTTCAATTGTAATATTTAAAGGGGTTGAATACTTTAAACATACTAAAAATTAGCAACTTAACCAATTGTTTTTATGACTGCTTTTTAATATATCTCATTGTTTTTCAAGCTTTTATTTTAGTTTTTACCGAAGTGTTGTTATGTATACATGCAAAAATAATCTTAGCCAACTAGATATTACTTGCCATATAACAAGAAATAATCTAATTGGCTAATTAAATCATACTTTAAGTTGGAAATCGAAACAATAGACACTCTACTATAGACGAAGGTAAATACAGCCATATAGAAACGCATCTTTTTTCCTGCAATGTAGTGAGTAACCTCACCCCAGTGAAATTCTACAATCTGCCCAGGTTAGTAGTGGGTACGAAGAAAGCACTCCTTGCTTATTGGTGCCTTGCTATCTTCTACTCATTTATGTAGGAGATAATTGCACACAGTAGAATAGCTAATTTCTAAACCCTCTCCTATAGTAAGCCCTCGGTAAACTCCGTCTATTATTCTTGCTTCTTCCTCCTTACCTTTGTCACAAAAAACAAAGAGTATGGTATATTGGAACTTAGCTTACTTTAAGCAGCTCTACGAAGAGTACATTGCATCTGGCACTAGTA
>JBOFPV010000036.1:0-2622 GCA_051660585.1 Tannerellaceae bacterium
ATATTATTGCTGTCCGGTAAAAGTTTTTTGACGCACAAAAAAAAGGGTTGAATCTACAATTAGATTCAACCCTTTTGGTTTACTTTATGGTTTCCGACTCCAAATATTTCAACCATGAGCAAACATACACATTTTACCGGACAGCCGCTATACTGTCAGCTATTAAATTTTATTGACAAGAAAATGATCAAGGACCTAGGTTAGGTAACTATGATCGCTATGTGAAGAAGCTAGATGGACACTAACACTTTATTACTCATTTTTAATGGGCTATTATAAATTACAACTCACCAACATTCTAAAAGATGTAGACCGTAACCCTAAGCATAGCAAGAAGATAGTTGGTATTAAAGTACATACTGTCCTAAAAGCAACAGAAGCAGCCGCTTATTCGATAGAATTCACATCAGCAGCAACGCATAATCATATGATAATTAATGAGCTGTAGCTATCAAACGGAAGTTTTATTGCAATGGATCGATCATATATCTATTACAAGGGTTACCATCTGGAACAACACTATTTGACTAAAAGGGGGCTTACTTATAAAATATTAATCCAGAATTACATATTGATCGACTATTCTGGACGAATTATTGTGCTTTTAAGTTTTTGCCGGACAGCAATAGTATTAAATCTGTACTGAGCTAACAAAAGTATTGAAATCTATATCAGGGAGTTTACTGTCTTTTAGTTTAACCTGCTTGATAAACGAAGTTGCATCTTCAATGGATATAAGTTTCTTGCGGATCGCGTGATATAAAAAATCGACAGTCGTTAGATATGTTATATCATGAGTCTTGCAATATGCCCTTATATCACTCAGGTTGCTGCTGCCGATTACATCGTGATTATATCTGCAATAAACCATGCACGCACTCTCTCCACGACCCAAAGTCTTGGCAAGCAATGCAAACTCTTTCATAGCTTCACCTGTTGGAGCAAATTTAAGCACACTGATATTTTTGAGTATTCGAACCTGATTGTCTAACTGCAATTTAAGAGGTTCCTTAATTTCACTGTAAACGGTATCTAATACCACAAAATCATAATCACCAAAAATCTGAGGTAACGTACTGAGCATATCGCCTTTGGCAAAGTGGATTATCACATCGGCATCGAGAATGATTTTAGTTTTTGCCATCAGAGATAAGGTTTAGCAGTTCTTGATAGTGCCCTTCGGAAATTATCTCCTGTTCGTAAAGCATACGAGCCTTCTCTCCAAAGTCTCCGATAACCAGTCCTTCGTTTCCTGAACGGTACAGCGCTGTGTCGTATCCATATTGTTTGGCAGATTCAATCACGGGGAAACCCTGTAATACAGTATATTCTGACGCAGTGATAAGTTTGCAGTTCTTCAGACGGAACAAAAGTGCTGCACGAGAAACAGTAAAATATTGCTCCATTTTAATAATGGTGCTCAAACGAAGCTGAGAGCCTTTTATCTCTTCGGTCGTAATAAATTCTCGCAACCCATCTTCCGGCATCAATAATGCTGCAGCAAACATATCCGCATTTGCCTCCTGCACGTTCTTTTGGGTCTCGTTTTGCTGGCAAACGTGCGGACAAGGGTCTTCATCTAAAAAGAGATGATACAATTCATGAGCAATCGTGAAATGTTGTCTGCCTTTGGGGTTGTTGGTATTAATTAAAATAAACTTCAATCCTGCCGCAGACCGCAGCGACATTCCATGAAAATTATCAGACAGAGGTCTAAAGATGGTTAGTATATTTAGCTTGCGTAATAGACTCTTCAAGTTTATCGCTTCTGTTAAGCTTATACCATTCTCGACTCTGAATTTCTTTGCTAGTCCATCGGCTATGCTGGAAGTTAGGCGTTTCATTTGGCAAGCAATGAGTTAATTTTCATATAATTATTGACAATATTCTTAAATGATGCGATCTCTTCCATATCCGATGGTGCAATATTATCAATACGGAAAGCACAAACGAGCATCTCCTTTGCAGATGCTTCATTCTCCTCAAAGAACATACTCAAATCACAACCATAAAGGTCTGCGCACTTTTCCAAAACATCTAAAGGAGCTTCACGCTCTCCCGATTCATAATTTGAATAAGTGGAGCGATTTTTCAAACCGAGGAAATCTGTAACCTGCTCTTGAGTAAAGCGGTTGAAACCTCTGAAAGCTTTCAAATTTTGGGCGATTATCTTGTTCATATTATTTTTATTTACTTTATTGGTGTGGCAAATATAGCGTGTTTTGGATAAAACACGCTATATTTGCCACAGTTATTTTTCATATAAGCAACTAACTATCACTCAAAATCATTCCGACAGTTTTTAGCATAAGTCAGCAACATCAGCCCCGTACTGAATGATTTATTATCCGCAAGCCTTCGCCTAAGATGGTTGGGACGATGGCGATTTGCATTTCGACGATTAGGTCTCTGTGCAGTAGTATGGTTGTTAATTCGCCTCCGCCAACGAGCCAAATATCTTTGCCGTCTGTCTTTGCCTGTAGATTATTGCTGTCCGGTAAAAGTTTTTTGACGCACAAAAAAAAGGGTTGAATCTTCAATTTGAAGTGAACCCCGAAAGTTAGACAATAAACTTTCGGGGTTTTCTTATGCATAAAAATGAAAAGAGAAAAAAACATTCTG
>JBOFPV010000037.1:0-13480 GCA_051660585.1 Tannerellaceae bacterium
AAAACGGCAAGATTTGAGCCGAAAACGGCATGAATCATGCCGAAAATGGTAAGATTCTACCCGAAAAAATGGCGAAAAAACAACCCGTGATATTGGTGATAACCCGCATCTATATTAGCTTTTCGTAAAATTGAGTACCTCTGAAAACAGGCAAAACATATATATGTAAAATTCCCTATATATATAAATATATATACACATACCGATTTTCCTAACGGCATCGGTATGTGTAACCACGGATCAAGAGAAATGAAAAAAGTGAGGTGATCAACTTTATCAGCAAACCGACGAGCGTGCAGTATAGCCTCGATAACCAACAAATGGGGCAATGCATGGAGGGAAGAGACTGAGAGGGAAGAGGTGAAATAGTTTTCACGAACATGGCAAAATGTTTTCGTGGTGTTTTCCGAAATTCTCCACGAAGATTTCTGAAAATCTCCGTGAATACGTTTCGGTGTATTCGTGAATACTTTAAAAATGGCCGAGAATACGTACAAATAAGTCCATAAACGTACAAATACGTACAAATACGTACAAAGACGTCATTTGTGCTTTGGGCTATTCCGATATTTGCATCGTAGTCAAAAAACAAAAGGTTATTCACAAAAAACAATTGAATTATGGCTTTGAAGTGTAAAATGATTTTGAGAAAAGACATGCGAAAGGATGCGCAAGCGGGTGCAAAATTGCTCTACGGGGCCACAGTGGTTACGGCTCAGTACTGGTTTGACCAACTGTGTAAAGACATCACGGACAACCGAGAAAACGGTGGAATGTGGCAAAACCCATTCACTCGATTAAGGATGGTGAAGCAGGGAATAACCTTTTCATCCATGAAAGAGCAATTCGTGAAGCAGCTCTCAGCAGCTGCTCGCGAGGCTTATTAAATCACTGTTTACCATTAAAAATCATTACCATGAAGAAGATCAAAAGCATCCTCGAAATCCTCTGGGCCCTCTTCGGACTCCTCATCGGCCACTGTCCCAAAGACCCACCCGGCAAATGCCCAATCCGACGCAGCCCCAGCTAGCATGTTGTGGATGTGATTTAGTTAAAAGGATTAATGTGGAAGTTGCCACCACTCGTTTTTAAGAGGGTGGTGACTTTTTGAGGTAAAACAGCAATTGTTATCTAAACTAGACTTATGAATTCTTTCCTTCTATTTTGTCTATTTGCAGATTCTTGTTTTCTTTGCAAAAAAAATAGAAAGCCGCATGCATAATACGTCTATTAGGATTATGTTAAGCGGCTTTTATGCTTGGTTAAATTATTGTAAAACGATATTATTTTATGTCTGAAGATCATAAGCAGTTGCTTGAGAGCAAACTTTGGGGTATTGCCAATCTGCTAAGAGGAAAAGTAAGTGCCGACGATTACCGAGATTATATTTTAGGTTTTATATTTTATAAATACCTATCGGAGCGTCAGTTGATCTATGCAAATGAATTGTTAGAGGGAGAAGAAGTCACGGACTATATAAAAGTTGTAGATAGTGAGATTCTCGAGGCGATTAGAGAAGAGTCTCTCCAAAGTAGAGGATATTTTTTGCTTCCAAATGAATTGTTTTCACAACTTGTAAAACGAGGCAAGGGGGATATAAAAGGAAAAGATTCATATATTTTGGATGAGATACAACGTATTCTCAACCACATTGAGCAAAGTACCATGGGTACGGATTCGGAGGAGGATTTCAACGCACTGTTTGAAGATATTGACCTTAACTCTAGTAAACTAGGACGTACGGCTGCTGCCCGCAACGAGATTGTGGTGCAGATATTGGCCTATCTGGATGATATTGATTTCAAACTACAAGATACTGAAGCTGACGTGCTTGGTGATGCGTATGAATACTTGATTTCAAAATTTGCAGCGAATGCAGGTAAGTCGGCCGGTGAGTTCTATACACCACAACAAGTTTCGAAGATTCTAGCAAAGATAGTAGTATTGGGTAAAACCAGAATTCGCAATGCATATGATCCAACTTGTGGCTCAGGTTCATTACTTCTTCGTGTCAAAAAAGAATCAGATGTAAGAGAGCTATACGGGCAGGAGCTTACACGTACTACCTACAACCTTGCGCGTATGAATATGTTGTTGCACGGTGTGCACTACCGTGATTTCCACATCAGCCACGACAATACGTTGGAGAATCCGCAGCACCTTGATATGCGATTCGAGGCAATTGTAGCTAATCCGCCTTTCTCGGCACACTGGAAAGGTGAAGCCAATCCGCTGAATGCCTCTGACGAACGCTTTAGCCAATATGGCAAATTGGCTCCGAAAACGAAGGCCGATTTTGCTTTTGTACAACACATGGTACATCAGCTTGCCGACAACGGAACGATGGCTTGTGTATTGCCTCACGGGGTATTGTTTCGCGGTGCAGCCGAAGGAGTAATCAGAAAGTATCTGATTAAGGATTTGAACTATATTGATGCGGTGATCGGACTTCCGGCAAATGTGTTTTACGGTACGAGTATTCCGACGTGTATTTTGGTGATTAAAAAGTGCCGAAAGAAAGACGATAACATTCTCTTTGTAGATGCCAGTGGCGACGACTTCTACGAAAAGCAGAAGACGCAAAACGTGCTACGTGATAGCGACGTAGAACACATTGTAGAGCTATATGCCAAACGTGAAGAGGTGGCAAAGCTTTGTCATGTTGCCTCGCTTGAAGAAGTGGCCGAAAACGACTACAACCTCAACATTCCACGTTATGTAGACACCTTTGAGGAAGAAGAACGCATCGATATTGAAACTATAGCGAAGGAGTACCGTGCACTAGCGGCAGACTCAGCACAAACCGATGCAACGATCGATGCATTTTGCAAAGAGCTAGGCATTGAAAATCCGTTTAACCTATAAACCTTTTAGACGGATGAAAAAAACAAAAACAAACATTCCCGAACTACGCTTCCCCGGCTTCGAAGGGGAATGGGAAGAAAAGAAGCTCGGTGAAGTTGCTGAAATTAAGGGTAGAATAGGTTTTAGAGGCTATACTACAAACGATATTGTAGCTAGTAAACTCAATGGCGCAATCACTTTAAGTCCAAGTAATATCATAGATAACAAAGTGACTTATAATAAGTTGGTCTATTTGAGCTTAGGTAAATATAATGAGTCGCCGGAAATTCAAATAGAAGAGAATGATATAATTCTTGTAAAAACAGGTTCATCATATGGTAAAGCGGCTATTATAAAAAGACTACCTTGGATAGCAACAATAAATCCTCAACTAGTAGTTATTAAATCGAAGCATATAAATTCTTATATTCTTGCACAAATGATATGTCTACCTACTATTCAAAAACAAATAGAAACAACAATCGTAGGAGGCACAATTCCAACTCTTTCTCAAGAGTCTATATCTAACTTTAATCTTAAGGTTTCTTCATTTGTTGAGCAAGGGAAGATTGCGTCATTCTTGGGGACAGTAGACCAGAAGATTGAGCAATTGGAGAAAATGGTCGTACTGCAAGAAAAGTACAAAAAGGGAATGATGCAGCGAATCTTCAACCAAGAAATCCGCTTCAAATCCTCAAACGGAACCCCATTCCCCGCCTGGCAACAAAAAAAACTCGGCGATATAGGAGCCTTTATCTCTACAAACTCTCTTTCTAGAGATAAGTTGAATTATGAAATAGGAGTTATATACAATATACATTATGGCGATATTCACACAAAGTTTAATCATTTATTTTCTATAGAAAAAGAGAAAGTTCCCTTTATAAACGAATCTGAGACATCTTTGATAAAGGATGCAAATTCGCTTTGTAAGGAGTTAGATATAATTATAGCAGATGCGTCAGAAGATTATAATGATATTGGGAAAATGATTGAAATTATAGATATAGGACATTCTAAAGTTGTTGCTGGTCTTCATACTGTACATTTTAGACCATTGATAAAATTTGCGAAAGGTTATAATGCGTTTCTGTTTCAATCTAACTTTATTAGAACTCAAATACAAAGTTTTGCGCAAGGAATTTCAGTTCTAGGAATTTCAAAAACTAATCTACAGAAATTAATAATAAATTATCCATGCATTGAAGAGCAGGAAAAAATAGCGGGATTCTTGTCTGCATTAGATGAAAAGATTGAACAGTCACAAGCTGAATTGGAGAAAGCTAAGAACTGGAAGAAGGGTCTTATGCAACGTCTCTTTGTATAACATAAATCGAATTGATTTGTATGGGATTCCCCGATCATTATATTAAGATTGATAATGAGTTGTCTGGTTTTCAAGAATATCTGGCAGCTTCGAGTCGTGCTATTTTGTCGGCTAAATTTGGAGATGGAAAGAGTACTTTCTTGAATGAGTTTATGGAACAAAATGAGAAGAAGTATAAGTTCTTTACTATTTATCCGATCAACTATCAGGTGGCAGATAATAAGGATATCTTTGAATATATCAAACGCGACTTGCTAGTGCAAATGCTTTCATATATCGAACTTGAAGAAAGCACGATAAATAAGTCGGCTTTATTTGTTAGCTATCTAATGAGTCATAAAGTTGATATTTTAGGTGATTTATTAGAAATGATTCCTAATGTGAATATTGGTGGATTATCTATAGAGATGCTGAAAGGTCCGTTTAAAATACTTCTCAAGAATATAAAGCTGTTTGAGGATTACAAGAATAAGATAAAGGAACAGGATCAGACTCATATTCTTGAAGCTTATCTCAATTCTTTTGAGAATGCTAAGGGTTCTATTTATGAATTTGATGCGATATCTCAACTTATTTGCAATATTAATAAGCAGATTAAAGAAAAAGAGGAAAAAGATGTTGTTCTGATTATAGAGGACTTGGATAGGATAGATCCGGCTCATATCTTTCGCATTCTGAATATTCTATCAGCTCATATAGATCGTAACTTGGTGGGTACAAATGAATGGGATGCTACTCAGGGCGAAAATAAGTTTTCGTTTGACAAAATCTTATTGGTATGTGATTTTGAGAACATACATTCGATATTTCATCATTTCTACGGTAAAGAGACTGACTTCAAGGGGTATATCTCGAAGTTTTCTTCTCACCAACCGTTTCACTATTCGCTCAAGGATAAGTATAAAGAGTTTATACTCGGTCTGTTTGATGCTGATTTGATGGATTATCCGAATGTGATGGATATTGTTGCAGATCTCATAATTGAGCATCAACAAGCAGAGGCTAAATTGAATGAATCATCGCTTCGATCTATAGCGTCAATTTTGCGCAGAAAGGAAGAACATATGATCGTATCTCAAGAATACATTGCTCTTGACCCAAGAGAACGAAATAAACGTTCAGTTATAGAGGGCTTGAGAGTAAAGGCTCAGAATGCTTTTGTAAAAGTATTGGATCTCTTAAATCAATTCTCGATAAAATTTGAGTTGTTCTATACTTCAGTTGTAGAAAGATCTTGTAAGCATGAGTTTTTTGTCTTGATAGGTGCTTGTTGGTATCTTGGGAATAGTGGGAAGTTTAGCGTCGTTATCGAGAGATATGATCCACTACTAGCAATTGAAAATAATGTAACTGGTAAATCAGAAGTAGAAAGACTCGAAATCAGAGCTCAAGATAATGAAATATTTGATATGAATTTTACTACCAAGTCTCTAAGGGATCCAAGTAATAATACTCAGGTGTTGGAGAGCATCGAGTTGATCGTATGTGAACTTAATAAAGTTATGCTTGGCTCGAAATTAAAAATAGATCTTTCTCGATTTAAATTGGAGAATGTTGAAGAAAAGACATAATTTGTACATACATAACCCAATTAGTCTTTGGTTAAAATGAAGTTTACGCGGCTGTTATGAATGGGTTGAATGAAGAAAAGTCGCAAAAAGGATTAACTTTGAGAAAATTTAGAGCAAATGATTACCAGACTAGATATTAAAGGATACAAATCGATTCGTGAACAGGTTGTGGAACTTGCTCCGGTCAATGTTTTGATTGGTGGTAATGGTGTGGGCAAAAGCAATTTTATTTCTTTGTTTTCACTGGTAAGGAATCTGTATGAACAGAATCTTCAAACTTATGTGGCTCGTAAAGGTGGTGCTGATGCTTTTTTGCATCGTGGTCGTAAAGAGACGCAAGAGATTTATATAGATTTCTACTTTGGAGATAATGAAGCTAACCCATACAATCGTTTCATCATAGATCTGGCAGAGCGTGGTGATACATTGCTGATAGAGAAAACACGAACGGCTTTTAAGCGAGGTGATTGGCATTATCAAACTTTTGATATGAATGTATTGGAGTCGGGTTTTAAGAATACCGCTCGAGGGCAGGCTTATTATGTAAACGATTGGCTCAAGGAGTTTGAGGTGTTTCACTTTCATGATACAGGAGACTTGTCTCCGATGAAAAAGAAGTGTAATGTCGAAGATAACCGAAAGCTGAAGAGTGATGGCTCTAATCTTGCTGCTTATCTTTATTTCTTGCAGCAGAAGCATCCGCGTCAGTTTAAAATAATAGAAATGACGATTGCTTCAATTGCTCCTTTTTTTGATGGCTTCCTGTTGGAGCCTTCTCGTCTCAACGAGGATATGATTGAGCTGAGATGGCGAGAAAAAGGAATGATTGATTCATATTTCAATGCCGGGCATCTTTCGGATGGTACATTGCGCTTTATCGCTCTTGCCACGCTGCTTCTGCAACCGGATCCTCCACGTATTATCATTATCGATGAGCCTGAGTTGGGTTTGCACCCGTTTGCTATATCCAAGTTGGCAGCTCTCATGCGAAAGGCATCAGCCAAGTCGCAGCTTATTGTTTCTACGCAGTCGGTAAATCTTGTGGATAATTTTGAACCGGAAGATATTCTCACTGTCGATCGAGTAGGAGGTGATTCGGTGTTTAAACGACTCGATTCGGAGCGCTTGAGATCATGGCTTGAGGATTATAGCCTTGGTGAATTGTGGGAGAAGAATGTAATTGACGGCCAACCTTTATCAAAATGATCATGAAAAGACTTGTGTTTTTGGTTGAAGGTGATACAGAGGCTATCCTGATAAATAAATTAGTTATACCTCATCTGTATAGTTTGGGCTTTACGAATGTGATGAACGCGCAAAAGATTGTTACAAATGCGAAGCTAAACAAGAAAGGTGGAAATGTAAGTTTTCAATATCTTGAGAATGATGTAAAACGAGTTATGGCTCAGGGAGATGTCATTATTACTACTTTTCTAGATCTCTTTCGACTTCCGGTGGATTTCCCTGGTTACACCGACGATGCATCCCGAATAGATGCTATAGAACAGGAGACTCAAGCTGTATTGTCGAAGTACGGAGATGTATATCCGTATATTCAAAAGTATGAAATGGAGGCTTTGATGTTTGCTTCCATGGATGGCTTCGACTTGGTGGTAGAGGATGAAAAGGCTATAAATGAGTTACGAGCAATTGTAGGCTCTCTTGCTCCGGAGGATATAAATGGAGGAAGGGATACAGCTCCATCGAAACGCCTCGCAAAGTTTTTTAATTATGATAAAGTAGCAGATGGTGAAATCATCTTAGAAATGATCGGGCTTGAGAGGATTAGAGAACGTTGTCCTCGTTTTGACCAATGGATTACTAAAATTGAAAACCTGTTGAGAAATTTGTAATGAACGCACAACCGGAACAAATACTGGAGAACAATCTCGTGGGGCAGCTGATGCAGCTGGGATACGAAAAGGTGGAGATAGCAGATGAAAGGGATTTGCTGGCTAACTTGCGCCTGCAACTTGAGAAACATAACGAAAGAAAGCTATCGGAGCAGGAGTTTGCTCAGGTGCTGAACGGGATTAATAAGGGGAGTATTTTTGAGCGTGCAAAGGTGCTGCGCGATCGTGTGGCTTATACGCGGGATAATGGCGAGCGTACTACGCTGGAGTTGCTCAATACGACGCATTGGTGCAAGAATGAGTTTCAGGTGACGCAACAGGTTACCATGGAAGGTCGCTTTAAGAACAGGTATGATGTGACGGTTTTGATCAATGGGCTTCCGCTGGTGCAGATCGAACTCAAGCGTAGGGGGCTGGAGCTGAAGGAGGCGTTTAATCAGACGAATCGGTATGAGCGTCATTCGTATGGTGCGGGGCAGGGGTTGTTCCACTTTATCCAGTTGTTTGTGATTAGTAACGGGGTGAATACGAAGTATTATGCGAATAACCCGGTACAGGGGCGTTCGTTTGAGCAGACGTTTTATTGGAGCAACGAGCAGAATAAGCCGATTACGGGATTGCAGGAGTTTGCGGATGTGTTTCTGGAGAAGTGTCACCTGGCTAAGATGATTACGCGCTATACGGTGCTGAATGAAACGAGTAAGTTGCTGATGGTGTTGCGCCCGTATCAGTATTATGCGGTGGAGGCTATCGTGGAGCGGGTGTTGCGTACGCATAAGCCGGGCTATATATGGCATACAACGGGGTCGGGTAAGACGTTGACGTCGTTTAAGGCGGCGCAGATATTGAAGGAGATTCCGAAGGTGCATAAGGTGGTGTTTGTGGTAGACCGTAAGGATTTGGATTATCAGACTACAAAGGAGTTTAATAGTTTTTGCAGTGGTAGCGTAGACGGTACTACGAATACGCGTACGCTGGTAGATCAGCTTGCCGGCGATCAGAAGTTGATCGTGACTACGATACAGAAGTTGAATACTGCCATTATCAAGGAGCATTATACAAAGGGGATTGAGCACTTGCGCAACGAGCGTGTGGTGTTTATTTTTGATGAATGCCACCGTAGCCAATTTGGTAAAACGCATGATGCGATCAAGAAGTTTTTTGAGAAGAGCCAGTTGTTTGGCTTTACGGGTACGCCGATTATGGAGCAGAATGCGGGGACCAATGAGTTTGGAAAGCGTACTACAAAGATGTTGTTTGGCGATGTGCTGCACAGTTATGTGATTACGGATGCAATCAGGGATGAGAATGTGTTGAAGTTTAGCGTGGAGTATATTCGCACGTTTAAGCGTAAGGAGAATATTGTGGATATCGAGGTGGAGGATATCGACAGACCGGAGGTGATGAATGCGCCCGAGCGGCTTGCTAATATTGTGGATTATATTATTGCCAATCATGATAAGAAGACGCACAATAAGAAGTATACGGCGATCTTTTGTGTGGCGGGTGTGCCGCAGTTGATCGAGTATTATAAGTTGCTGCGTGAACGATACAATGCGGGGGCGCATGACTTGAAGGTGGCTACCATTTTCTCATATCAGGCGAATGAGGAGGATAAGGATGCGGTGGGTTTTATCGACGAACTAGACGATGAGGAGGCTTCGTCGGAGCCGACGTACAATACGCAGCATTCGCGTGATGCGCTAGAGGAGTTTATCGATGACTATAACCGGATGTTTGGCTCGAATTTTACTACGCGTGATACGGACTCTTTCTACAAGTATTATAACGATATTGCCAAGAAGGTAAAGAATCAGCAGGTTGATATTTTGTTGGTGGTGAATATGTTCCTGACGGGTTTTGACTCGAAGTTTTTGAATACATTGTATGTGGATAAGAACTTGAAGTATCATGGTTTGTTGCAGGCGTATTCGCGTACGAACAGAATCTTGAACGAGCAGAAGTCGCAGGGGAATATTGTGTGTTTCCGCAACTTGAAAAAGGCTACCGATGAGGCGATTGAGTTGTTTTCGTCGCTTACGTCCAAGGATGAGATTATCATGCAGCCCTACGAGGTGTATGTGCGCTTGTTTGACGAGGCTTTTGCTCGTATGCAGGAGTGGGCTCCTACGGTGGATAGCGTTTCAATGCTTCAGGATGAGGAGCATGAGTTTGCTTTCGTAAAGGCTTTTAGGGAGTTGCTGCGTTTGCGTAATGTGTTGAAGACGTTTTCGGAGTTTACACACGATGATTTGCAGATGTCGGAGTTGCTATTTGATAATTATAAGAGCAAGTATCTCGATTTGTATGATAAGGTGAAGCGTGGCAATGGTGATGATAAGACTTCAATCTTGAATGATTTGAACTTTGAGCTGGAGCTGATTCATCGTGATGAGATCAATGTGGCGTATATCTTGAAGTTGCTTGCCAAACTGCACGAGAGTAGTGGGGCGGATGCCGAGAAGCAGAAGAAGGCAATCTTGGATATGATGGCGGGTGATAAGGAGTTGCGAAGCAAACGTGAGTTGATCGAGAAGTTTATCCGTGAGAATTTGCCTGAGATTGAGGATGCGGAGGATATTCCGGAGGAGTTTGACCGCTTTATGAAAAAGGAGCGTGTGTATACGTTTTACGTGATGTGTGAAGAGGAGCAGTTGGATGATAAGATGACTGAGATGCTGATTAAGGATTGCATCTATACGGATAAGGAGCCTCTGCGCGATGATATTGTGAAGGTGATGCGCTATCGCCCGGCTCTAAAGAATCGCAAAAGTGTAACGGAGCGTATTGCGACCAAAATTACTGACTTTGTCGAGACTTTTGTTGACGGAGTATAGGATTCTAGGGACTGATCTCTTCGTATGATACAGAAAGCCGTCGGGAGTGTGTTGTGCGTTCCCGGCGGCTCTTTCGTTTTTAGAAAAGTAAGATCTATGTTATTCTTTTTCTTTCAGGATGTTTCCAAAGATGCGAGCAGCGTCTTCTACAAAGCGTCCGCATGGGCGGTTGGAGTAGTAGGTTGCTGTGCGTTCTGATGGAGTGGGGTTGTTGCTCGGCTTCAATGTTTTGAGCAGTTCCTTGCAAATAATGGATTGGTGCTTTTCTTTGAATATTGCGGATGCTTTTTGCACTTGTGCATAGTTTTCGGTGCGAGCGTCCATATCCATTGTGTCGGTTACGGGATATGCTAGTCCGATTAGCATTGACATGCCACTGATGGCTCCGCATACTTCGCGCATTCTGCCTAGTCCGCCTCCAAATGATACCGAAAGAGATTTGGCTAGTTCGGGATCGATGTTGTAAAGGTCTGAATATGCGAGAAATACGGATTGAGCGCAATTGTATCCGTCGTTGAATAAGTCGACGGCTTTTTTTACTCTGTCTTCAATGATTAGTTCCATTTTTCTTTGTTTTATACACAAAGATAACCATTATTTAGGAAAGATGCTGCTCTGACTTATTGTCCTACCAAACTTTTGTTGATCAAGTAGTCGTATACGATGCTTCCGCCATAGTAGCCTGTTATCATTACGGCAATGAAAGCTGCTGTGTAAATTGCAAATACAGCCCACTTATAATATAGAAAGTCTTTTTTGAAGATCTTGGAGTAGAGCTGTGCGACACTTCCGATCGAGAAGAGTGTAACGGTAACTCCAGCTAGATTGGAGTGTATGTTTTCAATCGTATTGGGCTCTCCGGAGAGATGGAACGTAAAGTAGGAGCCTGTGATTGCCGTGCAGATGGCTGCTATTGTAGCAAAGAGCATGATGAGAAAACTGAAGAACTTGAAGCAGTCGCTGTGTTGTTTGAAGAATACAGTGATGCAGAAGATCAAGTAGCCAAACATGCCTAGTGCAATAGGAAAGTGCACGAACATGGGATGGATGTGAGTTTCGTTGAACATAGAATTTTGATTTAATTTGTTTCTGTTTATACAACACGAGAATGGTGTTTTTGTTTATATATGCTAAACTTCTGCGATGATAGTTTCGATGCGATATTCTTGGTATATTTGCAGATATTTTAAAAGTCAAATTAAATCTAACGAGAGAATAGTATGAAGGTATTATTAAGAATGTTTGTGTTGTCGTTGTTTCTTAGTTTAGCGGCTTGCATCAATTCAGGACAGGATTATGTGGAGTCTTTTGATAAGTTTGTGGAAAACGTAAAGGAGAATTGTGACGACTACAACGAGAAAGATTGGCAAAAGGCGGATAAGAAGTTTGAGCTTTATAGTAATAAGTACTACGAGAAGTACAAGAAGGAGCTTTCGAAAGAGGAAATAAGAGAAGTGGCTAAGTTGAAAGGTACTTACATGGGCTTGAAGCTTAAATCGGGTGCGAAGTCTGTTCTTGATGGTGCTAAGAATCTAATTGATCAGGCCGGAAGTGCTTTGGATGAAATGGGCAAGAAGAATAGGGATTAAGATCGTCTTGATTAAATAAAAGAAACCCTCTAAATGATTATCGATTGAAGTATATGTAGCTTCGGTGGATGTCATTTAGAGGGTTTGTTATTTAGTTAGATTGTGATTGCCTCAATCTGGTTTATAGTTGGGCTCTTCGAGTCCGTAATGCTTGCGCTTGTCTTCCAACTTAAGTGCAAATGCGATTACTACTGCAAATGCTGCGATTAGCGAGAATGTTTGCATCGGGTAGGTGTAATCGTATACGATATGTCCATTTACTTCCGATTCGCAATAGTTGCGCAGTAGGTATCCGATATAATATGGTACAAGTGTAAGACCTCCGTTTTGAATCCAGAAGATAATAGCGTATGCACTACCTAGCTGTCTTTGTGGTGTGATCTTTGCCAATGATGGCCACATTGCCGACGGTACTAGTGAGAAGGATAATCCCATACCGATCATCAAGATGATTGCAATAATACTGCTGTCGAGTGCCGGGATAGAGAATAGCAGGTGAATACCGAGAAGTAGTACGGAACCAATGATCATGATAGTTGCAGCCTTTCCTTTGCGGTCGATGAATGTACCGAAGATGGGTGTGAAGAATAGGGTAGAGAAGGGTAGTAGACTTGGAATCATGCCGGCAAAGTCTTCACTTACTCCAAACTTCTGAACCATCAAGTCTGTAGCGTATTTCAGGAATGGGAATACGGCCGAATAAAATGTGAGACAAAGGAAGCAAATAAGCCAAAACATCTTATTATTTGCTAGTGTCACGAGATCGGATAGTTTGAACGATTCTTCTTCATCGTTGTTGGCAAGTGCTTCGGCTTTGTCAAATTGCTTGTCGAGTACGCAGTAGTAGAGGAACATAACGAGCCCGGCCAATAGCGTAATTACTGCTACGGAAAGTGGAGCTGTTACGGTTCCGAAGGCTTTAGCAACGGGAACAGAGGCGCTGAGTGCAAGCATGGTTCCGATACGTGCTACTGCTATTTGCAATGCAAGTGCCAAGGCAAGTTCTTTTCCTTGAAACCACTTTACCACAACCTTAGAGGCGGTGATCCCGAATGTTTCAACACCTACACAGAAGATGGCGTAACCAATTCCGGCAATGAGTACTTGCGAGTCGATTCCGAAAAGAAGGCTGTCGCCATGATGCAGATGGCTTATTGCCGTATACTTTATAATTGCACCGATTACCATTAATATGGCTGATGCTGTACCTGTGAGTCTGATTCCGAATTTGTCGAGTGCGATACCTCCTAAGATAAGCATACCGAAGAAGAAGTTGAGCCAGCCGTAGGCACTAGAGAAGAGTCCGTATTCTTCGCTGTTCCATGATAGCTGTGTTTCGATCATGCTTTTGAGAGGAGACATCACATCGGCTACAAAATAGCCCATGAGCATCGTAAAGGATACGATGATCAGAGTGAGCCATCTTTTGGATTTAGAGTCTCTGATACTAGAATTTTTC
>JBOFPV010000038.1:0-69024 GCA_051660585.1 Tannerellaceae bacterium
GCTTCGACGTAAGTATTCTGTGTAATCAAAAGGTGGAGATATAATTTATTAGAGCTTGAGGAGAAAGCACAAACGATTAAAGAATCTAAGTATCGATATCCTTAACAAATGATGCTCGTTGGAAAAACGGGATAGATAACAATACCACAAGCCACACAGTAGAGACATCTCCAAATCGCGTTACACTGAACTCTTCTTTTTTCTTACAATATAAGGGGATTGAACACGTCTGAAACACATCTAATTTTCAACACATTACGAAAAATAAAGCCCGCAGACATCAAAAAACCTCTAGTACTTTTTTGAGCAACATTTTCTCGAAAACAACACAAACAGCTACTAGCCAACACATTGCACCAACACAAACATCAAAAACAAAACTATAAAACACTATATACAAGCATATTAACTAAAACACATCAATCATAATTATATAAAAAAGGAAGTCTGAAATCTCTCTTATAAATAGCAACCACAAATGCATTTCGCTTTACTTTTGAGATTCTAATCTATTTTGCCTATTCAAACTTCCTTTTTAATATAGAGAATATTATATAGCAGAAATTTCAATAACTCTACTATTTAAAGACTTTCCTGACAAGATTGGCAATCCAACTTTCATCAAATAATCCCCCGAATAAGTCTTGCCATCAAAACTTAGATTGGACTTTTGCCCATCCATTAGATTAATCTCTGATATTTGATATTGTTTATTTTCATCTAAACCTTTCAACCTAACAGGCCTATTAATCTCTCCGTAACGAGGATTCAAGTCAAAAGCAAATAACACACATTTGTTCTTTGAATTATCCACATACGACAAAACTGCATGTTGCTTTTTATAAGGTGATACCAAGCGGTATTGATCACCATCTAAAATAACTGAACTTAAACGCTTATAATTAAGAACAGCTTGTTTTGAATATTGTAGCTCTGCCTGATTCATCTCATCGACCCTAATATCAAACCCAAGCTTACCCATCATTGCAACATCGACTCTAAATTTAAGAGGCTGCTTACCCCATGATGTTACGTGGGCTGACATTGTTTTAGCAGGAAAGAAATAAGAATATCCCCATTGAATAAAAATACGCTCAAGTCCATCAGTATTATCACTTGGCCAGAATTCTGTAAAATACTCTAATGCCTTATAATCAGAACGGCCTCCTCCACCGGAACAAAGCATCATTGGTAAATCTGGATATTTCGCTTTTACACGTTCAAGAATATTATAAAGTCCACGCACATGGTCCACGTAAAGATTCGATTGTTTATCTTTTAAATATACTGAATAAACATTTGTAATCGGACTATTACAATCCCACTTAAAATAAGCGATTTGAGGATATTTTGTCATTAAATCATCAACAATTCCAAAAACATAATCTTGAACTTTCGGATTTGCAAGATCTAACACCATTTGATTTCTAAAATAGTATTCATCTCTATTAGGTAAATGAATCACCCAGTCTTTGTGCTTTTCGTATAACTCACTTTTTGGATTCACCATTTCCGGCTCAATCCACAATCCGAACTTAATACCTTTTTCTGTTGCAGCTTGGGTCAATCGACCTATACCATTAGGTAATTTAGTAACTGTTTCCTCCCAATCTCCTAATCCTTGATGATCACTACTTCGTGGGTATTTATTACCAAACCAGCCATCATCAAGTAAAAACATATCAACACCTAATTTATTGGCATCATCAAAGAGGTCTATAAGTTTATCTTCATTAAAATCAAAATAAGTTGCTTCCCAGTTATTTAATAATGTCAACCGACCTTTATCCCCATCTTTTACTTGATGATTCAAGGCCCATCTATGTAAGTTTTGACTAGCAGCACCTGCTCCATTATTACTATATGTAAAAATAAACTCTGGCGTAACAAAAACCTCATTGCTTGGTAGCAGATATTCTGATGCATATGGATTGATTCCTGAAATAATACGAAGGTTATTCAAATTGTCAACCTCAAAAGTAAAACGATAATTGCCCGTCCAAGCCAATGTCCCTAAAAAGACCTCTCCTTGATCCTCCGACATTTTCTCATCCAAAGCAACAATGAAAAACGGAGAACAAAACATATTCGCTCTTGATCCTAATTTAGAGTCAACCTGCTTCTTCCCAAAATTCAACTCAGTCTCACTCATATTTACCTCATGTGCCCAATCTCCAGTAAATTCAGTCAAGAAGTATTTATCTCGTTTTAAATGAAACATAGACGAAGCATAATTATAAATTGTTACAGGCTTCTTTTCTGAATGCTTTATTTCTGTATGAGCCTTTATCACATTCTCCTTTTCGAAAGCATCAAAAATCAATTTCACCTCAAAAGGGTATTTATCATCTGCAAGAAGAATAGTCGTACGTACCACTCTGTTTGGCTTCTGTTCTACCTTGTGACTTATATACTTAAGCATTAACGATGGGTTTCCATCATTATGCAAAACTCGAATAGCCGGTTCGAAATAATCTTCCAATCCATGAGTTATATATGCCTCTCCATCAAAACCCAAATACTCGAAATCCTGAGCATTCTTTAGCTTTGGGCCTAAATAAGATTGATAAACTCGACCGTTCTGACCGACCTTATATACCAAGTCTGTTTCTGACGTTGATATATGTACTATCTGGGCTTTTAATCCAGATGAAATAATAAATAATAGAATCAAAAGAAAACTCGCCTTCTTCATGATATTTAATATATGGTTATTAACAAAACAAATATACACTATTTTACAAAGAAAATAAATCAATATTATTCAATAACAAAGCTACAATCGGAATATCAAATTAAACAATTCATACAATATCAAAATCTTAAATCGCAAAACCCCGTTAAACATTAAATGGATAAGATTAGAAACAGAATAAAGCAAATAAATATTTTTTACTCAAAAAAAACAGCCACAGCTTAAATAAATATAATATTAAGTGTTATTTTTGACAGATCATGTATACATTTACAAACGAGAATAACAATAAAAATACCACCAAAGCATGAAAGACACCAGAGGAAAGCATTCACAAAAAAAGAAGTTTTTTAGACGAAAATCCTTTTTTGTTATCCTTGGAATCATAATTGGTGCTGTTATTACGATCAGCTCTTTTTATGTTTCGCATTACTTCTCAACAAACGAATCATGTGAGATGTGCCATGTACATCCTCATGCACATGACAGTTGGAAATTATCAAGCCATGTCAACAATCGTAGTGGCATGAAAGTAAATTGTATTGACTGCCATCTTCCACCGGGAGGAACTATAGAACATTATCAAGCTAAAGTTTCTACAGGTATGAAAGACGTGTGGGGTAAACTTACAAAGGACAGTGCAGATTTTGACTGGGAAAGCAAATCTCAACTGGAATATGCTGTAAAAATGATCCCAAACAAGTCATGCAAAAATTGCCATTCAAACTTATTTCCAGAAGGCCTATCTAATGATGGTGTCACAGCCCATTTATATTATGACGAAAATGAGCAAAAGCTAGACTTACAATGTATCAGTTGTCACCTTAATGTAGGGCATTACAATCCTAATTTCAAGCATGAAAAAATGAAAGGCCTCCCCAATACAAATATTTCTACAGGTGAACTTTATACAGAAGCTACAACTCTAAAAGAGTTTCAAAACTTCAAGGAACAAATACCTGGCACTTCAGTCGCTTTCAACATGAAAGCCATTCCCGGTGGTACTTTTCAAATGGGAAGTCCAGAAAATGAAGCTTTTCGCAATGAAGATGAAAGTCCAATCAGAAACGTCACACTGAGTCCTTTCTATATGGCAGAATTAGAAGTTACCTGGGATATGTATTGGGCTTTTTACTCAGAAACAATGTCTGAAGGACGCATTAGTCCAGAAACTGTTTATGCGAATAATAGTAATCCGGAAGTAGATGCAATCTCAGGACCAACTCCTCCTTTTGGATTCCCTGATCAAGGTTGGGGGGCAGGCGAACGCCCAGCAATTACAATGACTCATTATGCCGCACAAACTTTCTGTCAATGGCTTTCTAAAAAAACAGGCAAGCAATATCGTCTTCCAACTGAAGCAGAATGGGAATATGCAGCTCGCGGAGGGACTTCATCTCCATACTTTTTCGCAGGAACAGCAAGCGACTTTTCTGACAAAGGTTTTTTTCGCAAAATATTTAAAGCAAAAACTGACTCGATTGATAAATATGTTATTTACACAAAGAATAGCAACAACCGAACTCAATTGCCTGAAACTGTAGCAGCAAATCCGTTTGGGTTAAAAAACATGCTCGGCAATGTTATGGAATATTGTTCTGATAAGTACACTCCATCTGCATATGCAGAATCTCCGTCTGACGTAACAAATCCGAAGGGTCCTTCCCAAGGAGATGAATATGTTGTACGAGGAGGATTGTACAATACAGATCCAGAAAATGTAAGATGCGCTGCACGCGGGAAAACAGACCACACTAAATGGTTAAAAACGGATCCACAACAACCTAAAAGTATATGGTGGTACTCTGACATTAAAGGTATTGGTTTTCGCGTCGTATGTGATGCCGATAACTATAATACTCTTGCAAATAATTAATTCTTTTTTATAAACTTCTAAACCTAATAGTATCATGGAAACTAAAAACGGTCTTAGCAGAAGAAGCTTCCTTAAAAGTGGAGCAATGGCAAGTGCCTTAGGTGCAATAGGAACAAGCACAGGTGCTGCTACTATTTTATCATCTTGTAGTAGTCAGGAAGAAAACAAGCCTGCCTATACCCCTCTTCGTCCTCAGTCTGAGATATACATTCCTTACTTAACAGACAAAGCTATAGACGGAAAGCCACTAAAAGCAGGTATAATTGGTTGTGGAGGTCGAGGCTCGGGTGCTGCTTTTAACTTCTTAGACGCAGCTGACAATGTTACAATTACGGCGCTTGCAGATGTATTTCAAGAGCGTGTAGACGGACTTCGCAACACTCTAAAAGAAAAAAGAAACATTGATATTCCAGCCGAAAACTGTTTTGTTGGCTTCGATGCATATCAGAAAGTTATTGATTCGGGTGTAGATGTTGTTTTGATTTGTACTCCTCCTGTATTTAGACCTGAACAATTTAAATACGCTGTCGAAAAAAACAAACACTCATTTCTTGAGAAACCAGTAGCAGCAGACGCAGCAGGTTACAGACAAGTTGTTGCATCATCCAAACAAGCCGTTGCTAAAGGACTTTGCGTTATAACAGGTACGCAACGCCACCATCAACGCTGCTATGTTGCCTCGTACCAGAAAGTGCAAGAGGGATTGATTGGTGAGATTACCGGCGGTGTTGTATATTGGAATCAAAGTATGCTTTGGTATCGAAACCGCGAAAAGAATTGGACGGATGTAGAGTGGATGATCAAAGATTGGGTTAACTGGACTTGGTTATCGGGTGACCACATCGTTGAACAGCACGTTCACAACATTGACGTTTACAATTGGTTCACAGGTCAAAAACCTTCAAGTGCAGTCGCTTTTGGTTCTCGTCAACGCCGCATTACCGGAAATCAATACGATAACTTCAGCACCGACTTTGTATATCCGGGAGGAGTACATATGCACAGTATGTGTAGACAGATAGACGGTTGCGTTAATAATGTTAGCGAGTTTATTCAAGGCACACTTGGAACTTGGGATAGCAAAACATTTGAAATCAAAGATCTTCAAGGCAATGTTGTCTGGAAATACGACTTCGAACAACAAGATAAGGAGTTTAAACAAAATGACCCTTATGTATTGGAACATGTAGACTGGATTACTCATATTCGCAAAAACGAACCATTCTCAGAAGCAGAAGATACAGCAATTTCTACTCTTTGTGCGGTAATGGGACGCGTATCAGCATACACAGGTAGCGAAGTTACTTGGGATGCAATGAGCGCAGCAGACCAAAACTTACTACCTACCGATTTAAGTTTAGCGACAAAAATGCCAGAAAGCACATATGTAATACCTGTACCAGGCTCTGCAAAATAAATAATCAATCATGTTAAAAAACGATCAGATCAATTAGTTATCGACTAATTCTGATCGTTTTTTTATTAGTTTTGTGACACATGCATTGATTAACCTAAATTCAAAATACATTATCATGGAAATAAACAGACGCAACTTTTTAAAAGCAACTTTGGCATCAACAGCCTTAGCTGCTGGAACTTTTGCGCATGCGGCAGATGTGAACACAATCTTTTCACCGCAAAATAAACAAAAGAAAAGTACAAACAACAACGGAGTTCTGAAGATATCTTTTCAAGAAGGAATTGCGCCAGGAGAATCACTCAATGAGAAACTAGATTATATGGAAAATCTAGGAGTAGTTGGACTTGAGCCATGGGGCGGAGGACTGCCAGGCAGAGTAACAGAAATACAAAAAGCACTTCAAAACAGAAACATAAAAGTGAGTGCAATTTGTGCCGGATTCAAAGGCTTTCTTCTATCAGAAGATCCAGCTGTAAGAAAAGAGTGTAAAGACACCATGAAAGAGATTCTTGCTGCAGCCGGAGAGTTAGGTTCTGTAGGAGTTATTCTTGTTCCGGGATTCAACGGACAAAAACCTGCACTCCCTCATAGCATGGATACACGGAAATTCTTGTGTGATGAACTTGCCGAGCTTGGAGAGTATGCTGTACAAAACAACACCACAGTAATTCTTGAGCCACTCAACAGGCAAGAAGCATTTTATTTACGTCAAGTAGGAGATGCGGCATCTATTTGTAGAGATATCAATAGCAAAGGAGTTACATGCATGGGCGACTTCTGGCATATGACATTTGAAGAACCTTGCGATATGGGAGCTTTTATCTCTGGAGGTGATAAGCTTTCACACGTACATGTGGCAAGCAGAAAGCGTAGAAGTATGCCTGGAGAAGATGGCGAAGCTGACAATTACATTAACGGATTTAAAGGTTTAAAACTAATCGGTTATGACAATTATGTAAGCTTTGAATGCGGAAGTCAAGGAGATAAAAAGACTACCGTACCAGCAGCAGTAGCTTTGCTTAAAGAACAATGGAATAAAGCATAAAATAAACTATGTCATTAATTAAGTCGAATATGATTCTTAGCGAGGTGGTTGAACAAAACCCCTCGCTTATTCCGGTTATCAACCGATTCAATATCCATTTAGGATTAGGAGATACCCGCATTCAAGAAATTTGTGCCAAAGAAGGGATTGATTCTGAGTTCTTCTTGGCTGTGATCAATACGTTTCTTAACGACGAATATTTTCCAGAAAAGAAACTATTAGCATTCAACGCCTCTCAAATTGTTGACTACTTAGATAAGACAAATCAGTACTATCTTAAGTTTCAGCTACCCAATATCGAACGCCATCTGAACTCCTTTATCCACTCAAGCGGCAACCCATCTCTACTACCAATTCAAAAGTTTGTCTTGAAGTTTCGAGAAAAATTGACCAAAAGAATTGAAAAAGATGAAACGGAGTTATTTCCTTATTGCCTCGAGGCAAACAACGAAATCATTGCTCAAGCAGCCGAACGTATCCTCAACGAAACACAAAAAGAATGCAAAACTGAACATGAGGATACAATCGAGGCACTCCTCAACGACCTCAACAGCATCATGATCAAACATATCAACGGCAACTTTGATGAAAACCTTTGCTATGCAGTAATTTTTGGTATATATAGCCTTGCGAAAGACATCAAGCAACATAATCGAATTAGATACCGCATACTATACCCAATGGTTAGAGCGATCAAAGTATATCAGCATAAACAACATTAACAAATGTCTCAATCGCTTAGTATAGCAATTATCCATACTAATACACTTGTAACATCGGGGCTTTCTTGGATATTCAACACCTATTTCAAACCCGTACAAGTAAAG
The DNA here is from genome assembly GCA_051660585.1 of Tannerellaceae bacterium. Lineage (GTDB taxonomy): Bacteria > Bacteroidota > Bacteroidia > Bacteroidales > CAMTPD01 > UBA12018. The sequence goes on from JBOFPV010000038.1 coordinate 7,864, forward strand.
ATTTATCTCTCTGCCGAAGAATACACGCGATGTTCGGGTGGACAAGGAGATTATATCTTTACAGATACCGAAACGTATGCACTTCACCCCGATTTATTCATCCCCCGCAAACAAAAAACCTGGATATTTATAGATAAGCAGAATCTAACGACGCAAACAAGTGGACCGTTCTTTTTGCATATGCAAGCTCCCATCGAATCTATTATTGAGCAACTGGAAACAATAAATTCACAAAACGTATCCAATAGTAACGATAATGGCAAAGAACTTTCTTCGCGCGAAATTGAAGTTCTGCAATTCATTGTAAGAGGCGCTATCAATAAAGAAATTGCAGATAAACTCTCCATAAGTCTTAACACAGTCTTGACACACAGAAAAAACATTACAAGCAAACTAGGCATCAAAACCGTTTCAGGACTCACCTTTTATGCAATGATGAATGGTTATATCTCTTCAGACGCCATAGAATAACAGCAATAAGTCGATCCGCAAAACTCATAACTTAAACAACATGATTAAAGCAGAAAACATTACGATATCATACAATGACCTCACCCCTATACAAGATTTCTCATTTGAAATACCTGCAAATACCAAATGCGTACTAACAGGGCCTTCGGGCAGAGGCAAATCTTCTCTTCTCAACAGCATTGCCGGATTTGTAAATCCCACAAAAGGCAAACTGTATGTTCATAACATAGAAATAAATGAACAAAACATTGCCCAAGTACGTAAAACAATTAGCTATCTACCTCAGGAGCTAAACATTGATTTGCCAACCTGCAAGCAATTACTTTACTATCCTTTTACATTTAAAGTAAACAAAGCCATTAAGCCTAGTGAGAAAGATGTAGCACAAATCCTTGAGCAATTACTTCTACCTTCAGATATCTTAGAAAAACAACTTTCTGAAATATCCGGCGGACAAAAACAAAGATTGGCTCTAGCCTCAATCTTATTACTCAAGCGTCCTATCCTTTTACTCGATGAGCCCACGTCTGCACTTGATGATGCATCAACAACAGCTGTTATTGACACCATCCTTGCACTAAACCAAGTCACTGTTATTTCTGCATCGCACGATTCTCGATGGATTGAAAAAATGAACCTCTCTATTTCTCTTTAAAAAACTTCTAAAAAACAAACAACTCACAATGGGAGCACAAGATATTAGCTGGTTACATCTGGCAATGGGATACATCCTATTAATTATTCCAATCACGATCTCTTCTTATTACAAAATGGGATTAGCAAAAGACACCATCGTCTCTGTTTTGCGAATGACCATTCAACTCCTTTTAGTTGGTGTATATCTTGAATTTATATTCCAGTTAGACAATCCGCTTATCAACCTTGCTTGGGTTGCAATCATGCTAAGCGTTACCACGTATACCATTTTGCAACGCTCCAACCTAAAGCAGCTTCGTTTTTTCACACCGGTATGGAGTGCGATCTTCATCAGTATTTTAGTAGTCGATTTCTTTCTACTCTATCAAGTCCTTGATCTGAAATCGCTAACAGATGCACGCTATCTGATCCCGATTACCGGAATGCTTATCGGAAACACACTAGCCGACATCGTAACGTCGATGAATGTATTTTACACCAACATCGACAAACAAAAAAACACCTACCGATATGCCTTAGCAAACGGAGCAACACAAGGCGAAGCTCTAAATATATTTATGCGTGATGCAATGAAAGTATCCATGAACCGAGGACTTGCCAGTACGGCCGTAATGGGACTTGTTTCTTTACCGGGCATGATGACAGGACAGATTCTTGGTGGTAGTTCGCCTTCCATCGCGATTAAATACCAAATTCTTATCGTGATTACTATTTTCGTATCCTCCTCAGCAAGCGTATTCCTTACACTTTTGTTTACCAAACGAAAAGCCATCGACCCGTTTGGCAATCTTCGTAAAGAGATTTTCAAAAAATAAAATTCAACACAGCTTTATAAATAAGCAAAGAATCTCATTTCCATTAAAATCACTACATGTAGTGATTGCGGCGCTTTGAAGAAACTTGTTACTTTGCTAAAAAATTAACAAGATTGTTTTATGAAGCGCCTTTTTATTTTTTCAATATCGCTACTTGGAGGTTTGATGACGCAACAAAGCTATGCGTCTGATAAACTTACAACCGATACCCTGCGAACCTATAATCTAAATGAAGTCGTTATCACCTCTTCTACCAAAGAAACAAACAAACTTCAATCACTACCATCAGCTATATCAGTGATTTCTCCGCTTGCAATACAAAGCAGACAAATCGAAGCGATCAAAAACCTAAGCGGTTTTGTACCCAATCTTTTTATTCCTGATTATGGTGCAAAATTAACTTCTGCGGTATACATTCGTGGTATTGGCGCGCGCAGTAGCGGACAATCAATAGGACTTTACATCGACAATGTCCCATATCAAAACAAAAGCACTTTCGATTTCAACCTAAACGATATACAGCGTATCGAAGTGTTGCGTGGACCACAAGGCACACTTTACGGACGTAATGCAATGGGTGGTATTATCAATGTATATACCCTTTCTCCGTTTCAATACCAAGGAACTAAACTTTCTGTATCGGGAGGAGGCTACGGAGAATTTGCGGCAAAAGCATCTCACTACAATAAGTTAAGCAAAAACGTAGGCATCTCCGTAAGCGGATACTACAATCGCAACGACGGTTACTTCCGTAATGTATATACCGGAAAAAGAGCCGACTGGGAAGAAGCCGCAGGCGGAAGAATAAAGCTCGATTGGATGATCAAACCGTCTTTGAAAGCTTCTTTTCAAAGCAGCTTCGACTATACCAATCAAGGAGCATTTGCTTATGGTCTGCTTGATAAAGGAACACAAGAGGTAGAAAGTGTAAACTACAACGATCCGGGATCGTATTACCGTCGCGTTGTCAACAACAGTATTAACCTAGAATACAGAACCGATAATTTTATCTTGAGTTCTACAACCGGGCAACAATACTTCATGGACCGTATGCAAATGGACCAAGACTTTACAGACAAGTCGATCTTCACCCTTACACAAAAGCAACGACAAAACTCGGTAAGTGAAGAACTAGCTATCCGTTCCAACAACAAGAATAACTACAAATGGTCGTTCGGAACGTTTGGATTCTATAACTACTTACATACCGACGGACCTGTTACTTTCAAACAAGACGGCGTGCAAGGAATTCTTCAAAAGGTATTTGACGACCTTAAAGAAGAAAACCCAAAAGCTCCATATATAAAGATTACTGACAATGAAATCTATATCCCGGGTACATTTAAGACTCCATCGTATGGGGTCGCATTGTTTCACCAATCTACATTCGAAGATCTATTTACCGAAGGTTTATCGTTCACGGCCGGACTCCGTTTCGACTATGAAAAAGCAGAGCTTCGTTACGATACCAACATTGAGATGAATACGCTTATCGATATGGGACGTCCCGGAGTGCCACCAATGCCAATGGCTCTTCAAGACACCTTGCAAGGAAAAACATCGATGGACTTCACTCAACTGTTGCCAAAGTTTGCATTGAAATATGAATTTAGTCCGAAGCAATTTATATATGCATCGGTAACCAAAGGATACAAAGTAGGTGGATATAACGTACAAATGTTTGCCGACTTAATTCAAGAAAGTCTAAAAAACAAATTCAATCCCGGAGGTACAAGCACCTCTATTCAGGATGCCGTTTCGTATGCTCCGGAAAAAAGTTGGAACTATGAATTAGGCGGACGCTGCGATATTATCCCGGATCATCTCAATGCAGATCTTACATTCTTCTACATGGACATCGATGATATCCAGTTGACAAAGTTTGTAAACAGCGGTAACGGTCGCATTATTGCAAATGCAGGAGCCGCATCAAGTTATGGAGCAGAAGTTTCATTACGTAGTCGTATTACCGATGCACTTTCGGCAGATTTGAATTATGGCTATACACATGCCACGTTTAAGAACTACGATGACGGCAAAAACAACTACGAAGGCAAATTCATACCCTACACACCAAGACACACATTCTCGGTAGGAATCAATTATGCGCGCACACTACGTTGTCCATTTATTGACCAAGTTAGTTTTGCTACGCAATACACGGCTGCCGGAAAAATTTACTGGACAGAGCGAAACGACTTTTACCAAAAATTCTATGGTACGCTCAATGCTAAAATAGGTTTCAGAAAAGGAGCCGTAAAACTTGACGTGTGGGCCAAGAACATGCTCAACACCGATTATCAAGCATTTTACTTCGAATCATTCGGTAATTCGTTTGTACAAAAAGGCAAACCATTCAGAATGGGAGCCGATCTAAGCGTCAGCTTTTAAGCAAATAATTTTGCGACTACATAACAAACCATAACCTTATCTTCCTATTAGAAATTCAAACTCATTAAACTACACATCTTGTTCAAAGCCGCCTATTCTCAAACGATGAATAGGCGGCTTTTACATGAAGACACAAATAAAATACACAATCAAATAGGACGGAATCCATTTTTGTTGCTATTTTGCAGAATCAGACTAATACATAAAATAAAGTTTATACCTATGAATACACTCGTAACAATTGCTGAATTTAATCAGCCCAACCGTGCACAATTTCTCAAAAGCCTGCTCGAAGCAGAGGGAATACAATGCTTTCTGAAAGATGAACTAACGTCGCAGATATATGGAACAGGCATCATGTTCGGAGGAGTCAAGCTACAAGTATTAGATACGGATGTAGAAACTGCCACTCGTATTCTAATTGCCGGCGGTTTTGAAGAAGACTCTGTTCAACTCGAAAATCAAAAAGAAGATCTCGAGTCTTCAAAAACAATTTTCAGCAAAGTTCCCTACATTGGTCGCCTCAGTTATCCGGCACAAATGTGGACAGTACTGGTATTAACTATTGTTCTAGGGCTACTTTTAGGTCTTGTCGGTTATTTCACAAATTCAATATAATGCACATCTAACAAATTGAAAACATGGCACGCAAAAAATTGTCCAATAGTCAAATCATTTGCATTGTACTCCTTTGGGGATTACTCTGTTTTATACTCATCTCTTCCGGTGCTAAACTAGACGGGCAAGCTATATTTGCCATGATTGCATCGGGTATAATAGTTTTTGTTCCTATCTATAAACAAATCCGCAAAAGAGAATAATAATTTACATTTCACACACTAACCACACATACAAAACAAATTGCTCGCAAATAGATCACTTTTACTTTCATATTTGTTTCATATGTCGATTTTATATTTATCTTTGCAACCACACACAAAGTATAAAAGTAATTTTGACAACCATAATAAAGCAATTGAGACACCATGAAAGCAACAGAAGTATTGGATCAATTAAAAAGACGTTTTCCTAACGAACCTGAATACCATCAGGCTGTACAAGAAGTATTAGAATCTATCGAGGGTATTTATAACGAACACCCGGAGTTTGACAAAGTAAACTTGATCGATAGACTTTGTATACCGGATCGTATTTTCACGTTTCGTGTAACATGGATGGACGACAAAGGAAATGTACACGCCAATATGGGCTACCGTGTTCAACACAACAACGCGATTGGACCATACAAAGGAGGTATCCGTTTCCACTCATCTGTAAACCCATCTATTCTTAAATTCCTAGCATTTGAGCAAACTTTCAAAAACTCACTTACTACACTACCTATGGGTGGAGGTAAAGGTGGTTCCGATTTCAACCCAAAAGGCAAATCAAACACAGAAATCATGCGTTTCTGCCAAGCATTTGTATTGGAGTTGTGGAGACACATTGGTCCTGAAACCGACGTACCGGCAGGTGACATTGGTGTAGGTGGCCGCGAAGTAAGCTACATGTATGGAATGTATAAGAAACTAGCTCGCGAAAACACAGGAACATTCACCGGTAAAAGCTTGGAAACAGGCGGTTCTTTGATCCGTCCCGAAGCAACAGGATACGGCAACGTATATTTCCTACTTGAAATGTTGAAAACAAAAAATATCGACATCAAGGGTAAAGTTGTTGCTATCTCAGGCTCTGGAAACGTAGCACAATACACAGCTGAAAAACTGATTGAACTAGGTGCAAAAGTTGTTACCATGTCCGACTCGAATGGTTACATCTACGATCCGGAAGGCATTGATCACGAAAAGTTAAACTACATCATGGAATTGAAAAACCTTTACAGAGGTCGTATCCGTGAGTATGCAGACGAATACGGCTGCAAATACGTAGAAGGCGGTCGTCCATGGAGTGAAAAGTGTGATATTGCATTGCCAAGTGCAACACAAAATGAACTAAATGGAGACGACGCACGTGCTTTGATCGCAAACGGATGTATCGCTGTTTCGGAAGGAGCTAACATGCCTTCAACTCCGGAAGCAATTGAAGTATTCTTAGAAAATCACATCTTGTATGCTCCGGGGAAAGCTGCAAATGCAGGAGGAGTAGCTACATCTGGTTTGGAAATGACACAAAATGCAATCAAACTAGGTTGGACAAGAGAAGAAGTTGATGAAAGACTAAAATCAATCATGAAGTCTATCCACGAGCAATGTATGAAGTATGGTACAGATGCTAATGGCTTTGTAAACTACGTGAAAGGTGCGAACATCGCAGGATTCATGAAGGTAGCCAAAGCGATGATGGATCAAGGCGTAATCTAATATAGATACAGAAGGTATTAATGTAAAGTTTAATTTTTGGATCAAAAGGAGGATGTAGACAATTACATCCTCCTTTTTTTATTTTCGTGATATATACTAAAGAAAAACCATACAAGGTTCTTTTAAAAACCTAACAGACTTTTTCTAGAAACCATGCATACTTTTGGAAAGAACCTAACTAGCTTTTTTCAAGAACGATACATCCTTTTTTTGAAAGAAAACAGATGCATTTATCCCACTACCCTTATTGTATTTTCTAAGACTAAAAGGTTTTTAAAAATCGAATAAAACCTATAATCACAGAGCAAACCAATTGCTAACGTTGAATAAATTAGCCAGAATGTATAAAATAATGCTACCTTTACCAGACTAACGATCCAAATTATGGAAAAAGAAAAGCTTAGCGAATTATTCCAAAAGCACACCGGATGCATCGCCTTAGCCATAACAGAGCTTCCTTCTTCAGGTTCGAATCGAAGATATTTCAGAATCACCGGCGAAAATAACTTGTCTTTAATAGGAGTTTGCGGTACTCAACCTGAGGAAAATGCAGCCTTCATTTACATGGCAAAACATTTTGGTGAGCAAGGGTTGCCTGTTCCAAAAGTGCTTATACAATCTGACGATACGAATTACTATCTCCAAGAAGACCTCGGAGATACACTCCTTTTTGACGCCTTAGAGAAAGGCCGAAAAACAGGAGTATATTCAGATACGGAAAAGTCTTTACTACATAAGACAATGGCTATGCTTCCCGATGTACAATATCGTGCAGCAAACAATATGGACTTTAGTCATTGTTACCCGCAGCCCGCGTTCAACAAACGCTCCATCCTATGGGATCTCAACTACTTCAAGTATTGTTTTCTCAAAGCCACCGGTATGGAGTATCAAGAAGATCGCCTGGAAGACGACTTCGAGAAACTGGCAGACGTCTTATTGCAAGATGATTCAAATACTTTTCTTTACCGTGATTTTCAGGCTCGCAATGTAATGCTCTGCAATGGAGAACCTTATTTTATCGACTTCCAAGGCGGTCGTAAAGGTCCGGTATATTACGATGTGGCCTCGTTTTTATGGCAGGCAAAAGCAAACTATTCCGATTCGCTTCGGGAAGAATTGCTGAGTACCTACCTTACCTCTCTAAAACGGTATACAACTGTAGATGAAGTTGATTTCAGAAAACAACTTCAGCACTATATTTTATTCCGCACACTTCAGGTACTAGGAGCATATGGTTTCAGAGGATACTTTGAAAAGAAGCCACATTTTATCCAAAGTGTGCCGTATGCAATCGCCAACCTAAAGGCGCTATTGAAAAATAATTTCAAAGAATATCCATACTTATGTAATGTTCTTCGTGAGCTTACTGAACTAAAACAGTTTTCGGAAGATATAAAGAAACGAAGGCTTGAAGTGAAAATATTTTCATTTGCTTATAAAAAAGGAATCCCTAACGACACCACAGGTAATGGAGGCGGATTTGTTTTTGATTGCCGAGCAATCAATAATCCGGGCAAATATGAGCGATACAATCACTTTACGGGATTGGACGAACCGGTTGTTGAATTCCTCGAAAACGAAGGAGAAATAACCAGTTTCCTCAATAATGTTTATCCAATTGTCGATGCCTCGGTACAACGATACATAGACCGTGGATTCGCAAGCTTGATGATTTGTTTCGGATGCACAGGCGGACAACACCGCTCTGTTTATTCGGCACAAAAGATGGCAGAGCATCTACACGACAAATTTGACGTTAAAATTCAACTCATTCATAGAGAACAAAACATTGAACAAATTTTAGAATCAAGATTATGAAAGCAATGATTTTTGCAGCGGGCACAGGTAGCAGGCTTAAACCGTTGACAGATACAAAGCCTAAAGCCCTCATCGAAGTGGGAGGAAAACCATTGCTCCAACATGTAATTGAAAAACTAAAAGCATCAGGTTTTACATACCTTGTTATCAACGTGCACCATCTAGCCGATCAGATCATCGACTTCTTGCAAGCAAATGGTAACTTTGGTATCGAAATTCACATTGCAGACGAACGCGACTATCTACTCGACACCGGCGGTGGAATCAAGAATGCAAGACATTTACTCGAAGGTGAAGAGCCTTTCTTGATACATAATGTCGATATCTTATCCAACGTAGATTTAAAGGAAGTATATGAATCACATATCAGCTCCGAAGCATTGGCTACACTGGTAGTAAGCAAGCGCAAAACGAGCAGGTACCTTTTGTTTGACAAGCAAAACCGTCTTTCGGGATGGAAGAATAAAGAAACCGGAGAGATTAAATCCTATTTTCCAGACTTCGACCCTTCGAGATATGAAGAGTACGCATTCAGTGGAATACACGTTTTATCTCCTGAAATATTTGAATGGATGGATGAGTGGACAGGCAAGTTTCCTATCATCAACTTTTATTTATCGATTGCTGCAAAAGCAGATCTTCGGGCCTACCCGGCCGAGCATTTACAACTGCTCGATGTAGGCAAACCCGAAACACTGCAACAAGCGGAAGAATTATTTAAGGTTTAAGGACAACTCCCAAACTTTTCTTTCCATCTATTTTTACCACAATCGGCTTTTCAAAACGGACATGTCTTAGATATTCCGTTTCATGAAGAGCCGTTTGTGCATTTAAGAAGTTTTCATCAAACCACCCGTCATTATTGAACGGATTAATAGTGAAATAACCAACGCCGAAGGAGGTGAGATTCTGAAAGAAGTGAGTCCCCTGACTCGGTTCTATTCGATAGTTTTCGAGACCCGATTCTACAATAACACGAGCCATTGAGATGTGTGGCCATTTTACAGGGATTCCCAACCAGGTATCACTTGATCCCCAACGTCCGGGTCCTACCAATACATAACCTTTATCTTCAGCTACAAATTCTTTATTCAGCTTTTCGATATCATAAGCAATCAATTGATTCTTGCTTGCATTAAAAGCATTGCTTTTTACATATACAATATCAAAAACATCGCTCTGAATACCATTGCCCAATGCCTGACAAGAGGAGATTATCGTGTTTTCTTTTGCCACTTCACACAAGTCTTCATCAATCATCTCTTTGTTATCTACAATAGGACGAACTTGTAGAAGGTAAAAAATCGCTGTATTATTTCCATGGTCTATGTTCATGGCAAACTCTATTTCTACCGGCCGCCCCATCTCTTCCTGACTGCACTTGAGTATAAAATTGAGTGTAGAAGCCAACGGATATACATCGTGTTGCAATACATTCGAGAATGAAATGATCTTACGTCCGCCCGGATAATACCCTTCGCGAATCATCTGATCATACGGATCGTAGGTGGAAACAATGTAACGAAGCGACCCGTCTTTATCGGCTTCCTTTACCGACAGACGCAATAGATTGAATGAATCATCTATGGATATTTCTTTCGCTATGCTTTTGAGATCAAGCGCATAAAAGCGTACTTGCGTCTCTCGCAAAGCAAATTCAGTAGTACTTAACTGGAGTATATTGTGTGGATGTTGTGGCGAAAAACGCAATGTTTGCCCTCCGTCAACAATGTATTTCCCTAGTCCTAATGCGATGTTTACGATACCATCCTCTGCTTTCTCATTACCAATCGGATAAAAATTGAGCGAGCGAGCCACACCGGATATTGTAGGATAAAAATGATCTCCATAAGTATTGCCTACCACTTCTTGCAATACAATGGCCATTTTTTCCTGATCAATAACATTAGACGTAGCAGTCATGTAGGCTTTACTGTCTTTGAAAAAGACCGAAGCATACACTCCTTTGATCGCGTCACTTAATTTTCGAAGCATTTCGTATTTGTCATCTTCATGCGGAACCATATAGGTTGAATAAATTCCGGCAAATGGTTGGTAGTGCGAATCTTCGAGCAAACTCGAAGAGCGAACTGCAATCGGAGTTTTTACCACTTCGAAAAAAGCCATCAAGTCTTCGACTAACGATACAGGTAGCTTTGCGCGCAAAAAGTAACGTAACATCTCTTCATCGGGCAATTCGGTTAGCGCAATCGGATAGAGATTGTTCGAATCCATAAATTGATCGAAGATGTCGGTACAAATTACTACGGTTTTTGGAATTCGAACAGCAAAGTTATCATGCCAATTCAGCTCGGGGTAACGTTTGATCATGGTTCCCATAAAAGCAAGACCTCTCCCCTTTCCTCCCAACGATCCGTCTCCAATACGGGCAAAATCTGAATACTCATCAAAACGTTCTTTCTTAAAGATCGCGATTACACCGGTATTCTTCATTTTACGGTATTGTACAATTGCATCGAAAATTACCTGACGCGCCTCATTCATATCTTTAAAATCGGAAACGTCGATACCACGCAACAATTCTGCCGGAGGAAACATCGCTCTGGAATAGAAGAATCGAGAAAAGTGGTTGCGAGCAAGGTGATATACCAACGATTCGTCGGGTATGGAGTGTAGTTTTACTTGCAGATCTTTCAAATTCCGGATACGCATAATCTCACTACGGGTAACCGGATTAATAATAATAAAGTCGCCAAAACCGAAATTCTGTGTGATTTCGTTACGCAGGTCTTGCGGAAAACTTTTAGATCCTTTATCTATAAAAGAAGCATTCAACTCATAGGCATAGCTGCGGTTTATTGATTCGGACGATTCAAAGATAAAAGGAAGCACGGGATCTATCTTTCTTACAAAGTGACCAAACTTATATCCGGCCTGTTTGTCTTTAACCCCTTCACGCTTGAAGCTCATATCACAAATTACGCCAAGCATGTTTTTTTGATACATCGTATATATTTCAACTGCTTCTTCGTAATTACGTGCCAACAGCACCTTGGGACGCCCGCGCATACGAAGCATCTGATTGTGCTCATTTAGCGCTTCTTTTGAGAATTCTTTCGATTGCTCCAAAACATAACGATAGATAAGAGGTAAAGCAGACGAATAAAAACGAACTGAATCTTCTACAAGAAGAATCACCTGTACGCCCACCGAACTGACATCGGCCTCTACGTTCATCTTATCCTCTATCAACTTGATAATCGCCAAAAGAAGTTCGGTATTTCCCAACCAGCTGAAAACATAATCAATTGCACTAAGGTCCTCTTGGGCTACTCGCTTTGATACTTCCTTCGAAAACGGAGTAAGAACAACGATGGGAATATGCGGAAAATGTTCTTTGATATGCTTGGCCGCAGCAAAGGTATCGCTGTTGTCCATGTTGGGCATACAAATGATCAATTCAAAGTTACCATAACTAAGCTCGTCCATCGCCTCTTCTTGTGTGGTAACTTGTGTAAATCGGGGAGGATAACGTAGATTGAGCGAAGTATATTCATTAAAAATCTGCTCGTCGACCCGCCCGTCGTCTTCCAGCATAAAAGCATCGTATTTTGTGGCAATTAGTAACACATTGTAAACTCGACGCCGCATTAAGGTAGCAAAAGATGTGTCCTTAAAAACCAAATTCTTTATATTCGGAATGGTACTCATAGACAAATGATAAAATTTTATTCTCAAAAGTATATAAAAAAGTTTGTTTATTCGTTTTAATCAATACATTTGCCCCTGTTCGTTTGTTTTATATAAAAAACAAATGGTATTTATAAATATGATAAATCACAATAACTAAGTAAAACAACTAGTGATGAAAACCGAACAAATTATAGCATCGCTGGAAGCCAAACATCCCGGCGAACACGAGTATCTTCAGGCAGTAAAAGAAGTTTTACTTTCAATAGAAGATGTATATAACCAACATCCGGAGTTTGAAAAAGCTCGAATCATAGAACGCTTAGTTGAGCCCGATAGAATTCTAACCTTTAGAGTTCCTTGGGTAGACGACAGGGGCGATATTCAGGTAAACCTTGGTTACCGCGTACAATTTAACAATGCAATTGGCCCATACAAAGGAGGTTTACGCTTTCACGCATCCGTAAACCTTTCCATTCTTAAGTTTTTAGGATTTGAACAAACCTTCAAAAATGCACTTACTACCCTACCGATGGGCGGAGCAAAAGGAGGTTCAGATTTTAGCGTTCGTGGAAAATCGAACGGTGAAATCATGCGCTTCTGTCAAGCATTCATGCTCGAGTTGTGGCGCAACATAGGTCCCGACACAGATGTGCCGGCCGGAGATATCGGTGTGGGTGCCCGTGAAATTGGTTATCTATACGGAATGTACAAAAAGCTTGCACGCGAAAATACCGGAACATTTACCGGAAAAGGTCTCGACTATGGCGGTTCTCGCATCCGTCCCGAAGCGACCGGTTTTGGCGGATTGTACTTTGTAGACGAGATGCTCAAAGCACAAGGAATGAGTTTGCACGGAAAAACTGTTGCCATTTCCGGATTTGGAAATGTGGCTTGGGGCGCAGCAATCAAGGCTACCGAACTAGGAGCAAAAGTGGTTACCATCTCAGGACCGGACGGATATGTATACGATCCGAATGGTATCAAAGGGGAGAAAATCGATTATATGCTAGAATTGCGTAATTCGGGCGAAGATATTGTAGCTCCGTATGCAGAGAAATACAATGTTGAATTCTTCGAAGGCAAAAAGCCTTGGGAACAAAAAGTAGACATCGCACTACCTTGTGCAACACAAAACGAACTAGACGAAGCCGATGCTCGATTACTTTATAAAAACGGAGTCATGTGCGTGGGCGAAATTTCAAACATGGGCTGTACGGCCGAAGCTGCCGACTATATGATAGAGCACAAAATGCTTTATGCTCCGGGCAAAGCAGTAAATGCTGGTGGTGTAGCAACTTCCGGACTAGAAATGACGCAGAATGCTATGCACCTGCAATGGGAAGCCGAAGAAGTAGACAGCCGTTTGAAGCAAATCATGATAAACATCCATGAGCAATGTGTAAAATATGGTACCGATGAGCATGGATACGTCAACTATGTAAAAGGTGCAAACATTGCCGGGTTTATGAAAGTAGCCAAAGCAATGATTGATCAAGGCGTTATCTAATACAACCCATTTATAAAAAAAGCGTGGTTACCAAAAGTAGAAATACCTTTGTGTAACCACGCTTTTTTATTGAGTAAAGTTATTTAACTACTTTACCCGGATTTTTATTGACATAATCTTTCCAGCTCTTCACTTTAGAGTCTGCAACCGGACGATTGGACTGAAAATAGTGACAAAGTGCCGCTGCCAATCCATCTGTTGCATCCAATTGCGGAAGCATGTTTTCTTGCGGAATCTTCAGGTAACGTTTCAACATATCTGCTACCTGCTCTTTCGAAGCACCGCCATTGCCGGTTATCGACATCTTTATTTTCAACGGTGCATATTCATAGATTGGTAAGTCTCTTGACAAAGCCGCTGCCATTGCTACTCCCTGAGCACGACCCAATTTGAGCATACTCTGTACATTTTTACCAAAAAAGGGAGCTTCAATAGCTAACTCGTCGGGATGATACTCGTCTACAAGTGCCACTACTCGTTCAAAAATGCGACGCAACTTGAGATAATGATCTGTATATTTACTCAAATCAAGAATCCCCATTACCTCTAATGCCGGCTTGTTTCCTGTGACACGCAAAATACCATACCCCATTACCGTAGTTCCGGGGTCGATTCCCAATATAATTCGATCTTTAATCATCCAACTCTACCTCCTCGAGTAGCGTTGTAAAACCAACTACTTTCTCTTTGAATTTCAAAACTAAAGATTGCTGCAACGCTTGCCCTTCCTTAGTAATCCATTCATTCAAAGTAGCATTATCTTTTACGTGATATTGCAACGAGTAACTTTCACCCTCATCGGTATGTTGCGATAAGATGCGAGACAAACGCGCACGTGTAAGTAATCCACTTGCTAAAGACTGAGGAATAAATTCTTTTTTTAGATAATCGATAAACTCGTGATGCGAGTCATTATCAATATGAAATGTTGTATTATAAATAATCATTGCGGTAGTAATTTTATAGCTACAAAGATAGTTGTTATTTCTATAATTAATGTTACATTTGCCTTGAACACATTTCGGGGCATTAGCTCATCTGGCTAGAGCGTTAGACTGGCAGTCTAAAGGTGATCGGTTCGAGTCCGATATGCTCCACGTTTACTATTTGCAAAAAAAACAAAACCTTCTATCGCAAACACTTCACTCGAATCATATCTATTTATATAGAACCTTTTTAATCACGACAAACTCTTTCTACACAAAACATTCTAGTAATAAAAAGGTTATCCTATCATATATTGTGAATTTATAAAATAACTCTACTAGGTTTAAATCATAACTATTTCGTAGATTTAAACTCTCTCAACTTCTAAAAAAGTAACAAAAACACAAGCTTTCTACGTTAATTCGAAAGGAGAGTGAAACAACTTTGCTATAAATTTATCTACTTTTGCCACAATTATAAATATGTTTGCGATGAACTAGACTTTAAGTCTCTTAGTGATTCAACAGATTTTTAATTCTAAAATAAACTTAGAAACAGATATGAAACTAAAACATTTGAGCCTGTTACTGATTCTTCTATTCGGTGCTACTTCGTGTATCCAAGATGCTCCGCTCAATCCGGAAGCTGATATTCTTAGTATTTCGTTACCCGGAAATGTAACGCTGGGAGAACCGGTTTTCAACCAAAATTCTATTTCTATCTATGTCACAGAAGATGCCAACATTACAGATATAGCTCCAATTATAGATATCACAGAAGGCGCAACCATATCTCCGGCATCCGGAACTTCTCAAAACTTTACAAACAGCGTTGTATACACTGTCACGTCACAAGATAAAAAAAATAAACGAGTTTATTTTTTGCAGCTTATCAGACAAAATTCCTTTGAATACAACTTCGATTATTGGAGTGAAAATAATGAATACAAATACAAAACACCTGTAGAAATTGTCAATGATCAAATTCAGCGTATTTGGGCTTCAAGCAATCAAGGTGTATCGGTATATCAACAATTCGCCAGCGCTGATCAATATCCGGTATTCCCTACAGAGACTGCTTACTCTGGAAAATATGCTGCAAAACTTGTTACCAAAGAAGGACCTGGAAATATTCTGAACATACAATATATTCCGATTGTATCTGGCTCTTTATTTACGGGTACGATGAATTTGCTAAATGCATTAAAGGATCCTCTCAAAGCGACTCAGTTTGGTCAACCATACAGTGAAAAAAAGAAACCAATCCGCCTTATCGGTTATTACAATTATAAAGCAGGAACTGGCAGCTACATTGGCAAAGATGGCAATCCAATACCTGAGATGAAAGACTCTTGCGCTATATATTCTGTACTTTATAAGACAGACGACTCGGTAAAATCATTAGATGGAACAAATATCATGACCGATCCAAACATTGTTGCAATAACAAAGAATCCAGCTCGTAGCTCAACGATAGGGAATGGTTTTGTTCAATTTGATGTTGAGTTTGAATATCGAAGAGAGCCCGACTTCAACAATGAAACTTACAAGCTGGCTATTATTCTAGCTTCTAGCTTCTATGGCGATAGATACGAGGGTTGTATAGGTAGCACACTCATCGTGGACAACATCAGTATAATAATGGACACAAACAACGAATAAGTATGAAACGAATACTATATACACTTTGTATAGCGATAACAGCTTTATTAGCTACACAACAGACAAAAGCTCAAGAATCTTTTAAAAAGTGGGAGTATAAAGTTTTTGCCGGTCAAAACTTCGGAGGTACAACTCCGCTGCCTCTTCCGGCAGAAATCAGAAAGATAAATTATTATCACCCACTATTTGCTCCAACCCTTGATTTCCATATCACTCGTTGGATCAATCCTCAATGGGGACTTACAGCCGGAATCGGTATCGATATCAAAGGTATGTCTATCAGTGCCGATGTATTGTATATGCAAACGAAACTAACAGTAGGAGAAGGAACCAATACGGGAATTTTTTCAGGAACATTCTCCGGTAAAAATAAAACGCGTGCTAAAAACGGATATATCACAGTTCCGGTACTAGCATCATTCAAACCAAATTCAAAATGGGAATTTGGGCTCGGAGTGTACACTGCATTCTTACAAGATGCCCAATTTGAAGGAAGTGCCTACGATGGCTATATCCGATCGGGAGGTCCTACCGGAGACAAAATTCAAGTAGACGAAGCCACTTTCGACTTCTCTGACGAAGTAAAAAAGGTCGACTTTGGTTTTCAGGCAAATGCCGACTGGAACTTTACACGTAAAATGTTTCTTGCCGGTCAACTTACTTGGGGTGTTGTACCAATCTTCCCATCCAACTTTGACGGGATATCATACAAGATGTACAATATCTACTTTATGTTAGGTTTGGGGTATCGCTTGTAATTCTCTTGTTGTTTCTTTGAAAAATATTCTTCACAAAAGATATTTCATATTTTATAGGTAATGCTAAAAGGATAGATTCATCTAAGAATCTATCCTTTTTTAGTTAATACAATTTACACTATAAGAAACACACAGGAATAAAACCACTCATTTTTAAGCACATATATAGTGTCATTCTTACATCTTTTATTTAATTTAACGCCTCAATCTAATACCTATACATATGACTTCTCGTAGAAACTTTATTAAACAAGCCTCGGCGCTTGGTCTAGGACTTACAGCGAGTCCGTTCTTAATTAGAGCAAACAACACGTCTGTATCTTTGAATGACAAGATTCAGATAGGCCTGATCGGTTGTAAAGGAATGGGATTCTCGAATTTACAAGCCTTCCTTAAAAACCCGGAAGTAGAATGTATAGCTTTGGCTGATGTAGACGAATCGGTACTAAACCAGCGGGCTGCTGATACAGAGAAAATACAAGGCAGAAAAGTAAAACATCTTTACAAAGATTGGCGCAAACTAATCGACAATAAAGATGTAGACGTTGTTATTGTGGGAACTCCGGACCATTGGCACTGCCTGCAAATGGTAGCGGCCTGTCAAGCCGGTAAAGACGTGTATTGCGAAAAGCCGTTGGGCAATAGCATCGAAGAGTGCAACATCATGGTAAACGCTGCACAAAAGTACAATCGAGTAGTGCAAGTGGGACAATGGCAACGCAGTGATCCGCACTGGCAAGATGCTGTCAATTTTATTCGCAGTGGTAAACTGGGAAAAATCAGAACTGTTCGCGTTTTCTCCTATCAAGGTTGGTGCCCTTCTATTCCGGTACAAGCCGATACGACTCCACCCAAAGGAGTCGACTATGATATGTGGTTAGGTCCGGCTCAAGAAAGACCTTTCAATCCGAATCGCTTTCACTTTACGTTTCGTTGGTTTTGGGATTATGCCGGAGGATTAATGACTGATTGGGGAGTACACCTACTCGACTATGCATTGTATGGTATGGATGTAACCACTCCTAATTCAATCATGGCTTCGGGAGGCAAGTTTGGCTATCCCGACGATGCTTGTGAAACACCCGATTTACTTCAAACCATTTATGAATTCGACGGATTCACCGTTCTTTGGGATCATGCAATCGGAATCAACGACGGAGCCTATGGACGTAATCATGGTTTAGGTTTTGTTGGAGAGAATGGTACTTTAGTGATAGACCGTGGCGGATGGGAAGTAATTCCTGAGAATGTAAATGGCAAAGCTCGTATGGAGGCTGTTGCCTTGCAAAAAGCATATGGTGAAGGCGGACTGAATCTGCACGTGAAAAACCATTTGCAATGCATCAAAGATCGCAATCCAAACTGCAATGCAAACATTGAAATTGGTGCACACATTGCGAAGTTTTCGCAGCTTGGAAACATTGCTTATCGCACAGGGAATAAATTGATTTGGGATGGCACCCAATTTACGAATGATAGCGATGCAAACAAGTACTTAGTTCCTAACTACCGTGCTCCATGGAAGTTGCCTTCTATTTAATCAACACATACATTTAAGATAAAAGAATCCCTTACTTTACAATTTACGTCTTCGTAAACATGTAAAATAAGGGATCTTCTGTATTTAATAATCGAATAAGAGTTCTCGCTGTTAAGCCTGATGCTCTGGACGCAACAAATCATTCACCGTTTTAACCGGATTGAATGTTTCGATTGGCACCTCTACAAACACGGTATTCCAATTCGACATCGCGCCATTCCATAACCCGGGAAGTTCGAGCGCCTTTAGCTCTTGCCCGTCTTTCGACTTAATGGAAATAAAGCCTGTTGCAGGATCTACAAATTGCAACAAGTCGTATTTTTCGCCTTTATGGTTCTTTACACCGCAAACCAAGTCTACCGGATTAAAGTGTGTACCTTGCTCAAACATTGCTTTAGCCTCTGGATTTTCCATATCGATCTGCGAACTTTCAAGGATCTGCAATGAAACAGACTCATCAGGATTCACAGCAAAGAATGGTCCGCCTCCGGGCTCACCCACATTGCGCACCATGCCGCATACACGAATAGGACGCATCAATTTGTCTTTGATATAAAGAATCAAATCTCCATCTTCCATATTCTTCAAGTCGTGATGACGTACGTTGAGTTCGTTTTGTAAGAAATGTACCATTTCCAACACCTTTTCGTGATCATATTGCCCTACTTCAATTGCTGCCAAATACGCGAATATTTGCTCTTGATAAGCAACTAAAATACCTGCCAATAGTTTTTTATAAATAATTGTAGAACCTTTGAGTGCATCCGAAACCACATTGTCTATATTTTTAATAAAGATAATGTCTGCATCTAGATCGTTAAGGTTGTGAATCAATGCACCATGTCCTCCGGGACGGAAAACAAGCTCTCCGTTTTCGCGGAATGGTTCGTTATTAGCATCTACTGCAATCGTATCGGTGTTTGACTTCTGAACACTAAAACCGACATTATAATGCACCGAATAACTATTTTCATAGAAGTTCTTCTTTTTATCGAGTAGACTTCTGAATAAAGCCTCGTGTTCTGGAGATACCGTAAAATGAATGTTTACATTTCCTTTGCTATTCTTGGCATACAAGGCTCCTTCAGACAAGTGTTCTTCAAATGCAGTACGCGTACGTTGTCCGTAGGTATGAAATTTGAGTAATGCTTTGGGCAATTTTCCATAGTTGAGACCTTCAGAAAGAAGTAGCGAAGATACAATCTTTTTGTACTCTCCTTTATTAATTAGCTCAATGACCGATGTGTCATGCTTCTTCAAACACACCTCATTGAGGTCTTTATAAAAAGCAAATCTGTTAATATTATCAAAGAAGTAAACCTCTACCGCAGTGGTCGGTTCACTATACGAAGCAGAAAGAAAAGAAAAGAGATCTTTGAACATTCTACTTGCAGCACCCGAAGCCGGTACAAACTTTAGTACCTCTTTCTTTTGTTGCAAATAATTGTCCCATGTTTCGATAAACTTGGCTCTATCTTGCGATTTCACCTTCAATATTCCTTTGTCGATCGTTGCCGAAGCTTCAATTTTAAGGTAAGGAAATCCTTTTTTAAAGTCGTCGAGCTGCTGTTCGATTTCAACTTGTGTTAGTCCTTTTGATTTAAGGCTCTCAAGATCTTTCGATGTAAACATATTATTTCTGCGTGTTTAATTGACTTTGTGAATATTGCAAATTTATCGAAATAAAAATATCAACAGCATAAATTGTCGGATAAAAAAGATAATTTTACAACACGATCAAACCGTTTATTCTTATGGAAGCAGCTCCCTTTTTTACAACTTCGGAATTGAAAGAGTTTAAAAGCAAGTATCGCAAACTCCTTCACGACGTTTATCCGTATCTCGAACCGGAAGATTTGCCTAAAACAAAGCAGCTGATCCGACAAATGGTGGATAAAAACTGTTTCAGTCGCGACAGAAATGAAATAAACGGATTACTTCGAAATCTGGATACTGCTCTTATTGCAACCAGAGAAATCGGGTTGAGAAGAACTCCAATCTTAGCACTTTTATTGTACCGTCCGGTCATGAAAGGGGTCATATCAATCGAACAAGTCGAGAAGATGTATGATGCCGATGTTACCCACATCATCAACTGCCTGCTTCGTACATCCGATCTTTATGCTCGCAACGTAGCCATTGATACCGAAAACTTCAGACGCCTTTTACTCTCTTTTGCAGAAGATATGCGTGTAATTTTAATTATGATTGCCGATCGTCTATGCTTGATGCGACGTGGTAAGCAGATCAAAAGCGAAGAAGATCGTGTACAGTTGGCAATGGAAGCATCTTATTTATATGCTCCATTATCTCACCGATTGGGCTTATACAAAATAAAGTCGGAACTCGAAGACCTTACACTAAAATACACAGACAGAAGCACCTTTGACTATATCAAAAAGAAGCTTAATGAAACTAAAGCTTCTCGCGATAAATACATCCGGGAGTTTATAGCTCCGGTTGAAGAGAAGTTACGCAAAGCGGGATTAAACTTCGACATCAAAGGTCGTGTAAAATCCATTCACTCTATTTGGAATAAACTAAAGAAACAGAAGGTTGAGTTCGAATCAATCTATGATCTGTTTGCTATCCGCATTGTCTTAGATACCCCTCTTGATAAGGAACGTTCAGATTGTTGGCAAGTATACTCAATTATCACAGATATGTTCCAACCCAATCCGAACCGACTCAAAGATTGGATCTCTATTCCAAAATCAAATGGGTACGAATCGTTGCACATCACCGTGATGGGACCTCAAAACAAATGGGTAGAGGTACAGATCAGAACCAAGCGAATGGACGAAATTGCGGAACGTGGTTTTGCGGCTCACTGGAAATACAAAGGAATCAAGAGTGAAAGCGGTCTCGATGAGTTTATGAATAACGTTCGTGAAGCTCTTGAGAATAAAAACAGCACACCTGCAGACCTGATAAGAGATTTTAAAATGAATCTTTACAGTGATGAGATTTACGTGTTCACCCCGAAAGGAGAGCTTATCCAATTAAGAAAAGGGGCTACGATTCTCGACTTTGCTTTTGCGATACATACCAAACTGGGAAGTAAATGTGTTTCGGCTAAAGTAAACGATCGTAATGTTCCTATCAAATATCAATTGAATAGTGGCGACCAGGTAGACATCATAACCTCTCCGTCTCAAACCCCCAAACGAGATTGGCTCAACTTTGTAACAACAAGTAAAGCGAAACTTAAGATCAAGCAAGCTCTGCGCGAACAAGCAGCCCAATCTGTTGATATGGCAAAAGAACTGCTACAGCGTCGCTTCAAAAATCGCAAGATTGATGAAGACGAAAGCATGCTAATGCGCCTTATTAAGAAGAAAGGATTTAAAACTGTTACCGACTTTTATCTAGATATTGCAGAAGAACGTCTCGACATCAATCATGTGATCGATGAATATCACGAACTAGAAAAACGAGATAAAGAGATGCAAGATCACACAACAACACGTAGTGCTAGTGAATACGTAGCACCGACTCCGATAGAGGAAGTATCGGGTAAAGAAGACGTATTGGTAATTGACCGTAACTTGAGTGGTATTGAATATAAATTAGCAAAGTGTTGTACGCCAATCTATGGTGATGAGGTATTTGGCTTTGTATCTACGCAAGGTATTAAAATACACAAGATGGATTGTCCCAACGCGCGCGAGATGTTTAGCCGTTTTGGATACCGCATCGTAAAAGCCAGATGGTCGGGCAAGTCGAATACAGGTTACCCTGCAACTTTACGTGTTATTGGTAGAGACGACATCGCTATCGTTACCAACATAACATCGGTTATTTCAAAAGAGAACGGCGTTACGCTTCGCTCCCTCAACATAGACACCGTCGACGGACTGTTCCAAGGGACGTTTACCGTATTGGTAAAAGACAACGTCTCACTCAATGCACTCGTAAAGAAGATATCAACAGTAAAAGGCGTGAAGCAAATAAGCCGCCTCAACTCATAAAAAAAGCGGTCACCCATTCAGTTGAGTGACCGCTTGTCTTTTATATGCTTATATTACAGGTTCGATGCCAAGCTTTGTGGCAATCTCCACCATATAAAGTTTTGCTTCGTCATAGTCATTGGCAATGATGCCGTCAAGTATCGCATCTTTAATTGCCATTTTGATTTCGCCCACCTGATGACATGGAGGTAGACCAAACGTTGCCATAATCTCCTCTCCACTTACCGGAGGTTGGAAGTTACGCACACGGTCTTTCTCTTCAATATCCTTCAGCTTCTGACGTACCAATTGAAAGTTTCCTAGAAAACGTTTTACTTTCGCCGGATTCTTTGACGTAATATCCGCTTCGCAAAGCATCATTAGATCGTCAATATCCTCGCCGGCATCAAAAAGTAAACGACGCACAGCAGAATCAGTTACCTCCTCTTCGGCCAAAACAATCGGACGCATATGCAACGAAACCATTTTCTGCACATATTTCATCTTCTCATTGAGCGGAAGTTTCATACGACGAAAGATTCCAGGGATCATCTTCTCTCCTACAAAATTATGGTTATGGAAAGTCCAACCCAATCGCTTATCGAAACGCTTAGTAACCGGTTTCGCAATATCGTGAAGGATCGCACTCCAACGCAACCACAAATCATTGGTACGTTTACTCAACTGGTCGAGTACGATTAGGGTATGCGCAAAATTCTCCTTATGCCCTACACCATCTTTTGTTTCGGCCCCTTTCAAGGCTTGCATTTCCGGAAAGATAAGCTCCAACAAACCACACTTCTCAAGCAAGCTAAAGCCTACCGATGGTTTTGGAGAAAGAACTATTTTGTTCAATTCATCTACAATACGCTCTTTTGATACAATTTCGATGCGATGCTTATTGCGTTCGATTGCATCAAAAATATCGGGATCAATAAAGAAGCCCAACTGTGAGGCAAAACGAATGGCACGCATCATACGCAACGGATCATCACTAAACGTGATATCTGGATCAAGCGGAGTGCGAATGGTAAGCTCCTCCATATCCTGAATCCCGCCAAACGGATCCACCAATTCTCCAAAGCGAGCTTTGTTGAGACAAATAGCCAATGCATTGATGGTAAAGTCGCGACGATTTTGATCATCCGCTAATGTGCCATCTTCGACAATCGGTTTGCGCGAATCGGCACGATACGATTCTTTTCGAGCTCCTACAAATTCAAGTTCCGTATCTTTATATTTAACCTGTGCAGTCCCGAAGTTTTTGAATACGGAAAGCTTTGCCGGCTTTCCAAGTTTTTTTGTTACGGTTTCGGCCAGTGTAATACCGCTTCCTACGGCAACTATATCAATATCTTTCGATCCTCTGTTTAGAAATATATCGCGTACATATCCACCGATCACGTATGTTTCAAGCCCCAATTCATCCGCAGCTTCCTGCACTACTCTAAAGAGTTTCCCCTCAAGGTGCTTTAAAATATCATCTTGATCTATATACATATTCTATAAAAATTTAGATACACAAAGATAGGAAAAGCCAAGCTTAAATGCATGGATTATGCAATAATTCATACATTTGCATAGAAATTGAGAAACTTCGGAAAACAGAATTCAATATGAAAAATAGTGTATTATTGGTTGCTTTGCTGCTTGTATTTTCGGCTTGCAACGACAACGAAAAAAATGCGAAAGCAATGCTAACTGAAGCAGAAACCCTTTATACCAATGGAGCGTACGCTGAAGCTAAAACAACGATAGATAGTATCAAGTCTTTGTATCCGAAAGAGTTTAATGTACTTCGAGAAGGATTGGCTCTTTCACGCAAAGTAGAGATCAAAGAGCAAGAGCGCAACATCCAGTATTGCGACAGCCTTATCCCAATCAAGCAACAAGAAGCGGTAAATTTGGCAAAGAACTTTACATTTGAGAAGGAGTTAGGTTATGAAGATATCGGCAATTACATATACAAGCAACAAACTGTAGAACGAAACGTAGAGCGTTGCTATATCCGCTCGGGAGTAGATGAAAACGGAGAAATGTATATAGGAAGCGTCTATTACGGCAAACTACCGATCAAACACATTTCTATCAAGCTAAGCACTAAAGACGGCTTTTTCGTTGAATCACCTCAAATAGCCTACGACGGAGGAAACAATTTCCGCTTCGACGACGCAGGAATGAAAAGTGAGATTGTCACTTACAAAGGAGAAAAAGCTCTGGAGATGGCTCAGTTTATTACCGATCATCTAAAAGATCGAATCAAAGTAGAATATGAAGGCGAGAAGCCTTATGTGATCTACCTCTCTGATTTAGATAAAAAAGCTATTGCCGCAACCATGCAGCTATCCATTGTTCTTTCTGACATCAACACATTGATAAAGGAAAAGGAAAAAGCAATGAAAAAGATTGAATACCTCAACTTCAAGTTGGCCGGTAAAGATACAAATCAAGCAGCAGCTCGCATTGCAGACACAACAAATACAGAAGCCGAAGCAACAACTCCGGTAGTAGAATAAAACAAGAATCCCCGGTATCGACAAGCTCAAGAGAAATGAATCTTCTCAGGCTGCGATACCGGGGATTCTTTAATTTATATAATCAGACTGATTAATTCTTCGCCTGATGAACTGTCAATTGAGGGAATGGGAATCCAATACCTTTATCATTGAATGTCTTATAAATATTCTGATTCATTGAAAAGTAAACATCCCAATAATCCGGAGCTTTCACCCAACAACGCATTGTTACATTTACCGAACTATCAGCGAGCTGATGCAATGCAATAAAAGGAGCAGGCTCTTTAATAATGCGATTTTCAGCATCTACCATTTCCTGAAGCACCGACTTTACATATTCATAATTAGTTCCATATTCGATACCAATTACCCAATCTACACGACGGTATTGCTGATGTGTAAAGTTTGTAATGATACCCGATGATAAAGATCCATTTGGAATGTATACAGTCTTATTATCAAACGTTGTCATAATGGTATGAAAGATCTGAATTTCTTTCACAGTCCCTATTACACCCTGAAAATCAATTGCATCACCCACACGATAAGGTTTGAAAAGAAGAATGATAAGTCCACCGGCAAAGTTAGACAAGTTGCCACTCAACGCCATACCAATACCCACACCGGCAGAAGCTAGCAAAGCAGCAAAAGCTGTAATATCAACACCCAACACACTGATCACTGCAAAGATCAATATAATAGTGAGTAAGATATTTATAAAACTGTCGATAAAAGAGCGAACAGAAGCATCTAAATTACGCTTTTCCATCAACTTGCGCATCATCTTAACCACAAGATTGATCAAAAACTTACCTGCGATAAATACAAGAATAGCAACTGCGATCTTACCTCCGAGCTTCACCGCAAATTGAGATCCTTCACGTATGATCATCTCTAAAAACTCTGATAAATCCATTTTCGACACCTTGTGTACTTCTTCTGCGATCTTTTGAGACGCATCAACTTTTGTTGAATCTGAAATCATATAAACTTGGTCATTAATTATTACTCAAAAGACAAAGTTAGATAATTTTGAAAATTTCACCGAAATGTTATGCCATGTTTGAATCTTTATTGCACTCTTTAACAGACTTATGCATACTTCGTGTTCGAATAAATCCGTAAGTTTGCAACAAACTCTCACCTCTTAATCAACAAGAAACAACAGATCTAAAAAAAGGACATCAATGAAGAAGATACTTTTTACCCTAATTACAATACTTACCTATTGCGGAGTACAGGCACAAACCTACGACCAATGGATCGACAAGTCGTTTCAGCTAATTGAGCAAGATAGTCTTAGTGCCGCAGCCGAAACGCTAAAACAAGCGATGCGAACAGAGCCTGCCAATCCACGAAACTTTCTTTTGTGGTCGAACCTCGGTACCATTCAGCGCCGCCTCAACCAAAAAGAAGATGCACTCCAGTCCTATACAGCAGCTTTGTCCATCAATCCGTACTCTACAACTGTACTTCACAATCGTGCAACTCTATATACAGAAGTAGATAACATCGATAAAGCCATTGCCGACTATAACCTCATACTCCTTCGCGACTCACTCGATCCGGAAGCACGCTATTGTCGCGGTCTTTTATACATTGAGAAAAAAGACTATTTATCGGCAGAGCAAGACTTCGAACACATGCTCGCAGTCAATGAAAAAAGTGTACGCGGTCGCATGGGCTACGCTACGTTAGAGAAAATGCGCGGTAACTATGTCGATTCAGAACGCATCTATAACTACCTCCTCTCCGAGTTGCCCAAAGAGAATGCTCTTTATCTGGGCAGAGCAGAGTTATTTTATAAGATGAAAAAGAATGGTAGAGCCATGAGCGATATCAACAAGATCTTTAACGAAGGAGAGCCTGATGCATATACCTATGTATTACGAGGAAAAATAAAACTAGCACAATTTGAAAAGAAAGATGCAGCAAAAGACTTCGAAACAGCCCTTCAAATGGGTTATGATCCAAAGCGAATCAACGAACTGATGGAGCTTTGTAAATAACACCAATAAACAAACCCATTATTACAGCCCTAGAGCGTAATAATGGGTTTTCTGTTTTTATATTAAGACCAAATAAAAGATGCTGATTAAGTACAGCGGCACAACATAGTTATCTACTATTATAGTGCTTTGATGTAGTTTACCAACCAATCGCCTACAGCTGAAGTAGAATAGGCATTGCCCATGTCGGCAATATCTTCGGTTACGACACCAGCTGCCATTGAAGCATCTACTGCTTCGCGAATTACGCGTCCTTCTTCCATCATCCCGAAAGCATATTCAAACATCAACGCTGCCGACAATACCGTAGCAAGCGGATTCGCGATGTTTTTTCCGGCTGCCTGCGGATATGATCCGTGAATTGGTTCGAACACCGACGTATGAATACCGATAGAAGCCGAAGGCAACATTCCCAATGAACCTGTAATAACAGAAGCCTCGTCGGTCAGGATATCGCCAAACATATTTTCCGTTACCAACACATCAAAACGTTTTGGCCATTGGATCAACTGCATTGCCGCATTGTCAACAAACATATACTCTGTTTCTACGTTAGGATATTGCGGTTCGATCTCTTTTGCAACCTGGCGCCACAAGCGAGAAGTAGCCAATACGTTGGCCTTATCTACGATAGTGACTTTCTTTTTGCGCTTTTCTGCATACTGGTATGCAAGATGCACAATGCGTTCGATCTCTGCACGTGTATATACGCATGTATCATAAGCCGTGTTACCGTCTTCGCTGCGGCCTTGCGGGCGGCCAAAGTAAATACCTCCTGTAAGTTCGCGGATACACATAAAGTCGGCACCCTCTACCAAGTCGGCACGAAGCGGCGACTTATGAATAAGTGACGCAAACGTTGTAACCGGGCGAATGTTGGCATACAATCCAAGTTTCTGACGCATCGCCAACAATCCTTGCTCGGGACGTACCTTTGCCGAAGGATCGTTATCGTATTTTGGCGAACCAATCGCACCAAACAATACAGCGTCGCTTTGCATACACAACGCATGTGTTTCATCGGGATAAGGGTTACCGGTAGCATCAATTGCGCAAGCACCTACCAATCCGGTATGGTATGTCAATTCGTATCCATACTTATCGCAAATAGCTTTCGTTACTTTTAGTGCTTGATCTACGATTTCGGGACCGATACCATCGCCCGGCAATACTGCTATATTTATCTTTTTCATTATTCTTCTCTGTTAAACTTTATATATTTAGCTATGGCCGGCACATAGTTAGGATCTTCCCACAGCGGACTCGTTATCATCAAGTCGGCACTATATTGATTGCAAGCAATCGGAATGTTGTGCAAACGGCACTGACGTAGTAGCATTTGAATATCTGCTTCGTGTGGTTGCGCATTGAGGTCGTCGATCAAAAAGATAGCCAGATTGATTTGTTTGCGAACCACAAGTGCCGCAATCTCGGCATCACCACCCATCGGACCTGAGTTCATACAAGTGATATCGGTATAGATACCGCGTTCTTCAAACGCCTTACGGATCAAATGTCCCGTAGTACCGGTACATACCAATTTGTGTTTCGACAACGTGTCGGCATTATACAGTGCCCACTCTACCATGTCTACCTTGCGCTGATCGTGCGCAACCAAAGCGATTGTCAATTGCTTATTCATAATCGTATTCTTTAAAGTATTACAAACTTTCTATTTTGTGGAGCATTTTCAGCGTAGCCTTGATAGCCGCTTCCGACTGGTCGGCATCGAGCCCTTGCGTCTTGAACTCTTTGTCTTTGTATCGCCAAGAGATCACGGTTTGTACAAAAGCATCGGTATGTCCGCCCGGAGGAATACTCACCGTATAATTAACCAACAACGGGAGCTCTCGGTTGAGACGTTCGTAAATCAAACGCAACGCCTTCATAAACGCATCATACTGTCCGTCGCCCGCAGCAGCCTGTTCATACGCCTCACCGTCTATCTCAATCTTCAGAGACGCAATAGGCTTTAGCCCCTGCGCTAAAGATAATGAGTAATTTAAGATTTTAATCTTACTGTCTTGAATATCTTGTTTCAAAACATCGGATATGATGTAAGGCAAATCTTCGGGCGTAACCATCTCTTTTTTGTCGCCAAACTCAATGATGCGCTGCGTAACCTTTCGCATGCTCGCATCGTCGAGTTCGATACCAAGCGCTTCGATGTTTTTCAGAATATTCGCTTTGCCGGAAGTCTTCCCCAAAGCATATTCACGCGTACGCCCAAAGCGTTCGGGAAGCAGATCGTTGCAATACAAATTATTCTTCTGGTCGCCGTCGGCATGTACACCCGCGCATTGCGTAAAAACGTTCTCTCCGATTACCGGTTTGTTTTGCGGAATGTGTACTCCCGAATACGTTTCTACCACTTTGCTGGCTTTGTGCAAATAGTCTTCACAAATAGAGGTTTCCACTTTAAGGTGGTCGTGCAAGATAGCCAATACACTCGAAAGCGGTGCATTGCCCGCACGTTCGCCCAATCCGTTGAGCGTAGTGTGTATACCCTGAGCACCGGACGAAACCGCGGCAAACACATTTGCCACAGCCAAGTCGTAATCGTTGTGAGCGTGAAAGTCGAAATGCAAATCGGGATAACGCTTCATCATTTCAGACATATACACCGCCGTATCGATCGGGTTGAGTATACCCAACGTATCGGGCAGCATAAACCGTTTTACCGGATAGTTGCGCAATTGGTCAATCATGAAGAAAAGGTAATCGGGCGATTGTTTCATCCCATTCGACCAATCTTCCAAGTAAAGATTCACATCCATACCACCTGCCACAGCCCGCTCAATCTCCTTAATAATATCAGCAACATGCTGTTCGGGAGTTTTACGCAACTGCTCGGTCACATGCTTGTACGAACCCTTGCAAAGCAAGTTTACCACTTCGCAACCGGCACTCTTAATCCATTGAATCGACAAACCGCCGTCAATAAAACCAAGCACTTCCAGTCTGCGTAGCATACCTGCCCCTTTGGCCCACTGTGCAATTTGGCTTACGGCCGTAAACTCACCTTCCGACACTCGAGCCGAAGCAAGTTCTACACGGTCTACATGCAAATTACACAAAAGCATCCGCGCAATGATCAATTTCTCCTGCGGTGCAAACGCAACCCCCGAAGTTTGTTCACCATCGCGCAGCGTGGTATCCATGATCTCTATTCTTCGTTTTTCCATCTCTAACTTCCGATATTCAATACATCTGCTTACCGCTTATTTATCCGTGGCAAGCAGATCATCGATCGTTTATACTACTCTCGAAGCTTCAAAAGCTTCTATCTTATCTTTGTTGGCAAGCAAATAGTCGATATCATCAAGACCTTTTACCAAGCACTCTTTCTTGTAAGGATTGATCTCGAACGATTCACTATCGCCCGTTGCATTGTTCGTTATCTTTTGATTCTCTAGGTCTACCGTTACGGTATTACCCGGATTAGCAGCGATAGAAGCAAACAAACCTTCGAGAAACTTCGGCGTCACCACAACCGGAAGAACTCCGTTGTTGAGTGCGTTGTTTTTAAAAATATCGGCAAAGAAGCTCGATACCACCACACGAAAGCCATATCCCGCTACTGCCCAAGCTGCGTGCTCGCGGCTACTTCCGCTGCCAAAGTTCTTACCGGCAACTAAAACCTCTCCTGCATAAGTAGGATCATTTAATACGAAATCCTTTACCGGATTGCCGTCTTGATCGTAACGCCAGTCGCAAAACAAATTATCACCAAATCCTTCGCGTGTAGTCGCTTTCAAGAAGCGAGCTGGAATAATCTGGTCGGTGTCGACATTCTCGATCGGAAGCGGCACCATGGTTGAATTGATTGTTTCAAATTTTTTCATCGTACAAGAAGTTTATCGGATTAGTTGATCAAAAGTTCACGCGGATCAGTTATCTTACCTGTCAAGGCAGCTGCGGCAGCAACCAGCGGTCCGGCAAGAATGGTACGCGCACCCGGTCCCTGACGACCTTCAAAGTTACGATTCGACGTTGACACAGCATACTTTCCGGCCGGCACTTTGTCTTCATTCATAGCAAGACAAGCTGAGCAACCCGGCTGACGAAGTTCGAATCCTGCGTCGGCAAAGATCTTATCCAAACCTTCTTGTCTGATCTCCTCTTCTACCTTCCACGAACCCGGAACCAACCAAGCCGTCACGTCGGGATGTTTCTGTTTTCCCTTTACCATTGCGGCAAAAGCGCGAAAATCTTCGATGCGACCGTTGGTACAGCTACCCAAGAATACGTAATCAATCTTTTTCCCTTCAATCTTCTCTCCTGCGGCAAAGCCCATATAGTCGAGTGACTTTTGGTACGAAGCACGCCCCGAAGCCTCAACACTTTCAAGCGTCGGAATGGATTCGGTTATACCCATTCCCATGCCCGGATTGGTTCCGTAAGTAACCATCGGCATGATATCTTCCGCTTTGAAGGTAATCTCTTTGTCAAACGTAGCGCCCTCATCGGTATGAAGCGTCTTCCAATAAGCCAGCGCCTTGTCCCAAGCCTCACCTTTGGGTGCAAACTCTTTTCCTTTTACATATTCGAAAGTAGTTTCGTCCGGTGCAACCATACCTCCGCGTGCTCCCATCTCGATACTCAGATTACACAACGTAAGACGTTCTTCCATTGATAGTGCGCGTACGGCTTCGCCTGCGTATTCAACAAAATATCCTGTAGCACCGCCCGTTGTCATCTTCGAAATGATGTACAAAGCCATATCCTTGGCAGTAACACCTTTGCCCAATTTTCCGGTTACGGTAATGCGCATCGTTTTGGGTTTGCGCTGAAAGATACACTGCGTAGCCAGTGTCATTTCTACTTCACTGGTACCGATACCAAAAGCGATTGCCCCCATCGCTCCGTGCGTAGAAGTATGACTGTCGCCACAAACAATGGTCATGCCCGGAAGCGTAAGTCCCGTTTCCGGCCCGATTACATGGATAATACCGTTACGCTTGTTGTTCATTCCGTAATAGGTAAGACCAAAGTCGGTCGCGTTCTTTTCCAACGTATCTACCTGATTGCGCGAAATAGGATCGGCAATGGGTTTATCTTGATTCAACGTAGGGATGTTGTGGTCGGGCGAACAAATGGTACGCTCGGGTCTGAACACGCTCAATCCACGCAGACGAAGGCCTTCGAAAGCCTGCGGACTGGTTACTTCGTGACAGTAGTGACGGTCTATGTACAATTGGGTAGTGCCGTCGGGCAGTGTTGAAACCTGATGTTGAGACCAAATTTTTTCGAATAATGTTTTCATGTGAGGGCTTATTTCTTTACAAATTTATTGATAGCGTCGATAAAGGCTTCTACAGAAGCAGCAATGATATCGGTGTTGGCCGAGAAACCGTAGTAGGTTTGTCCCCCGTGGTCTACTTGCATATGCACCTTACCTACATCGTCGCTTCCTTTATTGATCGCTTGAATCAAAAACTCTTGAATGGTAACTTTTCTGTGAATGATATTTTTTACTGCGCTGATAGCCGCATCTACCGGACCGTTGCCCGACGCTGCCGCTTCGAACTTCTCACCTGCGATATCCAGACAAACCGAAGCAACCGACTTCACGCCTACGCCCGATGTTACTTGCAAGTAATCTAGTTTGATTCTGTTCTTCGCCATGCGCTCTTTGCCGGCAAGCACCAAAATATCGTCGTCGGTTATATCCTTCTTGCGATCGGCTAGCTTCAAAAACTCTTCGTACACTTGGTCTAAGTTTTCTTGCTCTACATCTACGCCAAGCACATGCAAGCGGTGTTTCAATGCCGCACGTCCGCTACGGGCAGTAAGTACGATGGCGTTGTCGTCGATGCCCACATCCTTCGGATCCATGATCTCGTAGCTTTCGCGGTTTTTAAGCACGCCGTCTTGGTGAATACCCGACGAGTGCGCAAAAGCATTGCGACCTACGATTGCTTTATTCGGTTGCACCGGCATATTCATCAGGTTAGAAACCAATTTGCTGGTACCGTATATCTTTTTAGAGTTGATGTTGGTATTGATGTTAAGTCCTTTGTGGCATTTCAAAATCATAGCAACTTCTTCGAGTGCCGTATTACCCGCACGCTCGCCGATACCATTGATCGTAACCTCTACCTGACGTGCTCCGTTCAATACGCCCGCCATAGTATTGGCCGTAGCCATACCCAAGTCGTTGTGACAGTGTGTAGACAAGATTGCGTTGTGCACTCCGTTTACATTCTCCATCAAATACTTGATCTTCGCTCCATATTCATCGGGCAGGCAATATCCGGTTGTATCGGGAATATTCACCACGGTTGCTCCGGCTTTGATTACCGCCTCAACCACACGAGCAAGATACTCGTTGTCGGTACGGCCGGCATCTTCTGCATAAAACTCTACATCTTCGACAAATCGTTTGGCATACTTCACACATGCAATGGCGCGCTCAAGGATATCTTCACGGGTAGAATTAAACTTGTGCTTGATGTGGTAATCAGACGTTCCGATGCCGGTGTGGATACGGCCGTGCTTGGCAAACTTCAATGCGTCTGCTGCAACTTGAATGTCTTTTTCTACCGCTCTGGTCAGCGCACAAATGGTAGGCCACGTTACAGCCTTCGAAATTTCTACAACCGAATGAAAGTCGCCCGGACTTGACACCGGAAAACCGGCTTCGATAACATCGACTCCTAATGCTTCCAATGCTCTTGCCACTTCAATCTTTTCTACCGTGTTCAACTGGCAGCCCGGCACTTGCTCGCCGTCGCGAAGTGTGGTATCGAATACAAACAATCTGTCGCTCATAAATATATGTTTTAGGTTTATAGTTTGCAAATAAAAAAAGCCTTTCACACATCGAAGTGAGAAAGGCTCGTTACAATATTATGTTGTTACATTATGCACACAACGGTCTCACTTCTGCAGGATTCTTCCAGAGAATAATAATAATCAGACCGAGTAGTAAAGATGTAAACATATCGTTTCTTGTTTTTAATTCTTTTACAAGTGCAAATATAGAGCTATTATCTAAACGACAAAACTTTTTCATCACTTTTTTAAAGCAAAATCTTTCATATTATAATACAACACGACATTAATATCACATTTTATCACAACACACATTCATTTCACAACAAATAAGAAGTAATTATTTATTGTGTAAGCGACGATTAAAAAGCGAATGCAGGCAAATATAAAAAAAAGGAGCCTGCGATCAGACTCCTTCTATCTAATGAATGTAAATCGTTTTCGTATCGTACAAATTTATTGTTCGTTTAGTTCAAATCGTTTGATGGGCATCGAACGATTCGTTCTTAGTTTAGTTCGAATCGTCAGGTGCCGACCTGACGATTCTGTTTTCGTTATGTTTGAAAATGAAACATGCGGTGATGCCACGCAACGGATGCAATGAATCAAATCGAATCTAACGTGATGATCTCTTCCGGCAGGTAAGTAGTACGAATACGCCATTCTTGCGGGTAGAGATTATTGGCACGATTGCCAAGTTGTTTTACAAAGCCAATCGGAATTTGTTTGTACGTAAGGAGCAGATACCCTTTGGGCAAATCGGCATCGAGCACAAGGGCTTCTTTTTTCAAGTAAGCAATGGTTTGTTCGCGTGTTACCTCACAAGTATTGAAAGCCTCCGCATCCAAGGCTGTGGAAAGTGCCAACGACTGTGCCGGAATCAGGTCTTTTCCTTTTATTTCGCCCACAAGGATACCGGCCGAAACAATCTTAAGTCCGGTAAACAGATAGTTGAGTACCTCTTTGTGCTCTGCCGGAAAGGCAAACACCGATGCCCCTTTTACCTCGTATTCATAGTCGCCACTGTGGGTAAGCCACGTTTTGGCAACGGCCGGAAGTGGTAACGGCTGGTTTTTGCCTCCCCCTTTTTTATCTTTCTTCTTGCTGCGGCCACCGTGCAATACGGGTTCGTTCGCTTCGGCAGTTTCGGGCTTTTGCAACACAGCCAAGAAGAATCCTTCTCCGCGCGTCGCATTCGGCATAAAACGATACACGGGGTTGTCGTATTTGAGTGCCCCTTTGATTCCCCAGCTTTCTTGCGTAGGAACCGACACAGGGATTGCATCGAATTCGTTGCGTATCCACTCTATATTTTCTTCGTTCTCGTCGAGATTGTACGTACAGGTACTGTAGATCAGATAGCCGCCCGGTTTGAGTGCCGGCCAGATGTCGCGGATAATGCGACGCTGACGCCCTGCGCACAGATCAACGTTTGCAACAGACCATTCGTCGGCAGCGTCGCTGTCTTTTCGAAACATCCCTTCGCCCGAACAAGGTACGTCGGTTACAATCACGTCAAACAATGCGCCCATCTCTCCGATTTGTGCCGGATCGCTGTTGGTTACAATGCAAGCCGGATGTCCCCACTTGGTGATGTTTTCGGAAAGGATATTCGAGCGGCTTTGAATCACTTCGTTCGAAACCAGCAGACTTCCTTCGGGAAGTGCCGCACGCAACAGGGTTGATTTTCCGCCCGGAGCCGCACAAAGATCAAGACACGCGAGAGGTTCATCACCGACCACGGCTTTGAGTGCTTGCTCGAGAAACATCGACGAGGCCTCTTGCACGTAGTAAGCACCGGCGTGAAACAAGGGATCGAACGTGAAAGTTGGTCGCTTTGGCAAATAGTAGCCGTTTGCGGCCCATTGCACCGGCGTATCGAGCGATTGCGCAAACGGTTTGGCCGTGTTGAGTCGCACGCTGATGGGAGCTTCGCCCGACAAGGCTTCTTCAAATGCGGGATATTCATCGCCCAACAGGGCCTTGGTACGTATGATAAAATCTTTTGGTAGAGACATATTGATTCTTCTTTTCGGCAAAAATACCTATTTTTGCTGAAAAGAACAGAGCGTAAATAATAAACCTATGCAAGCTTCACTTTATCTGATCCCGGTTACACTGGGTGAAACATCGATCGAACAAGTACTTCCATCTTATAACAAGGAAATTATCCTAGGTATTAAACATTTTATTGTCGAAAACGTACGCACGGCTCGCCGCTTTCTCAAGAAGACCGACCCGGCTATCGATATTGATACGCTTACGTTTTATACACTCAATAAGCATACTTCGGCCGACGAAGTTTCGAAATACCTTGCTCCTATCGCAAAAGGCGAAAGCATGGGGATTATTTCCGAAGCAGGTTGTCCGGCTATTGCCGACCCGGGTGCCGACGTGGTAGCCATTGCCCAACGCAACAACATCAAGGTGGTTCCGCTCGTGGGGCCGTCGTCTATCCTAATGTCGGTAATGGGATCGGGATTTAACGGACAAAGTTTTGCGTTTCACGGATACCTGCCTATCGATGCCGAGCAACGTGCCAAACGTATCAAAACACTTGAGTCGCGTATCTATACCGAAAACCAAACGCAGCTGTTTATCGAGACCCCGTATCGCAACAACAAGCTTGCCGAGGAAATTATCAAGACTTGCAAGCCGAGCACGAAGCTTTGCATTGCTGCCGATATTACGTGCCCCGATGAGTATATCAAAACGAGATCGGTAAAGGAATGGGCAGGCAAGATTCCTGATCTTAGCAAGCGTCCTTGCATTTTCCTGATTTATAAATAATACAATCTATACATTACATGAAAAACACATTTTACAAGCTTCACGTATCCATGCGTAGGGCAATCGCATTTGTCGTATGCTGCATGTGTGCCGTGGCTGCGGTATCGGCACAAAGTAAGGTATTCGAGAACCTGAAAATGCCGAGCAAACTGCTGGGCAAAGAGGTAAACTACAACATTTACTTGCCCGAAAGCTATGAGACCTCCAACAGAACCTATCCGGTACTCTATTTGCTGCACGGATATTCTGACGATAATACTTCGTGGACGCATTATGGCGAGGTAAAACAAATAGCCGACCAACAGATTGCTTCGGGCGAAAGTACGGAAATGATCATCGTGATGCCCGACGGAGGTGTTAGCTGGTATATGAATAGTGCCGACGGAAGTATGCCTTATGAAGATGTATTCGTAAAGGAGTTGATCCCCTATATCGAGGCCAACTACAAAGCACGCAGCAATAAATTAGCTCGTGCCATTGCCGGACTTTCGATGGGTGGTTACGGATCTATTCACTTGTCGCTCCGTAATCCGGATCTCTTTACCGCAACTTGTCCGCTGAGTGCCGCTATCTGGAACAGCGAACACATGGCAAACATGCCCGAAGGACAATATGCCGGATATTTTGACAAACTATACGGAGGAACAAAGCAACCGGGCAACGGCCGACTTACTCCTACCTGGAAACAATACAGTGTTTTTGATTTGGTAGAGACTATGCCTGCCGAAGACCTCAGAAAGGTCACGATCTACCTCGACTGCGGTGACGACGATTTCGTGTACGACGGCAACGTATTGTTCTGGAGCTTGCTTCGTAAAAAAGGTGTACGTGGAGAACTGCTGATTCGAAACGGAAATCACAACTGGCCTTACTGGCGATCGGCTCTACCCAATGTTCTGAATACGGTATCGGGACATTTTCACCGACAATAAGGAACTCAATGATATAAAAAAGCGACAACATCGTAAAAGATGTTGTCGCTTTTTTGTATGATATGAATTATCGTTCTGCGACATCTAGATTGCGAAGACTTTCGGCTAATAAAACGGTATTCTTTAAGTATACATATTCTTGCTCAAAGTATTCGCTAAAGATACCCGCATCCATATTTTCATCTATTTGTCGTACGGTCCATAACTTCCCAAGGTCTCTTCCCAACTCGGCTGCGAGTGCTTCGCTTTTGACATTAATCAAATAAAGTGAAACAAGGTTTTTCGCTTTGCCATTGTCAAACAGATACTGTAATAAAAAACGAGGCTCTTCTCCATATTGTTTAAACTTAGAACCAATGAGCTTTTGCAGTGCTTGCTCTATCGTTTGCCTAAATACGAGTAGCTTAAAAAATGGTATATCTATTTTTTTCAACTCGGAGTGTAGACCGTGTTTACGCTCCTTAAGATAAAGCATTCCTTTGTGCATAACCACACAACGCACCAGTGGGTGGGTGTATTTTGCTGCATGTCGAGACAAAGATTCGGAGCGAGCAATACGCCCGATCACTTTTCCTTTCACATCTACTACAGGCAACCATGTTTCGTTTCTTAGCTTATCTGAAATAAATTTCAAACGAATCATTTCGTAAATAAATATTCCTAGACAAATAATGATAAACATCTCTTTGTCAAGAATCGTTTCTGTTATTCCCATTTCTTTATTATCGACCACCAAATGATATGCAAAGGTGATCATTAAATGAATGGTAAGAAGTGGCCGTAATATGGTTGATACAAACAAAAACTCTTTGACACTGTTTCGTAAATTTACAGAGTATACTCCGTCTGTGCGCTCTACAAAACGAGATAATATGGCCGGTCGAAACGGAATCAATGCCGTAAGAAGAATCAGCCAAATCATCTCAACAACCAAAGCCGAATAACCTGTGAGTTGTGAACTTATGGGAAAATAAATAACAATAGCATA
The DNA here is from genome assembly GCA_051660585.1 of Tannerellaceae bacterium. Lineage (GTDB taxonomy): Bacteria > Bacteroidota > Bacteroidia > Bacteroidales > CAMTPD01 > UBA12018. Next base: position 46,349 of record JBOFPV010000038.1, read on the forward strand.
GCATAAAAGCACCAATCCCGTCAAATACAACATAAATTGCTGTACTGTATTTCGAAATAAAAAGCTAAATATACCTACACCTATAATATTGGTAAATATACCGCAAGCAAAAGCAAACTGCGGCGATATAAAGTTGTCTAAAAAGACAAAAACCAATAGAGGTAAAAATCCCCAGCCGGGATTTATCAAGTACCACTTCAAAAGATATTTGTCATCCATACGTAAAGGTCATCATATAAAAATACTACACTTACAAATTAAGGGGTGCGACATGTTTCTCCGCATGATATGACGAACGAACAAGAGGACCACTTTCCACTATTTTAAAACCTTTTTCTTGTGCAATTTGTTGTAACGAACTAAACTTTTCTAACGTAATATATTCGTAAACCTCAATATTTTTTCTCGAAGGTTGTAAATATTGACCTATCGTTAGTACAGAACATCCAACAGACAATAGATCATCCATTACTTCTTCTATTTCCTCTTGTGTTTCACCAAGGCCTAACATAATGCCAGATTTAGCAACGATTCCACTATCGGCTATTTGCTTTATTACCGCCAAACTAATCTCGTAACGGGCAGCACTGCGAATGAGTGGAGAAAGTCTTTTTACAGTTTCCATGTTATGTGATATCACATCGGGCCTGGCATCGATAACTTGTTGAATTAAGTCTGCTTTTCCTTGAAAGTCTGGTATTAGAACTTCGATAGTTGTTTCCGGATTCGCTTTTCTGATTTCACATATGGTATCAACCCAATGTCTTGCACCCAAGTCGGGCAAGTCATCACGATCTACCGATGTAATTACAGCATGTTTAAGTTGCATTGTTTTTACGGTTTCGGCCAAAGTAAGCGGTTCGTTAGGATTAAGAGGCAGAGGTTTTCCGGTTTTCGTATTACAGAATTTACAAGATCTTGTACAAATATCGCCGGCAATCATAAAGGTTGCTGTTCCCCGGCTCCAGCATTCGCCCATATTGGGACACTTACCGCTTTTGCAGATCGTATGTAAACACTGCGACTCCATTAAGAGTGAAGTCGCAGTGAACTGTTCATTATTTCCTAGCTTTATTTTAAGCCAGTCGGGTTTTTTCAATCGTTTGCTCATTACAATTTATCTTGCAAGAAGTTATATAATCTAGTATACAGATGAAAGCGTGTGTTACCTCCATAAATACTATGATTCTTATCTGTGTAGATTTGCATATCAAATTGCTTATTTGCCTGAACAAGTGCCTCTGCATACTCAAGTGTATTTAAGTAGTGTACATTGTCGTCGGCCGTACCGTGTACCAATAATAAGTTCCCTTGCAATTCAGAAGCTCTCTTCAACGGCGAAGTGATATTATAGCCATCTTCGTTTTGTTTCGGAGTACGCATGAAACGCTCTGTGTATACACTGTCGTAAAATCTCCAATCGGTTACCGGAGCTACAGCCATACCAGTCTTGAAGGTACCTTCTCCGATAGTTAAGCTCATCAATGTATTGTATCCGCCAAAGCTCCATCCCCAGATTGCCATACGATTTTCATCGATAAAAGACATTTTGCCTAAGGCTTGTGCCGCCTCAACTTGGTCGGTAGCTTCAAGTAGTCCTAGTTTCATATACGTACATTTACGGAAGCTTTCGCCACGAGCACCTGTACCACGACCATCTACACACACAACTACATATCCGTTCGACCCGAGGTAGTAATCCCAATCAAAGCCATAACGGTCTAGCACTTGCTGAGAGTTTGGCCCACTATATTGTGTCATCAAAACCGGATATTTCGTATTCGGATCAAAATTTAGCGGCTTAATCATCCACGCGTTTAGTTCTTGTCCCGAAGCTGTAGAGATCTTGATAAACTCTTTCGTTGGATATCTGTATTGAGCGAGCTTAGCTTTCAACTCTTCATTATCTTGCAGTACACGTACAGGTTTTGCTTTTGCATCGTAAAGTGTTACTTCCAGTGGTGTATTTACATTTGAGAATTTATTTACATAATATATGAAGTTTGCACTAAACTCAGCACTATTCATACCTTCTTTAGGAGATAGCGTTGTTGTTACCCCTTTTGCATCTGTTTTCATTACCGAACGGCGGAAGGCATGCTTGTCTGCAGCTTCGTAGTATACGGTTTTCAATTTAGGATCATAGCCTATCAATCGGGTTACATCCCATTTTCCTTTCGTTGCTTGACGCAAGAGTACACCCGTTGGAGAATAAAGATACACGTGTGACCAACCGTCTTTTTCGCTTACATAAGTAAAGCAGTCGTCGTAAAACTCGATTGTGTATAGATTCTCTGAGTCAATATATGTTTCGCTTGTTTCTTGAAGAATCATTTTTGAAACAGCAGACTTTGGATTCACATAATACATCTGGAATTTGTTTTGATCGCGATTAAGTGTCATCACGGCCAATTGCTCCGGATTTTTTGTAAACTTGATCTGCGGGATGTATCCGTCTGCATCCAATGGAACGTTCAGTGCTTTTGTATCCTTCGACTCTAAGTTGTAAGCGTGAACCGATACGATTGAGTTGGTTTGTCCGGCATACGGATATTTGAAACAAGCTAATGTTGGGTCTACTCGCTGTTCAAACATTTGCATGCAGAAGGTAGGAACTTGTGATTCGTCTGTCTTAACGTAAGCTAGTATCTTGCTATCTTCAGACCATGACATCAATTGTGTAGTTCCGAACTCTTCTTCATATACCCAGTCGGTTGTACCATTGAGCAATTGGTTTACTGCTCCGTCTTTGGTGATTTGAACCTCCGTATTATAATCAAACTTCTTAATCCAAATATTATTATCTACAACAAACGCACACATTCTTCCATCAGGAGAAAATAGAGGGGCCATTTGTTTAGTTTCATTCTCGGTCAATTTGCTTACCATATTGCGACGTACATCGTAATCGTAGTATTGTGCTAATGTAGAACGGCGGTAAATGGATTCTGTATCTTTCCATAATAAAATGCGATGTCCGGTTGAGTTGATTTCGTAACCATCGAATTTATCAAATGCACATTCACGTGCTTTTTTTACATTGAACAATGTATCTACCGGTTCTCCAGTTTTATAAGCGTACTTGATAATCATAGTACGAGCCGGGTTCATTGCTGTATAGTGTATACCATCGGGAAGCGAACGCATCTCTCCAACCGACTTTTGTGAAAACTCACCGTTCACAATCTGCTTCAACTGCAACGGCTTTGTTCCGTTTTGCGAAGTAATGTTTTGCAAGGATAACAATGCAATAAACGACAAAAAGATCTTCTTCATGATCAAACATTTTTAGATTGAATGCAAATTTAGTATAATTAGATCACGAAGAAATATGTTTTATTAATTTTGCAACGTGAAAAAAGAAAAGAGATACAACGACTTTGGCGATTTCTTGAAAAATCATTTCCCATTCAAGGTGCAAAAGATTTCTATTAACGCCGGTTTTACTTGCCCCAACCGCGATGGAAGCAAAGGGTTGGGAGGTTGCACATTCTGTAATAATCAAACATTTAGCCCTGATTATTGCCACACTGAGAAAAGTGTAACACAACAATTAAATGAAGGAATTGCATTCTTCGCTCGGAAATATCCCGAGATGAAATATCTGGCCTATTTTCAGGCCTACACAAACACATATGGTGACTTCGAAGCATTGAAAAAGAAATATGAGGAGGCTTTGGCTCATCCCGATGTGGTAGGTTTGATTATTGGTACTCGTCCCGACTGTATGCCGAATGTCTTGCTAGACTATTTGCAAGATTTATCTCAACGTACATTCGTTATGGTAGAATATGGAGTGGAAAGTACGCTCGACTCTACATTGGAGCGCATCAACCGCGGTCATTCGTATGCCGAATCTGAAGAAACTATTAAGCGAACTGCTGCCCGTGGTATTTTGACCGGAGCGCATTTGATCCTCGGACTTCCTGGTGAAACAACAGAAGAGATTCTAGATCATGCACGTCGCATTTCAAAACTACCACTTACCACAGTAAAGCTTCACCAACTTCAGTTGATTCGCTTTACACGGATGGCAAAAGAATTTGAAGAGAATCCGAAGGACTTCCGACTCTTTACAGTTGACGAATACATTGATCTGGCTATTGACTTTATCGAACTGCTCAATCCGAACTTCACAGTAGAGCGCTTTGTTTCGCAATCACCTAAAAGTCTTCTTATCGCACCCGACTGGGGATTGAAGAATTTTGAGTTTACAGCGAAACTAAATAAACGTATTGAAGAACGAGATACGTGGCAAGGTAAGTTGTTTAATGAAGAATCATAACCTATACAATAAAAGCGGGCTGGTAGATTACCAGCCCGCTTTTATTGTATAGAGTTATAAAGTTGTCTTAGTCATTGACATCATTCTCTAGTTTTAGATTTCCATAATACGTAATTGCGCGCTTCGTTGAAGGTGTCACTGAAATGGTACTATTTCCATTATCGAAAACTTCAACTCTGAAATTATAAGAATTACGTCCATCGTTAACCTTATACGTTATCACGTATTTGTCTTTCTTATCTTTCTTTACTTTATAATCGATCATCGGTTGATCATCAAACTTAATACCTCCTTCTTCTCCAATCGGTGCACTATATGCTACACCAAAATAGGGTAAGTAAGAAGATGCATTTCCATTTTCAACTTCGATTTCGTACGGAGAAGTTAGCTCCTTTGATTGTCCGCCTGATGGAACTGCTCGATTCACTTGAATCTCAAAGTCTCCCGATTCTATCAGGGTTTGAACTTTAGTGGCTACTTCTTTTTTCTTCTCTTCTTTACTTTGAGCAAACATTGTGGTTGCTGTACAAGTAAATAATACAAGCATTGTAGTAAGAACAAATTTCATTTTCTTCATAGCGTTTAATTTTTAGAAGTATCTCTCATCAAATATAAAAACGAAATACCTTAAATTGTTTTGAATCAACACTATATAACATTCATTGTTACTCGTTATATATAGAAGTTTATTTTACATCGCCTAGCCGCTTGCCTTCATAATGCTTGGGAGTTACGTACTTTGCACTTCCTATAAGTTGTGAGGTGTAAATACCCGAATGCCCTGAAAAGAGATAAGCAACTACACATGCAATGGCCAAATAAATACCACACTCAATACCGAAAAGCTCGATCCCCATAACCAAACAAGCAATAGGCGTATTGGCTGCTCCGGCAAAAACGGCAACGAAGCCCATACCTGCCAATAAGGCCATTGGTAAAGGTATAATTAAAGACAATGTATTACCTAAAGTTGCTCCAATGAAGAAAAGAGGCGTTACTTCACCTCCTTTAAAACCCATCCCTAACGTAAAAGTTGTAAAAAGAAGTTTTGCCATAAATGCATATTCGGGCTGCGGTATCGAAAAAGAGTCTACAATAGTAGGTACTCCTAGTCCGATATATTTTGTTGTTCCGATAAGATACACAACCAAAGCCAATACGGCTCCACCTACTACCGGGCGTAAAGGAGGATACTTTATCATAAGGACACTCAGTTTTCCTATTTGATGTGACATTTTAGAAAATAACATCGCCGTGAGTCCAAATGTAATCCCTGCTAGAATAGCCCATCCAATATATTCAAAAGTTAACGATGGCACAAAAGGTATTTCATAATGGGTATGATCAACACCCCACCAGTTGCAACTTATATTTGCGATTAATGCAGTTAAAAAACTGGCAACAATGGCTTCATAACGCATTCGACCTACCACCAATACTTCGAGAGCAAAAATAGCTCCGGCCAGTGGTGTTCCAAATACGGATGCAAATCCTCCACTGATTCCACATACGATAAGTATACGCCGATCATGAATATTGAGTTTAAATATTCTGGTTAACTGATCCGCAATTGCTCCGCCTATTTGCACACCTGTGCCTTCTCTTCCGGCAGATCCTCCAAAGAAGTGAGTTGCAATCGTTCCGAAGAAAACCAATGGAGCCATTCTAAAAGGAATGATTCGCTTCGGATCTTGAAACTCATCAAGCAATTGATTATTCCCTTTTACAACACTCTGTCCATAATAATAGTACAATGCACCAATTATAAAACCGCCTATAGGTAAAAATGCAATAATCCACTCATGTGCATTGCGCCAGTTAGTAGTCCATTGCAACGTGTTTAAAAAAAAGGCCGATGCGCTACCCGATAATATCCCAACAAGCAGAGCAAAGAATAACCACTTCAATAAATAGGCAATCAACAGAACTTGCTCGTAAGCAAATAAGCTTTGTTTGATATTACGATTCTTCATAGAATAAATCAAAACATAAAAAAGCTGCCCAAATACAGATTATATATGGGCAGCTTATATTTATTTCTTTTCAACAAACTGTTGATATCGTTGTCTCTTATTTCAATTCGGATAAAAGTTTGTCGATAAACTCGTCAAGCTCTTTATCAAATTTTTCAAGTAAAGCATCATCTAAACGAATAGTATCGTCGTCCATAAACAGAAGCTCCTCTTGAATAATAAAATCTTCGTCTGTCAGACTTATGGAAAATGGCTTCAAGATGGCATCTTTATCAAACACACCTTGTTCTGCCATTTGGCTAAGCACGGACTTTAACGGTGTTGCAATATTAGCAATAAAGTCGCTTTCTTCGTCAAATGAAATACCTGCCTGAGAAAGACCTAAGCGCTCAAGTAGAGTTTCGCTATCGTCGAAAATGAGCATCTCGCCGTTTTCTGTATCTATTTGAACAAACAAATCACTAATCAAAGTTGACCCGGCATGACCCGACTCAATCTTTTTTACCGCACATTTAAATGCATGCTCCATTACATTGTGCACTTTTGTATAATCCGCACTCATAATTCCAATCGTTTATTATCTCTACTAGTAAACAAACGTACGCAATCTTTTTCAATTAAATCTGTATTTATCAAACAAAAATTCAGCTTTATTTACTAATACCTCAATTGAGAATTTAATTCTTTAGACTGTTCTATTCGCGTTTCCAATGCTTTTCTATAGAGGTTGAGCTCTTTTTGTAAAGAAGCTTCTTTATTTTCACCTTTTGACCTTAATATTTGTTGAGCCTTATTTAACCAGTCGACAGCTTGTTGATAATCATCATTCAACTCACAAGCGACTGCTATATTATTTGCAGCTTTAGCTTTACTCTTTGCTGAAGACGATTTTTCATAAATTTTCTCCCATACAGATACAGCATCATCCCATTTATCTTTACGCAAACTAGCATCAGCAGCCATCCAATCTGATTGATAAGAAGAATATACTTTTCTATTATCTGCAATCCAAACAGGTACAATCTTATCTGCCATTCGGTTTCCCATCATGCTTCCGGTTGCACAAACTACTGTTGCCGCATATTCGCTATTGATAATTTCCTTGATGCCGTCTCTTCGTGTACTCACATCATCATTACGCCATGTCAAACTATCCACATAACGCATTGATGTCATATGCGTTTTTTCTCGAAATGGAATGTATACATTGAACAAACAAAAACCTCTTACCTTTATGCTTCCATTCTTTAGTCCAACCTTATTATCAATCAATGATATTTGAGAGTTGTAGATTTGATGATCGAGCGAAATAATAGCATCAGCTCCTGCTTGCAATGCTAACTCATTGACTACATCGTTATCTAGCCTACCCGGCAGTTCGAATTTATCATCTCCCCGCAACGACTCGTTGAGCACTGTGACCTTCGTAAAAAAGTTATTGTTGTTTAACTCATAGCTTAATGAGTTGACAGTATAAAATGCAGCACTATCCACCGGTACATTAATCGGTTCGATCGGATGCCCATTGAAAGTATGTTTTACTCCGAAAGTAGGTTCTTGAGGCACTGTATTATTAATCACTAATATTCGCGTTACATTTTGGGGAAAAGTTATCTCTGCTGGACGTTGATATTCTATTGCTAAATTGCGCGTAGAAGCACAGCTTACCATTAGTATGCACCCCATACTTAATATCATTATTTTCTGCAATGTATTCATGGTTTCCTTTTTTAAGATAGAATCAAATATAGTTGACAATGACCAACTAACGGTTATTTATTTATTGAACAATTCAAATATATAAAAAGTAAAACGTTAGCACTCTATTTTTAATTTATTTCAACAAGAGATTACGTCTTCAGATAATAAAAAAGGCTTCGAGTATATTTTACCCGAAGCCTTTTATCGTATATCTTAATCTAAAATAGATTATGCATTCTTTCTCAACGCTGCGATACTTTCTTGCAATGATTTGATTTTGCTTTCTGCATCAGCTTGTTTCTTGCGTTCAATCTCGATTACTTTTGCAGGAGCTTTACCTACAAACGATTCGTTGCTTAGTTTTTTCATTACTGAGTTTAAGAATCCTTCGTTGTATTTCAACTCTTCTTCAAGTTTCGCAATTTCTGCATCCACATCGATCATGTTACCAAGTGGCACGGCAAACTCTGTTGTTCTTACAAGGAACGAAACAGCTCCGTCCGACTTTTCTTCTACCTTATTAATAGCAGACAAGTTACACATCTTAGTGATTACAGCATCGTAAGCGTTGTCATATTCGCCTACTACCTCAAGCACTAATTCTTCTTTGATTGCGATTTGCTTTTGCAAACGGATAGAACGAATACCTGCAATAATTTCTTTTACAACCTCAAATTGATCCAATAATGCTTCGTCAACAGGTTTTGCATCCGGCATCATTGACACCATGATTGATTCTCCTTCTTTGCGGTCACAAATCAACTGCCACAATTCTTCCGTAATAAATGGCATAAACGGATGAAGCAATCTCAGCAATGAATCAAAGAAACCTAGAGTTGCATCATAAGTTGCTTTATCAATCGGTTGTTGATACCCTGGTTTCACCATTTCAAGATACCAAGATGAGAACTCATCCCAGAACAACTTGTAAACAGCAAGAAGAGCTTCAGAGATACGGTATTTATCGAACGAGTCGTTTACTTCGTTGATTGTTTTGCTCAACAACGATTCAAACCATTTGATAGCTGTCGCTGCTGCTTCGGGCTGAGCGATTGTTTCGTCAACATTCCATCCTTTAACCAAACGGAAAGCATTCCAGATCTTGTTATTGAAGTTACGACCTTGCTCACAAAGTGAATCATCATACAAAACATCGTTACCGGCAGGTGCTGCCATCATCAAGCCCATACGAACACCATCAGCTCCGTAGTTTCTGATCAATTCAAGAGGTTCAGGAGAGTTTCCCAACGATTTCGACATCTTACGTCCTTGCTTATCGCGTACGATACCAGTAAGATATACGTTTTTGAATGGCATTTCACCACGGTATTCGTAACCTGCAATAATCATACGTGCCACCCAGAAGAACAAAATATCCGGACCTGTTACAAGGTCATTCGTTGGATAATAGTAGTTCAACTCTTCGTTGTTCTTATCCATTACATCTCCGAATACAGAGATAGGCCACAACCAAGAAGAGAACCAAGTATCAAGACAGTCTTCATCTTGACGAAGATCTGCCAATACCATATCGTTATTGCCTGTTTTATCTTTTGCCAATTCCAACGCTTGCTCCGGAGTTGTTGCTACCACATAGCCACCTTGAGGAAGGAAGTAAGCAGGAATACGGTGTCCCCACCACAACTGACGTGAAATACACCAGTCTTTTACATTCTCCATCCAGTGACGGTATGTGTTTTTAAATTTAGCAGGGTGCAATTTAATTACATCCTCCATTACTGCTTCAAGAGCTGGTTTGGCAAGACCTTCCATTTTAAGGAACCACTGCATCGAAAGTTTAGGCTCAATTACCGCATCAGTACGTTCAGAGAAACCTACTTTATTGGTATATGGTTCTACTTTCTCAAGCAAGTCTGCTGCCTCAAGATCTTTTTCGATTTGGTCACGTACCGCAAAGCGATCCATTCCCGCATACATCTGACCATGCTCGTTCAATGTTCCATTGTCGTTGAAGATATCAATTGTTTCAAGGTTGAACTTCTCACCCAACATGTAGTCATTTACATCGTGAGCCGGAGTTACCTTCAAGCAACCGGTACCAAATTCCATATCAACATACTCATCCATAATAATAGGAACCGGACGATTGATAATCGGAACAATCACACGCTTACCTTTCAAGAAAGCAAAACGTTCGTCATTTGGATTAACGCATACAGCCGTATCTCCTAAGATTGTTTCAGGGCGGGTTGTTGCAACAACAATATATTTATCCTCTTCTCCTTCGATTTTATAACGAAGATAGAAAAGCTTACTATTTACTTCTTTGTAGATAACTTCCTCATCAGAAAGAGCTGTTTTCGCAACCGGATCCCAGTTTACCATACGCACACCGCGGTAAATAAGACCTTTATTGAACAAATCAACGAAAACTTCCAATACGCTTTGAGAGCGCTCTTCATCCATCGTAAAACAAGTACGATCCCAATCACAAGAAGCTCCTAGTTTCTTTAACTGTTCAAGAATGATACCGCCATGTTTGTGCGTCCAATCCCAAGCATGTCCAAGGAACTCTTCGCGTGAAAGATCCGTCTTTTTGATACCCTCTTGTGCAAGCTTGTTTACCACCTTTGCTTCTGTTGCAATCGAAGCATGGTCAGTACCCGGTACCCAACAAGCGTTCTTGCCCAACATACGCGCACGGCGAATCAAGATATCCTGAATTGTATTATTCAACATGTGCCCCATGTGAAGAACACCTGTTACATTCGGTGGAGGAATTACAATCGTGTAAGGTTCTCTGCCATCTGGTTTCGACTTAAAAAAACCATTATCCAACCAATATTGATACCATTTGCCTTCAACATCAGCCGGATTGTACTTGCTAGCGATTTCCATTTTGAATTATATTATTATTTATCTGTCTGCAATTTACGTTACACCATATCTCCTTGAGAATAGGCGCCATGAAGTTCAATTTTGCAAAAATAGGAATTATTCTTGAGATGCATACTGCGTACTTTTCTAAATATATATTTATTCATGACAATTCACGCATGATTATCCATATTATACCGTAAATGTATATTGCATAATTATGCAGCGATTATCTATTATAAACGAAACAAATATTACTATTTATAATTAAAGCATGGTTTTATACAAACAATTTGTTATCTTTGCAATGTTTTAAGAAACGCCAAATTAAGACAATAACAATTAGAAAAATAATAATTTAATAGTGTGGTCACCTATTCGTGACGATATTTCATTGCTGATAATGGAATATCGCCTAATATTTATACAGAATAATATCATTTTGATAGATTTCCAGAAATAAATCAACCCTTGGCTCACTTTTAATTACGTCAGAACTATAAATTAATAATAAAACATGAACTTAAAGATTCCTAAGGTGACAAAGGCTAGCATATCAAGCCTTTGCTGGATTTTGTTGTTTGTGCTAAACATTGCCAGCGCGCAAGCTAACTCTCAACAAAACAAATCGATTAAAGTAAGTGGTACAGTTATTGACAACACATCAGCTCCGCTTCTTGGAGTTAATATCGTTGTAAAAGGTACGACTACAGGCACAATTTCTGACCTTGATGGTAATTTCACAATCGATGTTCCGTCTAAAAGCTCTGTACTTGAGTTTAAATACATCGGTTTCACTTCTAAAGAAGTTACAGTCGGATCACAAACAACAATCAACATTACATTACAAGAAGACACTCAAGCTCTAAACGAAGTTGTTGTTGTAGGTTATGGAACATCTAGAGCTAAAGATATTACTGGATCTGTATCAAGCATCTCTGCAAAAGACATCCAAAATTTGAATACAACAAACGTTGCCTCATTGATGCAAAACCTTGCATCGGGAGTATTGGTTGCTCAAAACACAGGTAAGCCAGGTGAAACCGTACGTGTACGTGTACGTGGAGCAACATCTTTAACCGGTTCTAACGAACCACTTTACGTTATCGACGGTGTTCCTGTAGATGATCCTACAGCATTGGATGCAATCGCACCAAGTGATATTCAATCAATGGATGTATTAAAAGATGCATCAGCAGCGGCGATCTATGGTTCTCGTGCAGCAAACGGTGTTGTTATCGTTACTACGCGTAAAGGGAAATCTGGCAAAAAACCAACTTTCAATTTAAACTATAGCTCTACAATTGACACACAAATCAAAAACTTCAAGATTCTTTACGGAGACGAATGGCGTGATAAAGTACGTCAATTTGCTAGAGAAACATTGGTTTATGATCCATCCAATACAACTGCTCTTGACATTCTTCGTGAAGGAAGCGATTATTTGGGCAACGGAAACACAAACTGGTTTGACGAAGTAAAACAACCGGCATGGCGTCATAGCGTTGATGCATCTATCAGTGGTGGTACTGATCAAAACAGATATTTCGTATCGCTTTCGATGCTTGACCAAAAAGGGATGGTATTAGGCGATGATTTGAAACGTTACAATGGACGTGTCAATTTAGATGTAGATGTACTACCTGTCCTTCGTTTCGGTACGAACATGTTGGTAGGTTATACCGACACAAACAAATCCGGAACATCGATGTTCTCAGCACAAGGATATCGCCCAGATATCGATATCTACGATCAAAACGGCGACTACTTAATGATCAACAACAGTGCAAATCCTGTTGCAAATACACATAAAAAAGACAACACAAATGCCTACCGTTTCTTAGGAACTATCTGGGGTGAAGTAGATATTTATAAAGGTCTTAAATTCAAATCATCTCTTTCGATCTCACAAGATTTCAACTTCAGAGAAACATTCTCTCCAAGTTTCCTTTCAAGCAATAAAAAAGCGAGTGGTTCGGAATACAACTATAAAGCATACAAAACGGTATTCGACAACGTGCTTACCTATAATGTTAAGTTCAACGATCGTCATGTAGTCGATGCTGTAGGGGGTGTTTCCTTTGAAAGCTTCGAAGGTAAAAGTACTTCAATCAGCGGATCCAACTATGCACTGGATGATATCTACACAAACATTGGTAGTGCAAGTGAAATCTCAGCTAAAAATGTATCAAACGGATACAACACACGCGGTTTATTATCTTCATTCGTAAGAGCAAACTATAAATTCGACGACAAATACCTGTTCACATTTACAGGACGTTACGACGGCTCATCCATGTTCGGAGCTAAAAACCGTTACGGATTCTTCCCTTCAGGAGCCGTTGCATGGCGTATTTCGCAAGAAGACTTCATGAAAAACGTCACATTTGTCGACGACCTTAAGATTAAAGTAAGTGCAGGTACCACAGGTACACAAAACCTTACTAGCTTCTCAAACCGCGACTTATACTCGTCGAGCAGCTACATGGATCTACCTGCTCTTATCCACAGTCAAATCGGTAATAGAGAAATTCGTTGGGAGAAATCTACACAATATGACTTCGGTCTTGACTTCGCCATCTTAGAGCAACGTTTCCGTGGTACTATTGGTGGATACATCAAAAATACAAACGACTTGATCTGGGCATTCCAATTCCCATCAAGTACAGCCGGAGGTTCAATGAACCGCAACGTAGGTTCCGTACAAAACAAAGGTCTTGAATTCACATTCACAGGCGTATTGATCCAAAACCAAGATATCAACTGGTCGGCAACACTCAACCTTGCACACAACAAGAATAAAGTAACTTATCTTGTATCTGAAGGAGCTGTGGAAAACGGCATGGGTATCAACATCCACGGTAGCGGATCACAAGTTTTAGCTCAAGGCTATCCAATGGGATCTTTCTTCGGATGGGAACACAACGGCATTATCCAATCTCAAGATCGTGTAGACGAACTAAACGAATATGCCAAATCAAAAGGTCAAAGCTACTATGACGGAAACAAACTACGTCCGGGTATGCTTGAATACCGTGACACGAACGAAGACGGAAAAATCGACAATAAAGACCGTATGATTGTTGGTTCACCAGATCCTAAAGTATTCGGAGGTCTTTCATCAAACTTCGAATACAAACGCTTCACTGCGTTTGCATCATTCGGATTCCAAATCGGTGGTTTGAAATCATATAGCAAAACATTACAAAACATGCCGTCGCAACTTACCGGTCTTATCGATTATGGTTTGAACGATCGTTGGTCTGACGACAACAGAGATGCAAAATATCCGGCTCTTTACTTAGAAGATGGCGTTCCACGCTCTTCTGGAATTGAGTTACACAATGCATCATACTTCCGTTTACAAGAACTACGTCTTGCGTACGACATTCCTAAATTTGTAGGAATCAATACACAAGTATTCGTATCAGGTTCTAATCTATTTACGATTACGAAATATCCGGGCACCGACCCTGCAACTGTAAACAGCGGCAACTACGGTGGTAACTACGAATCATCTTATCCGGGTATCCGTTCATTCTCGATCGGTTTAAAACTTAATCTATAAGCGCATAAACTTAGTATAAGTCATGATCAAAAAATACATTACACTATCCCTTATAGCCTTGTTTACTGCAAGCTGCTCGCTTGTAGATGTATTAGACAAGACCCCTGCGTATGACGCAGACTTAGACGGAGCAATCACAAATCAAAAAACCGTTGAGCTTGCACTCAACGGTATATATTCTTTCTTACCGGGTGCCGGCTTTAATGTTTTATTTCCTACAACAAGCGGAAGCTTTCAAGGCGGGACATTAAATCGTCAGGACAGTATTACGAGCGGAAACTCTATTTACATGAGCGAACGCTACTGCCCAACCTTGAGCTACAGCTCTAACTTTACCGACGACGAGTGGAACTCTGATTACATGATTGTAAAGAATGCGAACTTTTTGCTTGAGGCATGTGCCAAGATTGCAGACAAAGAGTTTACCGGAAATCGCAAAAACGAAATTCTTGGTGAAATCTATTTTCTAAGAGCATTTGCATACAGCCGTCTGATGGTTCGTTATGCAGAATATTGGGATCTCAACAGCCGTTTCGGTCTTATCCTTCGCAGCGAACTACCCGAAATTGGTAATGCTCAAAAAGGCCGTAGCACTGTTCAAGAAAGCTACGATGCAATCTTTGCAGATCTAAATAAAGCAATCGAACTTGCACCAAAACGTGCAAAATCGAGCCAAGCCTCGTTCCAAGCAGCAAAAGCATTGAAAGCAAGACTTCTGCTTTATTCACAACAATACGCCGACGCAGCTAAACTAGCTGAAGAGTTGATTCAAAACAACGAAATCCTGCTAGAAGCAACATACGACAACGTTTTTGCCAAACACAACACAACTCCAGAGATTCTATTTGCGCGTGTATTTATGTCCGACGCATCGTCAACAGATACACGTATCAAAGCATTTGGAACAAAGAATGTAGGTGGTGCCGGCGGATACTGGTGTCCTACCAAAGAGTTTGTCACACTACTAGGAAACGATCCCCGCGAAAATACAATCATCGCACCACTAGACAGTATCGTATATAGCGGTAAAAAGCAATACAACTGTAAGACCGTTAAGAAATACCTAACCGACAAAAACGACATGCCTGTCATGTATCTTCGTACGGCAGAGGTATACCTAATCTTGGCAGAAGCTCGTTACCGCATGGGAGCATCCATTGCACAAGCTTTCGAACCAATCGCAAAACTTCGTATGCGTGCAGGTGCTGAAGTAAAAACTCCGGCAAACATGGAAGAACTTGAAGACGCAATCTACAACGAATGGGTAATCGAAATGAGTTTCGAAAACTGGCATGAGTTTTTTGTTGCGATTCGCTTCTCAAATCCGGAACAATTAGAGTTCAATCGTCTTATCGCTATGAACAAAGCACTGCGTGAAGCTTTGGAAAAAGAGTTTGCAGTAAGCAATGAAAAGGGACAAGATTATCTGAAACGCATCCGCGACAGAAGAATTGACAAAATCCCTGCTGCTGAAACCAACAGCAACGCAGTAGAACAAAACCCGGGATATTAATTACCATACATACAAAAGCAGGGTGTCTCTAACACAAACGAGCCATCCTGCTCTATTTCTTTAAACGCCAAACCTACTCGTTGTTCAAAAAAACGAGAATGGGTCTTTATAACAATCTCAACCCTTTTAACAATCGAAAGCGATGAAGAAAAACATTATCCTTTTATGTCTTGCTTTTGTTGCCTGCTTCACAGCTAAAGCAGCAGAAGAGACAACAGGCATTCAATTCGAACATGGAACATGGAGCCAAGCCGTAGAGAAAGCAAAAGCAGAAAACAAACTAATCTTTGTAGACTTTTACACGCAATGGTGCGGACCGTGTATGAACATGGCAGAAGAAGTATTCGTACTTCCTACTGTTGGTGAATTCTACAACACAAACTTTGTAAACTTAAAAATCGATGCTGAAAACGGCGAAGGTGTAGACCTAGCAAAGAAATATGGCGTAAGAAGTTACCCTACTTATGTATTTATCGACCCTGCTACACAAGAAGCAGTACACATGAGCAGCAGCCGCCAAACAGGCCCGGGCTTTATTAAAACCGGAGCAAACGCAAAAAATCCGTCTACGCGTTCTTTTTATTTGATTGAGCAATTTGAGAAAGGAAACAGAGACAAACAATTCCTTTCAGACTACATCGAATACATGAAGTCGACCTACAAAACAGACAATGTAAGCAAAGCTTTCGATATTTTGATTGCACAAGGAGCCACTCTTGAGCAGCCGGAAATCTGGACTTTATTTGTTGAAACAATCAACGGTCCAAAGAATCCATATATCAAGCAAGTATCAGACAAATACACTAAGTTTATAGAGCTATACGGCAAAAAAGCTGTAGACGAAAAACTAGCAAAAGAAACAACTTACCTTTCAATCGAAGAACTTGATCAGTTTTGCGACTATGAAGGCAAGCGATTCAATCGTGAAATGATTGAGTTGAACGGTTACACCAAAGCTAAAGAATACGACAAAGCGATTGTTAAGATTGATGCTTTAATCGCAGACACTAGCATAAACAGACAAGCACTTATAGATCGTCTTAAGTTTATTGTACGTGGTGGCGTATCTGAAAACAGCCCTGCAAACTGGTCTAAGAAATGTCTTGAGTATTTGCAGTTCATTGCCTACAACAACGAAGATCGTCGCGATTCGTATGTTCACTACGAATACGGAGCTGCACTTGAAAAATACATCAAGATGATGAACAACAAGACTGAGCTTCCTGCAACCATTCTCGACGCTCCAAAAGTAGGAAAGAACAACTACAACATGCGTTCGGACAAACTTAAGATGAAACCTGTCAAAAAGAAATAATCTAACAATAATTCATATTTACACAAACACTTAACATCCTACCTTGCAGAAACACACAGACAAGTTCTATGTAGATAATCTTTACAAATAGTAAAGCATTATCACATAAGAACTTGTTCATATGCAAAATGAACCTATCTTTGCAAAAAAACAATAAGAAACAGACAATAAACTCATGAGAAAAGTTTTAAGCTTAGCATTATTAATGTGCTTTAGTCTCCTAGTAAACGCACAAATCCTTGAGCCAATCGTTTGGGACATCACGTTCTCAGACAAAGGAGCCAACCAAAAAGAAATCATCTTCAAAGCAGAAGTTGAAGATGGATGGCACTTGTATGACATGAACCTTCCCGAAGGAGGTCCTAACTCTACCGTATTCAGCTTCTCTACAGTAAAAGGAGCCGAACTAGTAGGAAAAGTAACAACTTCTCAAAAACCGGTTGCTAAATACGACGAAATGTTTGGCATGGAACTTCGCTGGTACGAAGGCCCTGTTACATTCGTACAAAAGATCAAAGTATTGGATGCAGACGCATTCAAGATCGAAGGCGAAGTAGAATTTATGGGTTGTAACGACGAAACTTGTCTTCCTCCCAACCGTATCGACTTCTCGTTTGATAAAAAGAACTTGAAATCAGGCGCCGACGTAGCACAAGCTGCTAAACCAAAAGAAGAACCAAAAGCTGCAGAAAAAGTAGCAACAACAGAAGCTGTTCAGCCGGCTGCACAAGCACAAGAAGCAGCAGAAACTGTTGCCGTTGCCGAAGAAGCTGTAGCACAAGATAGCAAAGCAGAAGATACAATTCTTTCATCTGCACTAACCAACAACTCTAAACTTTGGACTCCGGTAATCGAAGAACTTAAACTTGCCGGCAACAAAGGAGAAACAGGTACAGAAACAACCTCTTGGTTGTATATCTTCCTTGCCGGATTTATCGGTGGTGCACTTGCACTTCTTACACCATGTGTATGGCCAATGATTCCGATGACAGTAAGTTTCTTCTTGAAACGTTCTAAAAACGATCGCAAGAAAGGTATTCGCGATGCAATGACTTACGGTATTTCTATCATCATCATCTATCTTGTGATGGGCTTGGTCGTAACAGGCGTATTCGGAGCTAGTGCATTGAACAACCTTTCTACAAACGCAGTATTCAACTTGATCTTCTTCGGTCTTCTTGTACTATTTGCGGTTTCATTCCTTGGCGCATTCGAATTGGTACTTCCGGCTAGCTGGACAACCAAACTAGACAGCAAGGCCGATTCTACTACCGGTGTATTGAGCATCTTCTTCATGTCATTTACACTTGTATTGGTTTCGTTCTCTTGTACCGGTCCTATCATCGGAACACTTCTTGTAGAAGCAGCATCAACCGGCTCGGCAGCAGGCCCAGCTGTAGGTATGTTCGGTTTTGCACTTGCATTATCGATTCCTTTCAGCTTGTTCGCAATCTTCCCAACTTGGTTGCAAGGTCTTCCTAAATCGGGTGGATGGTTGAATTCAGTTAAAGTAGTTCTTGGTTTCCTTGAACTTGCTCTTGCACTTAAATTCCTTTCGGTAGCAGACCTTGCTTACGGTTGGAGAATCATGGACCGCGAAGTATTCCTTGTACTTTGGATCATCATCTTCACAATGCTTGGAATGTACTTGATCGGCAAATTGAAATTCTCGCACGACAGCGACCTTCCATACGTATCGGTTCCACGTTTGTTCATGGCAATCATCTCCTTTGCATTCGCATTGTATATGGTACCAGGTTTGTGGGGCGCACCTTTGAAATCAATCAGTGCATTCTCTCCTCCATTGTATACACAAGATCTAAACTTGTACAACAATGAAGTACACGCAAGCTACGACGATTATGAAGCAGGTATGGCTTACGCTAAAAAAGTAAACAAACCGGTTATCGTAGACTTCTCAGGTTTCGGTTGTGTAAACTGCCGTAAGATGGAAGCAAGTGTATGGACAGACGCAACAGTAAAACAAATCCTTGAAAACGACTATGTATTGATCACGCTGATGGTAGACGACAAAACGCCACTTCCTGAAGTAATCGAGATCGAAGAACATGGCAAAACTCGCAAGTTAAAAACTGTTGGAGACAAATGGAGTTACCTACAAAGAAGTAAATTTGGAGCAAATGCACAGCCATTCTATGTATTGCTTGATGCAGAAGGTAATCCGGTAGGTCCTTCATACGCATTCGACGAAAACGTAGACAACTACGTAAACTTCTTGAGAGACGGTTTGAAAAACTTCAAATCTGAAAACAAGTAATCGATAAAACATAAACATACAGACGGGCTGTCCTTTTTCAGGGCAGCCCGTTTCTTTTAAACAAGATATTCAAATGAGCACAAAAGCAGAAAAGATGGAAGCATTCGGAAAGCTTCTTGACGTACTCGACGAGTTGCGTGAAAAATGTCCATGGGATCGTAAACAAACCAACGAATCGCTACGTGCCAATACCATCGAAGAAACGTACGAACTATGTGATGCCATCATCAACGACGACAACCTCAACATCAAGAAAGAGCTCGGAGACCTCTTACTTCATATTGTATTTTACGCTAAGATCGGTGAAGAGAAAAACGAGTTTGATATCAAAGACGTATGTGATGCACTTTGCGACAAACTGATCTTTCGTCACCCGCATGTATTTGGCGATGTAGAAGCAGCCACAGCCGGAAAAGTAGAACAAAACTGGGAACAACTCAAACTCAAAGAAAAAGACGGAAACAAGCGTGTGCTCGACGGTGTACCACAAGCACTCCCTGCTTTGGTTAAGGCCTACCGCATTCAAGACAAAGCCCGTAATGTAGGATTCGATTGGGAAGAGCGCGACCAAGTTTGGGATAAAGTAAATGAAGAGATAGGCGAACTCAGAGCCGAGATTGGCAAGATGGATCACGACAAAATGGAAGGAGAATTTGGCGACTTACTGTTTAGCATCATCAATGCGGCAAGGTTGTACAAGATCAATCCCGACAATGCACTTGAGCGAACCAATCGCAAGTTTATCCACCGCTTTACCTACCTCGAAGAGCGTACTATACAACAAGGAAAATCACTCAAAGATATGTCGCTCGATGAGATGGAAGCTATTTGGCAAGAAGCCAAGCAATACGATAAACAGTAAAAGAAACGAAACAAAGAGAATTTAGCCTATAGATGCAGCATTCAAATCAATGCCTGCATCTATAATAATGATTAGAATATACGATTTGTGAGTAAAATATCACTATTACAATTACACACCTTATTTTTTTGTAATGACAAAAGGGGAACCGACTCACGTCGCTTCCCCTTCCTTAACTTAAACGCCAAAACTAAATCTAAACAAAAAACACAAATAATGACAATATTGATATTATTAATCATTTCTATTTTTTGTAGCACCTTTATTTCCAGGATTAGCCATTTTACCGCGCATTAGCATCGCTGCAAACTTCACTTCTGCCCTTTGGTATTTAAAGAGTTTTGCGGGTGAAAGTATCTTCTCAAATTTCTTGTAGTAGTCCTTCTCCAGTTTAATCTCTTGCATCTTCAACTCAAAGTTCTCGTCGATGAGTCGTTTGTATTCCGCCTCCGAAACATCTTCAGATTTGGAGTGAGCTGCTTGTCGCAATTCACGTTTGTAAGACTTCCAAAGTTCAAATTTTTTCTTTTGCAACTCTTCACTAAGAGGTATAAATGTAGCTGCTTCGTCAGGAGTAAGTTCCATTTCTGCGGTAATATACGCATTACGTTTTGCCCAAAAAGATTGGTCATCTTCCTGCATCCTTGGTCTCGGTCCGTGAGCATTCTGCCCCAGTACCGCTGTCAGGTTAACTACAAGAGCAAATATAAGGAAAAATATTTTATTCATGCAAACAATATTTAATTTTTTATTCAAAAAAGTTGATTCCCGTATTCAAAACAGCACCTCCATAGCTCTCTTCTATGTATTGAATATACACATCTTCTTCGCTCTGTTGATCCTGAAAGTCAATAACATTAATACTTGATGCCGCAATCAAAGTACTATCGGTTGCTGCCGACTTAGAGGCCACATCACCACCTACCAAAATTTTTATAAAAAATATCAATCCGGCAAACATAGCTGCCATATACAACCACGGCTGTACACGCTGGAATAATGATACTTTCTTAGCTTCGGGAATTTCCATTTCTGGAAGCAAATTCATCGTACGCTCGGTAAGATGCTCAAAGTATCCTTCGGGCACTTTAAAGGAGTTCCCTTTACCGAATTGCTTGTCTTTATCTTCGAATGACCCCATATGAAACTATATTTATTTTACTATTTGACAATTAAAAAAGGAAATGGTTTAATCTTTCTCCGAAAGTTGATCCTCTATTTTCTTTACGGCATGATGATACGAAGCCTTTAAAGCCCCAACAGAAGTACCCAGAATATCAGATATTTCCTCGTATTTCATTTCATCGTAATAGCGCATATTAAAAACGAGTCGTTGCTTTTCGGGCAAGGCAAGTACGGCTTTCTGAAAACGCACCTCAGCCTCGTCTCCATCGAAATATTCGTCACTCTGCAACTGTTCTAGTAAAAAGTGGTCTACATTATCGATCGAAACATTATTTTTGGCTCGTTGTTTATTCAAGAAGGTGATGCATTCGTTTACCGCAATTCGATACAGCCAAGTAGACAACTTCGATTCCCCTCTAAAGGTTTCGAGGCTGAGCCAGGCTTTTAAGAATACGTTCTGAAGCAAGTCGTCGGCATCTTCGTGGGTAAGAACCATTTTACGGATTTGCCAATAGAGTTTTTCGCCGTAAATGCTTACCAATTGAGCAAAGGCCTCCCGACGCGTTTCTTCATTGCGCAAGTTGTCGATTATATCGTCTTCACTAATGTTTCGCATTTAATCTAATTTGGAGTAAATATAAAAAAAATAGTATCTACATTCGCATGCTTACAAATTAAGTAATACACTATGAATATCGAACCTATAAATATTGAGACTATCCTAACCGCATTTGGTTTAACCATGATTGCCGGATTATCTACAGGCATAGGAAGTATTATGGCTTTTGCCACTAAACATACCAATACCAAGTTTCTTTCCACGGCATTGGGCTTTTCGGCCGGCGTGATGATGTACGTATCCTTTATGGAAATGATGCCCGAAGCACTGCACGCGCTCAGCGAAAAGTTTGGCGAGAAAACAGGAACCCTTTATTTACTACTCGCATTCTTCGGCGGTATGGGTATCATTACGCTGATCGACTTTCTGGTTCCGGAAGATGAGAACCCGCACGAAGTACATGTAGTAGAAGACATGCGCAAAAAATCGTCGCTCAAACGTACCGGTTTTATGGTAGCACTGGCCATCGGTATCCACAACTTTCCCGAAGGGATTGCCACGTTTACCTCGGCACTCAACAGCATGGAACTTGCCATTCCCATCACCTTTGCCATTGCGATACACAACATACCCGAAGGTATTGCCGTAGCCGTGCCGTT
>JBOFPV010000039.1:0-35325 GCA_051660585.1 Tannerellaceae bacterium
TTATGAAAACGACAACTACCGCAGAGAAACTAGTGTACGACCAACCTTAAGCCTAGAGTTCGAATTAACCGATTGGCTACGCTTTATTACCGAAGGAAGCTTCAACTACCACTATATTAGAGGCGAAAATAAAGAACTTGGACAAGGATATAATAACGATGGTGGTTATTACTCAATTTCTCAATATACAAAAGAACAAGCAAACCTATATGGAACCTTCACTGCAAATAAGCAAATAGGTGATTGGGCGTTCAGCGGATTCCTTCGTGGTGAATACTACAACAATGTAGAACAAAACCAATCAGGAAACACTGATGGAGGTTTAATTGTTCCTGGCCAATATTTCTTAGGAAACTCTAAAAACCAAGCAAAATACACAGGTCGTATCCAAGGAACAAAACGCATGGGTTCTGTTGCTTTCCAAGCAGGAGTAGCATGGAGAAATCAATTATTCTTGGACGTAACCGGACGTAACGACTGGTCTTCAGCCCTTGTATATACAAACAAAACAGGCAACTACTCATACTTTTACCCTTCTGTTTCTGGATCTTGGATTATCAATGAGACATTCAAACTTCCAGAATGGATTACGTTTGCTAAAGTTCGTGGATCATGGGCGCAAGTTGGTAACGACACAGCCCCATATAAGATCAACCAAGGTTTTTCGATCAACTCGATCCAACAAACCAATGGAATGATTTACAGCTTATCAGTTCCATGGGAGTCGTACGATCCAAATCTTAAACCTGAGCGCAAAAACGCATGGGAACTTGGTCTAGACTGGAGATTCCTTAATGGGAGAATAGGCATTGATGCAACCTACTATCATGAAAACACTCGTGATCAAATTATGTCTATCTCAGTTCCGTCAATCTCGGGTATTAACAAACAATTAATCAATGCTGGAGACATTCAAAACCGTGGTATTGAACTTGCGTTAAATACTACTCCAATCCAAACTAAAGATTGGACATGGGATCTAAACTTTACCTACACAAAAAATGACAACAAGATTATCGAGTTACATCCTAATGTTGCAGAGTACATCCTTTTAGAAGGAGACCCTGCATATGGTAACTATCGTATTGGATCTGTTGCTAAAGTAGGCGGCTCTTATGGTGTCTTGATGTCTGACTCATATCCAAAGAAAAATGATCAAGGACAAACAGTATTAAACTGGGATCAATCTTCACGTATTGCATTTGCTCAAAGAAGCGGAACTGTCGAAGCAGTAGGAAGCATCACTCCTGACTTCTTGGGATCTATATTCACTAGCTTAAGATGGAAAGATCTATCACTGAACGTCGCACTTGATATGCGCTTTGGTGGTTACGTGGCATTGTATAACAGCCGTTATGGAACTGCTTATGGTTTTACCGAAACATCGTTGCGTGGACGTGATGAAAAGCACGGTGGCGTAAGCTGGGTTAGTAAATACACAAGCACTGCTGGTAAAGAATACCATGATGGTATTATTCCAGAAGGAGTGTTTGCTGAAAACACTTGGGTGCAAATTCCAGGTAAAGAAAGCCAGCAAGTAAATGTAGGAGGTATGACATTCCAAGAAGCTCTTGATGCCGGATATGTTGAGCCGGTACACGCTTCTGGTTACCACCTAAGAAGCAATGACTGGGGTAACGGTACCATCAATGATGATTGGTATTCTAAATTAAGCTATATCGCTCTTCGTAAAATTGCGTTGAATTACAAGCTACCTGCATCAATTGCAACTAAAATTGCAGCTCGTTCTCTATCTGTTGGTTTTGCTGCTAATAACATTGGATACCTTTATAATTCTCTTCCTAACAATGAGAATCCAGAAAGTATCCGCGGTACGAACTCTGGAGAGTTCCGTATGAGATCGTTTAGTCCTTATACAGCAAGCTATACATTTACCATAAACGCAACATTCTAACAAAATCAACACATCAATTTGATTGCAGTATGAAAAATAAATCATATATCTTAGCAGCCCTACTTGGAGCTGCTTCATTGAGCGGTTGTTCTGTTGACAAATTTGCTGATATCAATACAGACCCAGCAACTGTAACCAAGGGTAACATCGTTTACCTTACAACAGAAGGTATGCTTAAATTCGAACCATCAGAATACACGTTTTGGTTCTACAACGCAAAATATTTTTCTCAATACATTCAAGCCAGCGTTCCATCTGGTGGTTTTAAATCAGATTTCAACATCATGGGTGAACGAGGAGGACAAGGAAGCCAAACCCTTGAAGTCCAACGCATCTACCGCGAAGTTGAAAACCAGTTAAAACAAATGAGCGCTGAAGACGCTGCTAAATATGCTCAAATCAAGAGTATGTTTTACCCAATGATGGTTTATCTTGGTATTTTCGACACAGACGTATATGGAGATATGCCCTATACGGAAGCTGGTTTAGCTGCTTACACAAATCCGATGCTGCTTACACCAAAATACGATTCAATGTCAGAGTTGTATGATGTTTGGATATCTCAACTAGATGAAGCTCTTGATAACTTCACAAAACAACATGAGCAAACCCAAATCACAATGGGCAGCCAAGACTTCATCTACAAAGGAGATATCTCCAAATGGGCACGTTTCACAAACTCGCTTAAGCTTAAACTAGCAGTTAGATATCTTAATGTTGATAAAGACAAAGCTTTTAAAATTGCGAAAGAAGTTGTTTCTAGCCCTGTAGGAGTACTTAACGGTCTTGATGATGACTTTATCTATAACAAAGGTGTTAATGAATTCCACTTTGGAAATGGAGCTAGCCTTGGTGTTGGTTCAAAGAAATTTGTTGATCTTTTGAAGAAAAACTGGGACCCTCGTGTACGATTCTTCTTCGCTAAGAACGATTTCAATTCGATCGTTATCCAAGCATTCTTTGATGCAAACAGAGATCTTCCTGCCTATATCGACGAAAATGTAGAAACTGAGATCGTAAGTGGCAAGAAAGTATTTAAGGGATGGAAAGGTCAAGGCGAACCATGGGTACGCTATTATGGTATCCCTGGTGGAATCGACGATTCAAACCTAGGTATCTATGCAGACTATTTCGTTTCTAGCCGTTGGACAATCACATTAAACGATGCGACTAAAACATATACTCCCTACTCTTCGTTCCAAGAAGAAATGATTCGCGGACAAATCGACTATACTTACCCAGATTATCCTGGTGTGGTAAGTCAAGACAAAGAAGATATGCCTTGGTACGGAATGTTTATGTCTACTGCGGAAGTTAATCTTTACCTTGCAGAGCTTAAACTTCTTGGTGCAGATCTTCCTAAATCAGCTCAAGAATACTACTCTACTGCTGTAGAAATGTCTGTTAGAGGATACAATAGATTAGCACAATTAAATCGCATACCTTATTCAGGCATTATTTACGATAAAAAATTCGGTGCAACAATAGACTTGAAAGATGGTGAAATCGAGAAGATGATGCAACAAGCAGATTACCAACTAACAGGTAGCCAAAGTGAGCAACTTGAAAAAGTATATCTACAACAGTACATCCACTTCTATCTGCAACCAGATGATCAATTTGCAAGCGTAAGACGCTCTGGTATTCCATCTCGTTCTAGCTCTATCTATGCATGGACAGATCATGGTGCTGACAAACCGCTTCCTCGTCGTATGGAAATCAACAATCCATCACCAAGTGACTTGATGGCTCCAAACATCAATGCCGCAGCCGAACGTCAAGGATTTACTCTTGGAACAAACGACCCATTCATTTTGAATGCTCAACGTGTATGGATTGACAAAAATGCTCCTAACTTTGGTGACGGACCAAACTTCAATTAATCCTTCAACAAAAGCGGAAACAACAAAGACATAATTTGTAATTCCCTATAAAGCCCTTCATTAAAGGTAATACACCTAACAATGAAGGGCTTTTCTTTTTCATTTACTAACGCTTAAACAACGAATCATTTCCTTAATAAATGGTTCTCACCAGACCGCCTTCTGCTTTTAGCGCAGCTCCGTTTATAACGGAAGCTCGTTCGCTTGCAATGAAAGCCACAATATCGCCAATCTCTTCGGGCTTGATAAATCTGCGGATAATAGAAGACGAGCGATACTTCTTGAAGAAGTGCGCTTCGATCTTATCTTTCGAAACCCGATCTTTCACACTCAACTTATCAAGAAAGGTCACAACTCCGGGCGACAAAGTAGGCCCCGGCAAAACACTATTCACCGTTACACCCGTTCCGGTGCACGTCTCGGCCAGTCCGCGCGCTACCGACAACTGTGCTGTCTTGGTTACTCCGTAGTGAATCATATCGGTTGGAACATTCAAAGCCGATTCGCTCGAAATAAAAACAATGCGTCCCCAGTTGCGTTTCTTCATCGATGCCAGATAGAGCTTTGACAACATCACACCCGACATCACATTTGTCTGAAAGATCTTATTCCACTGCTCGTTCGTAATATCTTCAAATTCCACACTCTCATACATCCCTATATTATTAATAAGGATATCTAAGATCGGATACATCGCATGCAATCTTTTGCACGTATCCTCATCAGACAAGTCTCCGATAAAAGCCTCGACATCGCCAACCGGATATGACTCGTGCAAACTCTTCATAGCAAGATCGACCGAAGGCTTTGTGCGGCCGTTGATAATTACCGACACTCCTTCCCTCAAAAGTGAACGAGCTATTTCCAAACCGATACCGGCAGTAGACCCCGTTACAAAGGCTCTACGATTTTGTATTCCCAGATCCATAATGCATAACGTTTAAAGTTTCACTTCTAATGAAAGAAACAACACGGTAAAATAGGTTGTTCGCCTCAGTCGTGCATTCGCTAGTCTTTTATAGAGTTATTAAGAACTTTTTGCGCAAACTCTCAAATGCTACAATTGTTGAATATTGACAAATATCAAAAAAGCAGAAGCACAGACAAACAACTAATAGCCAACACAAAAACCGCAACCACCGAATACATAAATAAAAGCATGTTATCAAACATAGTACAGCAAATGCTGAATATACTTCCATTTTTTGGCTAAAAACACGTATCTTCGTTTACCTAACAATGAGTAAACGCCAGACGGATTATAAGTATCCGCTACTAATTAAAGACGAACAATGAGAATAAAATCAATTGCAATTGCTGCTTTAGCTTGTTTGATGACAACAGGCGCTCAAAGCCAAACACTACTAAACGAAACACCTCAACAGAAAGAAAAAAGAATGGAATGGTTCCAAGACGCAAAGCTTGGAGTATTTATTCACTGGGGCATCTACTCGGTAAGAGGAGTAGCCGAGAGTTGGTCTTTCTACAACAAATACCTATCGTACGACGAATACATGTCGCAACTCAATGGTTTTACTGCAAAGAATTACAACCCTGAAGAGTGGGCCGAACTTATCAAAGAATCGGGAGCTCAATATACCGTATTCACATCAAAACATCACGATGGTGTTTCAATGTGGGATACAAAAGCAAACGACCTCAGTGTGGTTAAGAAATCACCAGCCGGTCGTGATCTTCTTACTCCATTTGCCAATGCTGCACGCAAACAAGGCTTGAAGCTTGGTATTTATTACTCACTACTCGACTGGTCGAGCAACGACTATCCGCACGAGTCGCGCACAAGTATGCGTTATCAAGTGAAAGACGATCCGGCTCGCTGGCAACGCTTCCTTGATTTCAACAACAAACAACTTACAGAATTAAACGAACAATACAAACCAGACCTATACTGGTTTGACGGTGACTGGGACTTTGATGGCAAAACATGGAAAGCAAAAGAACTTGCAACCATGCTTCGCAAATTCAATCCGAATGTAGTACTAAACTCGCGCATCCAAGGATACGGAGATTACGAAACACCGGAGCAAGGAGTACCTGTATCTCGCCCCAACTCTCCATGGTGGGAACTATGTATGACAATGAACGACAACTGGGGTTATGTTCCTACCGACTCGAACTACAAGTCACCAAACATGCTTCTTCGCACATTCGTTGACTGCATCTCAAATGGTGGAAATCTTTTATTAGACATCGGCCCAAAGGAAGACGGAACAATTCCGGAAGAACAAATCGCCGTGCTTAAAGAGTTTGGCCGCTGGACAAAGAAACACTCCGAAGCAATCTATGGCACACGCGCCGGAATCCCGCACGGTCACGTTATGGCCTATACTGCGCTAAATAAAACACAAGACATCCTTTACTTGTATTTGCCATACAAGCCACAAGGGCCAATCGCAATCAAAGGGTTGAAAAACAAAGTAAACCGCACTTGGGTAGTTGGCAACGGAGCCATGCTTGAGACGAAAGTTATCGGTAAATTGTATTGGAGCCAAGTACCGGGAATGCTTTACATCGACGTTCCGGAACAAGTACTTGATCCTGAAATCACAGTGATCGCACTACTACTCGACGGCAAAATCGATTTGTATAGCGAAGCCGGTCAGGTTATTACCAGCAACTAATAAAAACACACATACGCTTAAAGCGGGACTAGAAACTACGGTTTTGGTTCCGCTTTATTTTTTGCCCATATCCGCTACAAGTTGTTTTTCTTTCTATCTTTACGGCATTGTAGAAACTCTAAATCGCCCCTTTATGGTAATGCTTGGTATTATTATATGTATCATACTGCTCGACTTGGCAGTAATATGGAATATCTGCCGACTCGATCTTACATCGGCCGAAAGAACAAAATACATTCTTATCGTCTTGTTGCTGCCTATCATCGGAGTTACACTTTTCTATATGATGAACAGAAAGAACGAGATCCCTAAGTGGAATCTCTCAACCAGACTAAAAGACAGAAACAAACGTAGATAAAACACAAAAGGCACCTGCTGAACGGATCAGCGAGTGCCTTTTTTATTTTATCTACTACTTGAAAGAAGATTACAACGACAAAGCGAACTTTGTTTTCATATTCTTAATCTTCAAGTCTTTGATCGTCTTAAACAAACCTTGCATAGATGCCTTGCGCACGGCAACATACGAGTGGAATTCCTTCACCTCGATCATACCCACATCGCTCTTTTCCAAACCACCTTTTTGGATCAAGAAACCAACGATATCACCTTTGCTTAGTTTCGCTTTTTTACCGCGACCGATATAAACCGTAATCCAATCGGGCTGTTCCATAGCCGGAGTTTGCTCTGAAAACACCAACTCTTCGGTTTCAGGATTCACATACTCGGGCATAAATTCAGTAGGACCAAGTAAGATAAAGGCACTACCCTCGGCATTCATACGAGCCGTACGTCCGTTACGGTGAATGAAAGCTTCCTCATTGATCGGAATATGGTAGTGAATTACATGCTTAATCTCAGGAATATCGAGACCACGCGCAGCCAAGTCGGTCGAAACAAACACGTTTGCACTACCGTTGCGCAACTTGATCAACGAGCGTTCGCGCTCGGGCTGTTCCATTCCGCCATGAAACATCGCGT
The DNA here is from genome assembly GCA_051660585.1 of Tannerellaceae bacterium. Lineage (GTDB taxonomy): Bacteria > Bacteroidota > Bacteroidia > Bacteroidales > CAMTPD01 > UBA12018. The sequence continues at coordinate 7,422 of JBOFPV010000039.1, forward strand.
TCGGAACATTCTTTTCGTATAAGAAATTACTTACACGCTCCACGCTTTCACGCTGGTTACAAAATACAAGCTTCTGCCCTGCTCCGGTTTCGCAAAGTAGTTTATACAATGCTTCAAGCTTATCTTTATCCGGCGAAAGCACCTTCTTGAGCGTAAGTCCGCTTACAAGTTTCTTTCCTTCCAGGTAGTCGATACGAAACGGATTTGTCAAGCCTGTGTATTCAGGAATCTCAGCATCGGTCGCCGATGTAAGCACACGCTTAGTCAAGCCGGGCAATCGTTCGATAATGGCAGACATCTCTTCGGTGAATCCCATCTCTAGCGACTTATCAAACTCATCAAGTACTAATGTACGAATGCTTGAAGCATCGAAACTACCACGCTCAAGGTGGTCAAGAATCCGACCGGGCGTACCAATAAGTACTGCCGGAGGAACCTGCAATGAGTTCTTTTCTAAATGAATGGCGTGACCACCGTAACAACAAGTTACCTTGAATCCGGTAGACATATCTCTGAATACGCGCTCAATCTGAAGCGCAAGTTCGCGCGATGGTGCGATAACCAACGTTTGTACACCCTTCTCTTCCGGGTTTAGCATGCCTAAAATAGGCAGTAAAAAGGCTACCGTCTTACCCGAACCGGTAGGCGATAGCAAAACAATATCATCGTTTGTTAGAAAGGCGTCTAGTGTTGCAGCCTGCATAGGCTTAAGCGACGTAATCTTCAGATTATCCAACGCCGCTTTCATCAAATCGGTATACTTTTCCATAGGACTACAAAGTTACAGTATCCTTCTCAATCTTAAATCATTCTCAAACAAATCCTTATTACCGGTTAATGTATTTTAGGTATTCTCATCGCAAAAGCAATCTCTTTTACACAAAACCGCTACCGAAAGTCTTCTTCGAAGCTTCGATAGCGGCTCTTTATATGCTAGTGACAACAAAACACGACTAGCCTTTTTTATGGATTAAGTAAAACATATTCTCTATCGAGTAGAAACCAATTGATAGGTACCACCAGGCAGCAGCATTGTATCGTTACTTTTCGAAAGCACTCTCTTCGGATACTTGGAAAACACATAACCTTGAGGCAGCACCACCTCCGCTTTGCAACCATCGGGCACCGACACATCTATCAAAAGTTTGCGACCGGCTTTGCGAGCAGACATACGGATAAATCCGTTCACACTATGCACCGTTGCTTTTGCTTCATTTAATGTTCCCAGTTGCGGCTTGATGCGAAATGTTTCAAACCCTGCACTTGTAGGTTCTATTCCGCACACATATTGCGAAAGCAAAGTAAGCGGTCCGCCACTCCAGGCATGGTTCATTGTGCCTCCGCCAAAGCCTTCGGCACCGATCCCCCAACCTTCCCACAGCGTTGTGCACCCGGGATAATTCACTTGCTCTTCGTATCTGTTTCTCATTCGTTCAAGAGCATAATCTGTATCTCCCATCATAAACAGTGCCTCGAGTACATACTTTTCCATGTACGGACTTGCATGAAACTCTTTTCGAAGGCATGCTTTCAGTTTGTCGTATTTATCGGACGAGGCCAAACCCGATACTACTGCCATTGCCTGCGTCCTGTCGTCGGTCTGCCCGGTATACGACGGAGACCGATATACGTTGCCGTTCCAGTATTTTGCATTAAAAGCCTCTTCCAACCTGCGCATCATCGATTCGTTTTGCGTCGCGTCGGCGGTGCGGCCGGTCATCACGGCAAACTCGCGCTCTGCTTTCAAGGCAAGATAATACCATGCTGCGGTAAGCACTTCAAGATCTACATTGTCGCCCCAATCACCCCAGCTCCATTCACCATGTCGCACAATAGGCAATCCGGCAGCATCTACCTGCCACACCTCATGAAGATAACGATGTAATCCGTCGTATATCGGCTCTACAAACGAGCTGTCGCCACTATAAAAGTACTGCGTATAAAAGCCGTAATAACCCACCGATGCAAGCATTTGCAACGGTAGCTCTTTACCCCAATTCACCGAGGGCACAGGTGAAAAAAGTGTACCATCCGCACGTTGCCAATTCATCAGCTCGTAAATACCTTTCAGAGCCAGGCGTTGTCCGCGCGGATCTAGCGCATAAAATGTTTCGCCAAGCTCATTCACCTCATCTCCCCACCATTGTGCACGCTCGCGATCGGGACAATCCATATAGCTATCGCGCATGGTAACGTAAAGCGTTCGGGCTGCCTTTTGCCACAACGTATTGTAGAAAGGATCGTCACATTCAAAGCTTCCTGTAAAGTCGGCATTATAACCGGTCTCGCGATACTTCACCGCCTCCACCTTTGCTCCTTTCGGAACAATGTACATCACCTCATGCCCGTTCATCCAACCCAAGCTCTCGTATTCTCGAGTTCCTTTCGTTGTGATGTATTCGGCGCGCACATTGATATCACTTCCACCTTCATAATGATCGGTCTTCATTACGATGGTATCTTCGCCATTTACCGAAGACACTTTCAAGTAAGGCGTAACGTGACAATTGTAGGGAAGTTTGCAGTAAATCGTATCACCCTGCGGAGCATAACGTACCGAGACATAATCGACAAGACCGGAGTTTTTCCATTGCGGGATGATACGTTTGTGCAGTTTTCCAAACGGATAACCCTCAGCCTCTGCCACTTCGAGCGCACCCGGCAAATGCCCGTTGTAACTCGATTTGTACCAATCTACCATTTCTTTGTTTGCATCGAAGCGAATGCTCGACTCCGATAAGCGAAAATTAGGAAAAGGAGCATCGGCAGTTTCGTAGGCCGGATATACGGCACAACTCCACGACTTATCCGAATCAAGATTGATACCCGGCGCGGCACAATCAAAGAGCAAACCCGCACGTCCGCTGTTGACATGCGAAAAACCATTCTTTCCAAAATGCCACACCAATACAGCAATCACATTATCGCCTTGCTTTAAATACGGAGCAATATCCACTTCATCGTAATACGTATCCGTAGGATTAGGGCCACGCTTTAGACCGCCTTCAAAAACAACTAACGTGTCGTTGATCCACAACCAATATTTACTATCGGCTGCTATGCGTGCATTCAGCACATTGGGAATATCATTCAGATTGATTTGTTTACGGAAGCAAAGCCAAGTATTCGTTTTACTCTGGCAATTCTCGGTATTGATCCATTTAGCTCTCCATGCATCTTGGGCCGATGCAGAGAAAGAGAGCGTCAGGCATGTTGCAACAAACGCGACAAAGTGTTTCTTCATGGACAAAAAAATAAGGTTATTACTGCAACAAATAAAATCATTATTGCAGTAATAACCTAATACATAACGCGAATTTAATATCAGGAAGTCCTTTTGGTTCAACTTCTGTTGATCGGCTTCAATAGGCGTGTCATCATAAACGATTGCTTATGAAATAGCAACACCGGAAGCGAAACCCCTACAACCAATGCTATGAGAATAAATATAGCGGTAAGACCATTCTTAAAGATATCGACAATGAGCTGCTGATACATTGCAGGGTCGTCGCAACGCATAAACTTGGTTAGCGACAAAAACATCTTATAAGCATACATACCCGGAATCATAGGCAAAAGCGAAGGGAATGTAAATACTTCGTTCGGACAATGAATCAACTTTGCCAAACCAAAGCTAAGGACACCGATCAGCGCAGCCGCAAAAAACGTTGCAGTAGCAATATCGAGCGAAGTTGTATGTAACAGGTAATACCTAAAAGCATGCCCTACCGCGGCCAATAAAGCCGAACCCAAAACAGCCTTCTTAGGAGGATTTGAAATAACGGCAAAACCAATTGCTGCTATCGCGGCAAAGAATCCGTCGATTAAAATAGAGGTGATAAATTCCATGACTTAAAGTTTTTCGAGTCCGAGCATTAGTAAAGTAATTAAGAAACCTATCGAAAGACAAATAATAAGGATGGTAGCATTTACCATACGGGAAATACCCGCCAAAACGTGTCCTTCGAGAATATCCATAATCGAGTTAATTAGCGGAACCCCCGGAACAAGAAACAATACACTTGTTGCGAGCGCAATGTCGGGAGTAGAACCTAGGTTGTAATGCACACCGATACCCGTAATAATCGACGAAACAAAAGCCGCCACGATAAATACGATAAAGTGATTCAGGTGATGATTCATCATTTCTTGGCGCACGTAGAATGCAACCAATGTACCTAGGAATACAAGTCCCATCGCAATAGCGTCACCACCAAACAGCTTGCAGAAAGAGGCGTTGGCACACGCAACTAAAAAGAGCACGAGCCAGCGCGACATGCGCGGATGTGTCATGATTTGTTCATAACGGATACGAATCTCTTCGAGCGAAAGATGACTGTCAAAGGCATCCCAACTTAATGTACTCAGACTTGAGATAATACGGAAGTTAAGGGCCATTGGTTTAATACGGCGCACCGCAGTAACCCATTCGGCAGAATTAAGATCCTTCACCATCATGGTGACATTTTTTTGAAAAATGGTTAGATGCACTTCATAACCTAAGGCCGTAGCCACGCGCACTACATTGCGAACAACACGAGACGTGTGCGAACCGGCGCCCATAAGGCTAATAGCAAAATCGAGCAATAGATCGGAAACTTCTCCGATACGAGTTTCTTGTTGCATACTTCATCAAAAACAACATGCCCTTGTTAAGGGCTTTTTCATTAGTACTATTGTATCTGTTTTTACCGTGCAAAGGTACTGGTTTTCTATAGCACGCAACAAATGATAGCCAAAGCAATTACAGATTATTATGTTTTACAACATATATTATTTAAAACAAGGAAAGCTCACACGCCATAGAGTGTTAAAACACCCGGCATGTAAGCCTTCTATTTAAATCTATCTATCAAAACAAGTTAAACGATATTCTGTACCGCTTTGAAATATCCTATCGACTCGGCAATACCCAGAAACGGATCCTTCATATCCTTTTCGTGTTCGAGACTACACACTCCCGTGTAATTAACAGAACGAAGCATCTTGATCAAACCGGGAAAGTCGATAAGTCCGCGTCCCAATTCAATGCCCACGCCTTCTTTAGAAGCCGCCGTAACATCTTTGATATGTACATCGAAAACACGCGACTTGTATCGTTTGAGATCGGCAACAGGATCGTAGCCATCGCGCAAGTTATGACCTACGTCAAGACACATACCAATTCGCGGATCCAAGTCTTTGGTATGATTCCACACATCGGTAGCATTGGGAAACAACTTAATATCGGGCCCGTGCAAGTGTATTGCGTAATTCATATCATACTCCTTCACCTTTTTGTCTACGTAAGGGAGCAACTCCACATTGGGCACACCTACAATTAGCTTTACCCCCACTCGTTTGGCATATTCAAATGCATTATCAATCTCTTTTTCCGACCGCATATAAATAGGTCCTACCGCATATCCCGTAATGTTGCGTGCGGCAAGTTTCTCTTGAAAAGCCTTGATTTGATCGTCGGTACTGGCAAACGGCAGGTGAAAGTCTTTGATGCACAAATAGCGCACATCAAGTCTGTCCATGGTGTCTAAGGTTTTATCCAGATCAAAATTAACAAAGGTATATCCGGCCATGCCCAATTTAAACGGATCGTCTTTTAGTTGCTTGCGAGCCGAGACCGGCACTTCGGCGGCAAAAGATAGCGAAGGAGTGATACTAGCAGCGGCAATTGCTGCAGCTCCTCTCTTCAAAAACATTCTTCTGTTATTCATAACTATCAGATTTTTATGAAAAGGTTTAGCAATAAGATTTGGATACATTGCGTACCGCTCATGTAGTAAGATTCACAAATATATACATATTATTTAAATAGCAACGCCAAGAAATAACTTTATCGTTTGCAATCAATTAGCAGCGTCATTACGAGAGATAGTCTCCCGCTTTGCATAGATTAAGCTTAGACAGGTACGTGTCTAAGCTTAACTTATGCATAAAAGATGGCAAGTTGTCAGTATTTCCGAAAAAGTGCATGCAGTGTTGTCGAGAATAGCTACCTTTGCGCTTCTATTATCTAAAAACGAAGTTGATTTGTATGAAGCAGGGGGGAAACCACTTATTTAAATCGTTTGTACTAGGTGTATTTGTAATTGTGCTACTTCTTGTTGCACAGTTCATTCCGGAAACAACCGTTGGTGGAATAAAACTTAAAAAGATCAATATACTTTCCGATATCACAATCAAAGAAATCATTGAAGACAATGACGAGGATCTTCGCTATGCCGACAGCATAAAGATGGTACGCGATTCGCTCGAGCGTGTACACCAGGAGAAGCTTCTTGCCAACCGTGAAGACTCGATCAAGCAAGTACGCATCGACTCGGTAAAGCGTACGGCAAAGGCTCGCATGGATTCTTTGAAAAACAGCGTTGTTACGATCGAAGATTATTCTATCGAACAAAGCGCTTTAAAGCACTTTTATGCGGCTCTGCACAACAGAAAGTCGCTGCGTCGTCCTGTGCGCATCGCATTCATGGGCGACTCTTTTACCGAGGGAGACATCATAGTGGCCGACGTGCGCGAACAGTTGCAAAATAAGTTTGGCGGTCGAGGTATTGGTTTTGTCCCTATGGCTTCGGTGGTAGCAGCATACACTCCTACCGTAAAACATACCTTTGATAAATGGATTTCATGCTCGATACTTCAAAAAGAATACGTTAATAAGAAGTTTACAATCAATGGCGCGCTCTTTGTTCCTACCGATGGTGCTAAGGCTACCTTTACAGGCGTAAAATGGAAACAGCATCTCGACTCGGTGAGCAGAGCACGACTTTTATTTGTAAACCATGGCTCTACGAATATTACCGTGTGCACCAATCAGCGCGACTCTGTAAGTAAGTATTTTGGCAATCAAAACGGATTGCAGCAAATGATAACCAAAGGTAATATCAAGAACATTGCTTACTCATTTGCCGCACCCGACAGCGTAGAAGTGCTGGGTGTGGTATTGGAAGACTCTACCGGTATTGCCGTTGACAACTATTCGGTGCGAGGAAATTCGGGAATCCTGATGTCGCGCATCAACAAACAATTAAGCAACGACCTCGACAAGCTGATGCACTATGACTTGATTGTATTGCAGTATGGCATCAATGCGGTGCAGTCTGACGTGACAAGCTATGGCAGCTATCGCCAGTCGATGGTAAAGGTTGTAAACCACTTGAAAGAATGCTTTCCAAATACAAGCTTCTTGCTTCTTGGCGTAGGCGACAGGAGCACACAGCAAGAAGGTATCTTCGTTACCATGCCGGGTATACATGGTATGCTTACCTCACAAAAACAAATCGCGCAAGAATGTGGTATTGCTTTTTGGAGTATCTTTGACGCCATGGGCGGAGAAAACAGTATGGTTCAATACGTTGACAACAACTGGGCAAGCAAAGACTATACACACATTAGTCACGGTGGCGGTCGCCAAATTGGCACGGCTTTGGTAAAAGCTATTCTCTTGGAAGCAGAAAAATATGAAGCGATCTATGAAATAGAAAATAACACTAACGATGAAAATTAATCTATTAATAACGGGATTGATTTTGTGCTTGGGGTTTGCGATTTCATCCATTGCAAGCAATACAGGTAAAGAAGTAAAACATTTTACCGACACAAAAACAATTCCTGAAATAAACGACAAGCATAAAGTAGCTGTACCTATTGCACACGAAGTGCCGGTTACATCAACTTATCGCTTTGTAAAAAAGGATGAAAATAAGATTGTAGATAACGACAGCACCATGTCGGCCTTCTTCGAAGCACTTTACACACTAAAGGCAGAGGCTACGGATACGACGGAAGTGCTATCCGTAGTGCATATTGGCGACTCACATATACAGGCCGGCTATCTCACGGGACGTGTAATGCGAAACTTTCAGCATGAGTTTGGAAATGCCGGACGCGGACTTGTGGTTCCGCTAAAACTAGCACGTACCAACGAACCCAACGATTATTTTATCACTTCTACCAATCAGTGGAAAGGCGGACGCTTGATTCAAAAGAACCGTACGCTTCCTGTGGGTGTAGGTGGTATTGGTGTGGAAACGCAAAGTAAAGCGGTAAACTTCACCCTTCGCTTGGGCGAGAAAAACGGCAGCGGTTATGAGTTTAATCAGATCACGGTATTCTCTGACGAGAAAGCTCCTGTGCTTGATTCGGACGTAGCCATAGATTCGGTCTCAAACGTTACGACCGACTATTCGTTTGCCTATAAATTGCGTCTCGATACCCTCACCGATTCAATCCGACTAAAGGGAAGTTGCAACACAGCTTCAAGCAATCCGTTGTATTATGGCTTCAGCCTCGAAAACGGTTCGTCGGGTGTTTTGTATCACAGCATCGGAATCAACGGTGCACACTATGCCGATTACGTAAATAGTTATGCCTTCAAGCAAACTCAGGTGTTGGCTCCAAAACTGATCATTATCTCGTTGGGGACAAACGAAGCCTTTGGGCGCAACCTCAAAGAAACGGTCTTAAAGTATCAGATCGACGAAACAATTGCAAAGATAAAACAAGAGAATCCCAATTCGTTGCTGCTTATTACCACTCCGCCCGAGTGCTATGTAAAAAAATGGGTAAACAAGAAAGCGGTATACGAACCAAATGCAAAGGTTGCCAAAGTAAGAGATGTTCTCATTGATTACGCCAAAGAAAAGGGAATTGCTTACTGGGACTTGTATGAAGTTACCGGGGGTAAAGGATCTTGTAAAAACTGGTATTCCAGCAAATTAATGTCGCGCGACCGCATCCACTTTACTCAAGATGGATATCAACTGCAAGGAGACTTATTATATAATGCTCTTATTTCCGGATATAATGAATATGTTGCCAATCGAAACCGACTTCAGTAAGCTATACGATTTACTGGTGTATAACCCTAAATCGCCGTTGCTATTTAGTAGCGGCCTATTCTTGTTTTTATTTACAGCTTTTGCCCTTCTTTATTATGCGTTTAAGAACAACAGAGGTGTGCGCATTGTGTATGTCACGCTGTTTTCTTTGTACTTTTATTATAAGTCGAGCGGAATCTATTTTTTGTTACTCATCTTTACGGCAACATCCGATTACCTGATCGGGCATTGGATGAGTCATGTAGCCACCAACCAAAAGCAGCGCAAACTTCTTGTGTTGCTTAGTTTGTGCGTCAACCTCGGTATGCTTGCTTATTTTAAGTATACCAACTTCCTGGCCGATGTCTTTAGCGGAATCTTTCAAGTTCCGTTCGATATCGAGCGAGTGTTCTTGCCGGTAGGGATTTCCTTCTTCACCTTTCAGTCGATCAGTTACATCATCGACATCTACCGCAACGAGATAAAACCGCTCGACCGCTGGATCGATTACGTGTTTTACATCTCCTTCTTTCCGCAATTGGTAGCGGGGCCTATCGTACGTGCAAAAGACTTTATCCCACAAATACACAAGCCGGTACATGTAACCGATTATATGTTTGGCAAGGGAGTATTCCTCATTCTTGCCGGATTGTTTAAGAAAGCAATTATCTCCGACTACATCAGTCTTAATTTTGTAGATCGTGTTTTCGACCAACCGCTGCTGTATTCGGGATTCGAGAACCTGATGGCCGTATATGCGTATGCTTTGCAAATCTATTGCGACTTCTCGGGATATTCCGACATGGCTATCGGGATTGCGTTGCTACTTGGTTTCAAGTTTAACGTAAACTTTAATTCGCCATACAAGTCGGCCACTATCACCGAGTTTTGGCGTAGATGGCACATCTCGCTTTCGAGCTGGCTAAAAGATTACCTCTACATCTCGCTGGGCGGAAACCGCAAAGGGAAGATTCGCACCTATTTCAACCTACTCACAACGATGCTGCTTGGCGGACTTTGGCATGGGGCTTCGTGGCAGTTTGTATTCTGGGGTGCTTTGCACGGTACTTCACTTGCGATACACAAGCGTGTAATGGAGTCGTTCAAAAGTTTTAAAACAATGGGCTACGAAATGAAGCCTTGGCGCAGGGTGTTGGGTATTTTGCTTACCTTCCATTTGGTGTGCTTCGGTTGGATCTTCTTCAGAGCCTCTAGTTTTGAAAATGGTTGGCTTGTGTTGAATCAGATATTTACAAGCTTCCGCCCCGAAATTATCCCGCAGTTCTTTGCAGGCTATAAAATGGTTTGCTTCTTTATTTTGCTCGGCTACGTGTTGCACTTCACGCCCGAATCTTGGGAGCGCAAAGCTTATCAGTGGTCTACTTCGGCTCCACTACTTGCAAAGGCGGCCGTGTTTACTTTGATGATTATTTTGGTGATGCAATTAAAGTCGTCGGATGTACAACCATTCATCTACTTCCAATTCTAACTACAACATATAAATAACATAAAGGCGGAATCGAATCTAGTATTCAATTCCGCCTTCTCATTTTCAGCCTATCAATAAATAAATTGGGTTATTCACCCATCAGAGTAAGATTGATGTCTTTTGATGTTAGCAAAGCTTCTTTACCTTTGCCCGAAAGAGTGATACTGTCGTTTCCATATTTGAAGCCGGAGCCTGACACTTGAATTGGCAAGATCCACTCTTGATCATCCATTGTAACCATTGCGACTTCCTGTACCGGATCAAATACGACATTTACTTGATACAAACGTTTGGTCTTGTTATCAGACCCTTTGTAAGTAACTTTAATTGGCTGAGTTGGGTCTTGAGCAAAAAGGAGTTTGTCTCCATTTACGATTTCCCACTGACCGTTTACTTGTTTTACGGTGATATCATCTTTGGTCCAAACTTTTACACCCTTCTCTTCTTTTATTGGCAATACAAGACTCGCCTCTACTTGAGGAAGGAAAACTTCGCACTGAGAAGAGTCTTTTGCAAAAACAATAAAAGCAGAAGACGTAGCCATGCTATCCTCCATATCTTTCATCCGTATACCTGCTTCAAATACACGAATACAATCGTTGCTTACTTGTGACCATGTATATCCTGCCGACATATTGCAGCCGTGAGCATCGATATCTTCACCAATGATTTCCTCCTCTGCAACCAAGACTGTATCTTCAACGATCTCTCCTTCTTTACTTTCTTTTGCCTTCGAATTACAAGCTGATAGCAAAACGGTACTGCCCAAAGCTATAAAATAAACAAACTTTCTCATTTCTTTTTCTTTTCTCGATTAATACAATTCTTTCATCTATTTAAACTTCCTGTTTTATATTGTAAAACAACGATATAATCAATTGGTTGTAGCCATACTATAAATATACTCTAAAACGATTCCTTGTTTTTATTTTTAATTCTGCACAAATCCGCTATTTTTGTTCCCATACAATTAGCTTTAACCGGCTTTACTGATCAAAGCCACTAACAAACATCGTAAAATCATGATACAACAAGTTGTAAAAGACATTAAGGCAGGAAAACTGCTGTCTTACGAAGAAGCTTTGCAAGTATTTCGTTGTACGTCGAGGGAAGAACTACACAACGCTGCTGCGGAAATCACTGCTCATTTCTTGGGAAATAAGTTTGACACATGCTCTATTATAAACGCAAAATCGGGTAAATGCTCCGAAGACTGCAAATGGTGTGCACAGTCGGCACATTATAAAACAAAGGCTGAATTTTATGCATTATTGCCGGCTTCCGAATGCTTGAGGCAAGCAAACTACAATGCAAATCAGGGAATCAACCGCTTCTCGCTTGTAACGAGCGGTCGCAAGCCCAACACAAAAGAGATGAAAGAGATTTGTGATACCTTTCATACTATCAAAGCAAACTCTCCGATCAAATGCTGTGCTTCATTAGGGCTTCTTACCAAAGAAGAACTTACTGATTTGCGTGCTGCCGGAGTTGAGAACTATCACTGCAACATCGAAACAGCCCCTTCATACTTTAAAGAACTTTGCTCTACGCATACGATGGAAGAAAAGATGAAGACCATTCGTGCTGCACGCGAAGTGGGCATGCGCATTTGTTCGGGTGGTATCATCGGCATGGGCGAAACCATGGAACAACGTATCGAGATGGCTGTATTCTTACAAGAGAATGAAGTGTACTCGATTCCGATCAATATGCTACACCCGATAGAAGGCACACCGCTTGGTAAGTGCGAAATCTTAAACAATGATGAGTTTCTCGACTCTGTAGCTCTGTTTCGCTTAATTAATCCGAATGCCTATCTCCGCTTCTCGGGTGGTAGAGCTTTGCTTAATAAGGAAACGCAGGCGAAGGCTTTGCGCATCGGAATCAACTCTGCCATTATGGGAGACCTGCTTACAACCATCGGATCGAAAGTAAAAGAGGATATCGAACTATTCACCGAAGCCGGTTATACGTTTAATGAAAACACCGATTGGGAAAAATGACAACTGAAGAATTATTAGATATAGACCGTAATCACATTTGGCATCCATACACATCGATCTCTCATCCGCTGTGTGTATTTCCTGTAGAAAAAGCAGAAGGTGCTGTGATTACGCTTTGTGACGGAAGAGAACTTGTTGATGGAATGTCTTCATGGTGGGCTGCTGTGCACGGCTATAACCATCCTGTTTTGAATAAAGCAGCACAAGATCAGTTGGGCAAAATGTCGCACATCATGTTTGGCGGACTCACGCATGAACCGGCGGCTCAATTAGCAGAAAAGATTCTGTCCATCGTGCATCCGTCTCTTTCAAAAATATTCTTCTGCGATTCAGGGTCGGTATCGGTAGAGGTTGCCCTGAAAATGGCCATCCAATATTGGTACTCGCTCGGAAAGAAAGAAAAGAATAAATTTGTGACTATTCGCTCGGGCTACCATGGTGATACATGGAATGCCATGTCGGTTTGCGATCCGGTAACCGGAATGCACGGCATCTTTGGCAATGCTTTACCAATACAGTTCTTTGTATCGGAACCGAAAACCCGTTACGGCGACAACTGGAATGATGATGATATCTCTGAATTGCGCGAAACACTCGAAAAGCATCACCATGAGATTGCCGCGCTTATTCTTGAGCCGGTAGTGCAAGGGGCCGGAGGCATGCGTTTCTACTCTCCACGTTACTTAGTCGAAGCTCGCAAACTTTGCGATAAATATGACGTATTGTTGATCTTCGACGAGATAGCAACCGGATTTGGCCGAACCGGAACCATGTTTGCATGGGAGCATTGCGGCATCGCACCCGATATTATGTGTATCGGAAAGGCTCTCACCGGCGGATACATGACACTGGCTGCAACGCTTGCCAACGATAAAGTAGCGGAGGGTATATCAAACGGATACCCGGGAGTATTCATGCATGGCCCTACATTTATGGGTAACCCGCTTGCTTGCGCGGTAGCCGCAGCGTCGATCGACTTGTTGTTGAGTTCGAACTGGAAGGCTAATGTAAAACGTATTGAAGCTCAGTTGCAACAAGAACTAAGCAAGGCCGAAGCCATTGAAGGTGTACAAGAAGTGCGCGTACTGGGTGCTATCGGTGTTGTGGAAATGAAGGAACCTGTAACCATGTCTGAAATACAACCGATGTTTGTAGAAGAAGGCATTTGGGTGCGACCATTCGGCAAGCTTGTATATTTGATGCCTCCATTTATTTGCAGCGAAGCACAAATTTCGAAACTTACCTCTGGAGTCATCAACGTGATCAACCGTTATCTTACTTCAAAGCAAGCAGTTACAATCACTCAATCATGAATAGATTTGAACAAGAACTTTCTGAGCTCAAGGAAAAGGGTAGCTTTAGAACCATCCCTCCTATTGAGCATGAAGGAAAGTATATCATAAAGGACAATCAAAAACTAGTAAATCTATCGGGCAATGACTATTTAGGTCTTGCCTCCAGACGCGATTTACTTGAGCAATTTCAAGAAGAGACTCAAGGGCAATTTCTGCCCTACTCTTCTTCTTCCTCCCGTTTGCTTACCGGCAACTTCCCGATATACGAACAACTGGAGTCGCTTATTGCCGAATCGTTACAACATGAAGCTGCTTTACTTTTCAATAGTGGTTATCATGCCAACATTGGCATACTACCTGCTATCACTACAAAGAGGAGCTTGATTGTTGCAGACAAACTCGTACATGCCAGCTTGATTGACGGAATCCGCCTCAGCAATGCACAATTTGTTCGTTACAAACACAACGACAATGCTCACCTACAAAAAATACTAGAGAAAGAAGCGGCCAATTACGACGAAGTATTCATCGTAACCGAAAGTCTCTTTAGTATGGACGGTGACATGGCCGACTTGCGCTTTCTTGTCGCAATGAAACAACGCTTCGATAATGTATATTTATATGTAGACGAAGCGCATGCCATCGGCGTACGAGGAAACAACGGATACGGAATCGCAGAAGAGCAAGGAGTACTAGCTGATATTGATTTTCTGGTAGGCACGTTTGGTAAGGCCCTCGCCTCAATGGGAGCCTATGTGGCATGTACGAAGGTTATGCGCGACTACCTCATTAACACGATGCGTCCGCTTATCTTCTCTACAACATTGCCTCCGGTTACCATAGCTTGGAGTCATTTCATCTTCAAGCAACTTCCTTTGTTTGGCAAAGAGCGCGAACACCTCGAGGTTATATCCAAACTACTACGTGATGCCATCGCGGCAAAAGGTGTAGCAATGCCGAGCGAAAGCAACATTATCCCTTATATTATCGGAGAAAACAAAGCATGCATCGACTTTGCATTACAGTTGCAAAAGTTGGGTGTATATGCTCTTCCCGTGCGTCCGCCCACAGTACCGGTAGGAACCTCGCGCATTCGCTTTTCGCTGTCGGCAGCCATTGCAAAAGAAGATATCGAAGCAATATTATCGGGTCTTTAATAACAAGGTTTCGATTTTATCACCTATCTTTAATATATGTAATTGTTGTTTAGTCTCTGTTTTAACACTAGCTTAAATGAAAACACTGTTGATGCTTGATAACCGGAAAGAGGAACTAATCCTTTTTTTAGGTGGTTGGGGAATGGACCCGAATCCTTTCCGTCATTTACAATCCGAACTGTATGATGTATGTGTGGTGTATGATTATCATTCGCCCAACTTGCACTTAGAACTACCTAAGCAATACAAGAAAATACACTTGATTGCTTGGTCGATGGGCGTATGGGTTGCATCTCGTCTGAAGCAACAAAACCAATTAAACTTCGACAGTGCGATTGCAATCAACGGAACAGAGCAACCAATTGACGACGAATATGGTATCCCTGTTGCTATTTACAACGGAACATTGGATCACTTTTCCGACGACAACCGCAAGCGATTCAACCGACGTATGTGCAACGACAGCACAACCTTCCGCTTCTTTTCGGCACACAATGTAGAGCGAGACAGCACATCTCTTCGTGAAGAGTTGCAATCTTTAAAAGACATGGTCGAATGTGAGCCTCCGCTGCAAAAGTGTGCAATCAACTGGGATAAAGCAATTATTGCTAGTGACGATTATATATTTCCAACCGCCAACCTACTTCGTTTCTGGAACGGAAAAACAACTGTTCGAGAAATAACCGGAGGACATTACCTCTTCAACCAGTGGGAAAAGTGGGACTCTATATTAAAACTATGAACAAGGCGCTAATAAAGAAACGTTTCGCAGAATCAAAGACAACTTATAATAAGCATGCAATTGCCCAACAACAAATATGCATGCAGCTGTCTCAACTGATCAAGAATCAGCAGCGCAATCATTTCGACGCTGTGCTTGAAGTAGGCTGTGGAACGGGCGGATATACGCAAGAGTTGCTACACAGTATAACGGCCAATCGTTATACACTCAACGACTTGTGCAATCACATCCAACTGGACTCTCTGTCAAACAACTCAACACAATTCCAATTTATCGAAGGTGATGCCGAAGAGATTGACCTAGGAAGCGAGTATGATCTGATCACATCCGCCTCAACGATTCAATGGTTTGTTCGCCCCAATGCATTTGTTCACAAGTGCCACACCATGCTAAAACCGGACGGATTACTTATACTCAACACTTTCGGCACCGACAACCTGATTGAAGTAAAGCAAACAACCGGTAGCGGTCTTACGTATTACACAATAGACGCAATTAAGCAATGGTTCGAACCTTATTTTGAGCATGTACAAGTTATGGAGGAAAAGATAAAGCTCACCTTCGATTCTCCTCGTGATGTACTCAAGCACATCAAACTTACAGGTGTAAATGCCTTGAGTTCATCATCGCAACGTTGGAGTAAACAACATCTCGCAAACTTTAATACCGAATACTTAAGCCTTTTCGCAACAAACAAAGGGGTGACACTTACCTATCATCCCATCTACATCGTTGCTTCGGGCAAAAAGATTAAAGATACAATCCAATGAAAAGAAACGTATATTTCATTACCGGCATCGATACCAACGTAGGCAAAACATACGTTACAGCCGGTATCTTAAAAGCCCTTCTCGACAAGGGCATCCATGCTATTAGTCAGAAAATGATTCAAACCGGCTGCGTTGGCATATCGGAAGATATCGAAGCACACCGACAACTGACAGCAATGCCGCTTTGCGAAGATGATAAAACCGGACTTACTTGTCCGTATGTATTTACATTTCCGTGCTCACCACATCTTGCTGCACAAATAGACAACGCAACCATTGATTGCGATAAAATAACCAAAGCAACGCAGCGACTAGCCGAAAAATACGAAACGGTTCTACTCGAAGGTGCCGGAGGGCTATTAGTTCCCATTACAACTACATACAGTACGGCCGATTACATAAAAGAGCAAAACTATCCGGTTATACTTGCCACCTCGGGCAAACTAGGTAGTATCAACCATACACTGCTCAGCCTCGAATACTGCAAGATGAGAGGAATCGATGTGGTTGCATTAATATACAATTTTGACAAAGATGCCGATCCAGTGATTGAGAAAGATACGCAACAGCTCTTTCAAACATATTTGTCAAACAACTTCCCTAAGGCAAAATATCTGACCATGCCACGTGTGCTCGAAAATACAATAACAGAAGATGTCGCAGCATTAGCTTCTATCTGCGAATAAAATAAAAAAACGGTTGTTTAGAGTTTTATCTAAACAACCGTTTTAAGCTTCAACATCAATTATTAAAATTCAATATCGATATTTCCACCGTTTTCCCAATCACCAACATCAATGCCCGGAAACAATAAATCATCGTTAAAATCAGGATTATTGTTATCTAAAGAATTGTCAGGCAACTGATCAAAACCGTACATTGCAATATATTCCATTACAACTACTTTTTTTGCTTTTTCAGCTTTAGCTCCCATTTTTTCAAGCGCCTTGATCAACATCAATTTAGCTTGTTTGTCTTGTTCAGAACCTTTACCAATTTTAGTTTGTCCGTCATTAGCCATAGCTGAACTTGCAATTAACAAGCATGCACAACCAGCACAAGCCATAAATAACTTTCTCATCTCAATTTTAATTTTCAATTACATACAATCAATATAATTGCACGCATAAAAATACAAACAATTAGTTAATATTTAACCATTTTATAGCATGAATAAATAATACAATGCTATTAATTATACAATACAACGTATATTAATAGAAACAAACACTTAACCTTATTCTTGTTTTTTTGCATAAAAGCACTCCGTAATACATCAAAAATAAATAAATTCGAAGACAAAATAGCCATAAGCTTTCTAAGTGTAAGATTAAAACAAAACAAACACAAACGATATGATTCGATTCAAACGCCTCGAAAAAGATGATTTATCATTCGTAAAACAGCTTTACGACTACTATATCACCAACTCAACCGTTATTTTTCACCTCGAACCGCTCACATTGGAAGAACTCGAAGAGTCAATTCCCATCAATGACGACAAATACTATTCGGCTCTGATACTCGACAATCAGCTGCCAATCGGCTTTTGTTATCTCTCAAAGTTCAAACCAAAGAAAGCATTCGACGTCACGGTAGAGGTTACCGTATATATAAAGCCAGACTTTCAAGGGAAAGGAATTGGAAAACAAACCCTTCAAATCATACACCAAGAAGCCCTTTGCGCAGGCTTCAAAAACATGGTAGCCCTCATCACGGCAGATAATACAGCTAGCATTAAACTATTTGAAAAGAATGGCTATGAAAAGTGTGCACATATCAAGCATGTAGCTCAAAAATTCGACAAAATGCTCGACCTTACCATCTATCAAAAACTAATTGAATAGTTACTCTATACCATGAAGACCTAAACTTTATTTGTAAAACTCCCAAATATGTCAATATAGTTTAATTCATAGTGAAAAATCTGGATTGATTTCTTAATAAAAGATTATTACTTTGCGATATCAATCCTTAAATCACCATGACATGAACACATTTATGGGAGATAATTTCATGCTGCACAACGATGCAGCAGAACATTTATATCATTCACACGCGGCAAATAAGCCGATCATAGACTTTCATTGTCACCTTGATCCGAAGCAAATTGCAGAGAACAAACGCTTCGGTGATATGACCGAAATTTGGCTTGGAGGCGACCATTATAAATGGAGAGCAATGCGTGCCAATGGCGTAGACGAATCGTTTATTACAGGAGACAAGCCTGCATTCGATAAGTTTTGCAAATGGGCAGAAACCGTACCCTACACCATGCGCAATCCGCTTTACCATTGGACACACCTCGAGTTGAAGCGCATTTTTGGCATCGATAAGTTGCTCAATCCGGCATCCGCCGCCGAAATATACGAAGCAGGGAATGCACTGTTGCAAACAGATGCTTTCTCGGCACAAGCCATCATGCAACGCATGAAAGTAGAAGTAGTTTGCACTACCGACGATCCGGCCGATTCGCTCGAGTACCATCAACAGATTGCAGCCGGAAGCTGCACTACACGGGTATTGCCAACTTGGCGTCCCGACAAATCTATCCTTGTAGAAAACCCTACTGCCTACAATACGTATATCGAGCAACTCGAGCAAGCATCGGGAATAAGTATCACGACTTTTGCCGATTTGCTGGATGCATTGAAGCAACGACACGACTTCTTTGCCTCTGTAGGTTGCCGCATATCCGATCATAGCATTGACCGATTCTACGGAGAACCATTTACCGATACCCAGCTCGCAGCTATATTCGACAACGTTCGCACGGGAAAAACACTGGAGCAAGAGGATGTAAATACCTTCAAAGCCGGCATGCTTTACCACCTGGCTGTAATGGATGCCGAGAAAGACTGGGCACAACAATTCCACATCGGAGCCACGCGCAACAACAATACCAAGATGTTTCGCAAACTAGGAGCCGATACCGGATTTGATGCAATCGGCGACAAAGAACAAGCCGCTCATTTCTCCCGCTTCTTCGACCGACTTACCGAAGCCGATAAACTAGCAAAGACCGTAATCTATAACCTCAACCCACGCGACAACGAACTGCTGATCACCAATGCATACAGTTATAACGACGGATCGGTAGCCGGCAAAATGCAGTTCGGCTCGGCATGGTGGTTCCTCGATCAAAAAGAAGGAATGCGCAAACAAATCAACGACCTTTCGGCGCTAGGCCTCTTGAGTCGATTTGTAGGCATGCTCACCGACTCGCGCAGCTTCCTCTCCTACCCACGCCACGAATACTTCCGCCGAATCCTTTGTAACCTGATCGGCGAAGACATTGAAAAAGGAGAACTACCACTATCCGAAATCAGTTTTATCGGACAAATGGTGGAAGACATCTGCTACAATAATGCTAAGAAATACTTTAACCTATGATCAGAAATATCATCACGCTGACTTTTTCTGTTCTTTGCCTTTCGGCATGCAGCACAAGCCAGGAAAAACACAAAACCCTTAAACTTGCCCACGGATTGCCCGAAACACACTCCGTGCACCAAGGCATGGTATACATGAACGAGCGCCTCGAAACGTTGTCGGGCGGACGTCTGTCTCTTCAGATTTATCCGGGCGGACAACTCGGATCCGAGACGCAATGCATCGAACTCCTGCAAATAGGCAGTCTCGACATCACCAAAGTATCGTCGGGCGCTCTCGAGAACTTTGTCGACGAATACAAGGTGTTTGGTTTGCCTTACCTTTTTACTTCGCGCGAACATTACTTTAAGGTACTCGACGGTAAGATCGGTGCTTCGTTACTCAAAGCTACCGAACCATATCGCTTTGTGGGCCTTGGATATTACGACTCGGGAGCACGCAGCTTTTATACCGTAAACAAACCGATCAACACTCCGGCCGACCTCAAAGGCTTAAAGATACGCGTAATGAAAACGCCTGTATCGGTAGAGATGATGCGCATCTTCGGCGGCTCTGCCACACCGGTAGATTGGGGCGAACTCTATACAGCTTTGCAAAGTGGCGTTGTAGATGGTGCCGAAAACAATGCACCATCTATATCTACGGCCTTCCACCACGAGGTTTGCAAATACTATTCGATCAACGAGCACACCATGCTTCCCGACCTACTTATTATCGGTACAACGGCATGGAACAGTCTTACGAATCAAGAGAAAGAGTGGATGAGCAAAGCGATGAAAGAATCGGTGCTGTATCAACGAAAACTCTGGGCAGCGCAAGAACAAGAATCGCTCGAAGAAGCCAAAGAAAAAGGGATGCAGATCAACTATCCCGATAAAGCACCCTTTATCGAAATGGCGCGTCCGCTGATCGAACGCTACAAACAAAACGAAAAGTTAAGCGGAATTATCTCTGCCATTCAAGCTTTAGGACAATAAATCAAGACCACAATACCATGAACATACGTAAAAGAATAGACAAAGCACTCGAGGTTGTTTTGTGTCTCATATTATCACTATTGGTTATTGATGTAGTTTGGCAAGTACTGAGTCGCTATGTACTTAAGTCTCCCAGCTCGTTTACCGACGAACTAGCTTGTTTTCTGCTTATTTGGACGGGCTTGCTCGGTGCTGCCTATGTAGCAGGAAAGCAAGAACACCTTGCCATCGATATTTGGCTACAAAAATGCGAAGGGCGCAACAAGACCATTCTACAAATGGTGATCTACTGCTGCACCCTTGTCTTTGCAACAACCGTACTTGTTATCGGTGGATCGTCTCTCGTGTATTCACGCTTTTTGCTGAGTGTAACCTCCGCATCGCTACAGATCAATCTGGGCTATGTATATATGGTACTTCCGCTAAGTGGTGTACTCATTAGCTATTACACCATCGACAATGCAATCAATTACCTGAAGTCAAACTAACACAACCCAACTACAACCCATGGAAATACTAGGAGTAATTGTATTAATCGTCAGCTTCTTTATCCTGCTGATACTTGGTGTGCCCATCGCTTTCAGCATCGGCATAGCCGGCACACTTACCATGCTTCTCAACATAGATGCCATCCCGGCCTTCACCACCTTTGCACTTCGCATGGCTTCGGGCCTCGACAGCTTTGCGTTGCTGGCCATTCCGTTTTTCGTGCTTGCGGGCAACATTATGAATAGCGGCGGTATCGCCCTTCGCTTGATTGATCTTGCCAAAGTAATGGTAGGCAGATTGCCGGGCGGACTCGCCTTGGTAAACGTAATGGCCAACATGCTTTTCGGAGCCATTTCCGGTTCGGCAGCCGCATCGGCCTCTGCCATCGGAAGCATCATGACACCCGAGATGAAAAAAGCAGGTTACGATCCCAACTTCTCGGCAGCGGTAAATATATCTTCCGCCACAACCGGACTCACCATTCCGCCAAGCAACGTACTTATTGTGTACTCGCTTGCCAGCGGAGGCGTATCCATCTCGGCCCTGTTTCTTGCAGGTTATCTTCCGGGGATATTGACAGGACTTGCCATTATGATCGTTGCGGCATTCTTTGCCCATAAGCACAACTATCCCGTAGGAGAAAAAGTAACATTTGCCGATGCGGTGCGTAAGTTTTTCAGAGCCGTACCTAGTTTGATGTTGCTGGTTATTGTAATTGGCGGAATATTGGCAGGACTATTCACCGCCACCGAAGCCTCGGCCGTAGCGGTAGTATACGCACTTGTACTTTCATTTATCTATAAAGAAATTACGTGGAAAGACATTCCCGGCATCTTGATAACCTCCGTAAAAACAACCGCAATTGTATTGTTGCTCGTTGCTACATGTACCGGCCTTTCATGGATCATGTCGTACGAAGATATTCCTCAAACAGTAAGTAACCTACTACTGGGTGTAAGTGAGAATCCGATCATCATCTTACTTCTTATCAATGCCATACTTTTGGTGGTAGGCGTATTTATGGACATGACACCGGCCGTATTGATCTTCACACCGATCTTCCTTCCTATTGCCACACAGCAGTTAGGCATGGATCCGGTACACTTCGGCATCATGATGGTACTCAACCTATGCGTTGGTTTATGTACCCCACCGGTAGGATCAGTCCTCTTCATCGGCTGTAGCGTAGCAGGCGTGAAAATCGAAAAAGTAATCAAGCCATTACTACCCATGTTTGGCGCCATGATCGTGGTACTCTTATTGATTACATTTATCCCCGGCATTACCATGCTGTTGCCACGCCTGTTTGGCCTATAAACTCAACAAGCAAACTTCATTCTTATCATATTATAGTTAAATGCAAGCAGCCCAATCTACTTCCTCAAAGAAGCAAGATTGCGGCTGCTTTATTATACTAAATTTATGGTTTTAACCTTAAACACAATACAACTTGTTGGTCATTCGGTGATGAAGCCAATAGTTTATTGATGCAATCGTATTTACTTTTCTTCCCTTTATAATGCGCTTGAAGATCTGACGTCTTTTCTACCAAATACAAACAGTTTGCATCACTTCCCGGTATCGGATTCGGATTTTTCGGAATGTAACCCTCAAACAATGTCTTAGCTTTCATGTTACCTATACTACGTTGCGGATTTATCAAATAAAAGGCTTCATCATTACCCTCTGTATGAAAAAAGATAAAGTTCTGCAACGCATGAAAACTATTCAATTTACTCACATAAGATGGCAAAGTTTTAATCTGATCTATCTGCTCCTGCTCCAATACTTTTCCGGAATAGTTTCCATTTGTAAGCATCGCACCCTTAAAGTCCAACTCTAGAAATGGCACCAATAATCCATCCTTATACGTATAAATCACGTTTTTAAAGCCATCGATTGCATAAACTTCTTTTGAGGTAGGATCCTTAGCCAAAGCCCCTCTTTTAAAACTAAACCACTCTCCCATCAAGCTATCTTTTTCTATAAAGCCAGCTTCAGCATCAATGATTGGAGAGCTCTTCTTAAACATCTGACCTCTCTCTGTTAACAAGTCGCTCGTAATAAGCTGCCTTGACAAATCATGCCCGGCAGGATCTTCTCGAATCAGACGAGCCAAAGTATTGTTTCCTTGCAACTTACCTCTCTCCGCCTGAGCTCTATTTATTTCGGCATCCCAACTAGTCGGAAATACATAAAACAGATATTTATCTTTCTTGCGAATGGAAATGTCAGAATAAACCAGAAGCAAGTTATCATTTATTAGTTCAATTTTTGATGCACGATGATTTAACTCTACTTGTTCAATTGCATCTCCGCAAAGCGTAAACACCTTCACCCGAGTTCCCTGATGATTAACCCACAGTTGTTCATTAGACTGGTTGATCAACATATCAGTCGGGAAAACAATACTTGGATCTTTCTCTCTACACAGCCTCAATCTCTGAATAAGATCTCCATCTTGTTTATATATCTGTACCGAAGAACTATCATAACACATCAGATAGAAATAGTCTTTGTAAGCCAATAACTTGGTTACATCCAAAATTGAATCTCGCTTATTACGAAGAGGAAAACATGTAACCTCCTCAACTAGTTGCTCGAATTTTCCTTCAGGAATCACAGCCATATCGATCCGCTGCACGGAACCAGAAGTAGTTCCATTGTCATTGTAACTTGCCGTAAGCACGGACCAAACCATTCCGAAGAACAGCATTAAAAGAAGTGTGGATTTTTTCATAATCTATGCATATTAACTATAAACCGCAATATAGTAGACATTTATAAATAACAACATTAGTTTAAAGTTTTATTTTACCTCTTTGAAAACCACATATCACTGCAATATACAATAAGCTGGTTTTTGAGGAAAAGACGAAAGAACTTCCAGTCGCTACAAATGGGCTAAAAACAGACAAATTGCGCTGTAGATTGGCAAAGTTGCTCGTTTTTTGAAGTTCAGAAAAGGGTGTTTTCACGCAGAGGCGATCGCACTTGAACCTGACGAATCAGGTCTTTTTACTGAAAACGTCCAAAATAGGGACAAAAAGTATGCTTAGTTCGTGCAAAAAGGTCATTTGGTTTGCCCGAAAACGTTATTTAGTTCTCGCAAGAACGTAATAACGTTTTCAATGAAGGCAAAAAAAGTCTTCGTGGAAAACGTTTTCACTCTTCGCAGTGAGTGTATTTACTCTTCACGGTGAGTTCTGAAACTCTTCACTATGAATAAAAATAGTATTCACGGTGGGTAAAAACAGTTTTCACGCATATAACTCCGCCTCAACACCATTTCCGTTCATCCTCCGAGGCATCCCCTAGTCGCATGGGCATACAAGCCAAGCAGCGCGAGTTGGCCGCTGCAAAAAGAAAGCCGTCTCAACAAACCAAAAACAAAATGAAGCACCGCTGAAAAGTTCTCGATAACGAGTCCCCTTCTTGAGTAAGCCCAAGCAGCTATTCCCCGACAATCTGCCACTTTTTGGTTGATCATCCTAAAAGATCAACCAGACAAAATAGGACACAAATCGCCCAAACGCCTCTCATTTTCGCCCAAAACACAAAAAAGTGACTAAAACCAATTATTTACAATAAGCTCAAAAACAATTGATAATTTGACCACACCATGAACCCATCTCCATAAGGATGAGTTAGCTTTGAACAATGAAATAAGTTGGGCGATCCGGATTATTATGATTAATTTTAGATGCGATTGCGAATGTAACGCTTGACTTTTGATTTAAGAGGTATGAGAAATATAATAGAAAGCATTCGAAAGTTTTATCCCGTATCGGACGAAGCGATCAACGAACTTGCCAATCACTTTACGCTTTGCGAACTTCCTCGTAAGCATTTGCTTATTGAAGGAGGCAAACGCAACAGAAATGTTTATTTTATCGAGAAAGGATTTTGCCGCTCGTATTGCATTATAAATGGCGAAGAGGTTACAACTTGGTTTTCACGCGAGGGTGATATTACGTTTGCTTTGAATGATTTATACCACAACACTGCCGGCTTTGAATATGTAGAGCTGCTCGAGGATTGCGTCTTTTATGTGATTCCAATTGAACAGCTCAACAAACTATATACTACAAACATTGAAATTGCAAATTGGTCACGTGTATGTCATCAGGAGTGTGTGTTGCAACTACAACTTACCCGAATAGACAGGCTTACTCTTACAGCGGCCGAACGTTATGAGAAACTGATTGCCGAACAACCGGACTTGATTAAAAGGGCAAACCTGGGGCATCTTGCGTCCTTCCTTGGTATGACACAACAAAACCTAAGTCGTCTCAGAAGTAAAACCACCACTAAATAACCGTTTTTCAAATAGGTTAAAAAAACTAGAAGTGCTCTTTCATATCTTTGTCCAATCAAATGAACAGCTGAACTTAACTTTCTCACAAACCCTTTTGCTAAAACGACAGAAGCTAAAAACACATCGCCGTGGCATTTTGGAAGAGATTTGGCATCGTCTCACTTGGCTAACATTTAAATAAATACATATGACAGAGATTAAAAAGGTACAGCGCGTAACGGTTGTTGATAGTTTGCGCGGTTTTGCCGTTGTGGCAATTATGTTATTACATTTTATCGAACACTTTATTTATGGAGTTTATCCCGAGGCTTCATCTCCTACTGCTCAATTGATTAATCAAAGTGTATGGGATGCTTTGTTCTTTGTTTTTGCAGGGAAGAGCTATACCATCTTTGCTCTTCTTTTTGGGTTCACCTTTATTGTACAGCAGCGCAATCAAGAGGCTGTAGGAAAAGACTTTGGAGCTCGCTTTGCTTGGCGACTGCTTTTATTGATGGGGTTTGCCTCGATCAATGCTGCCTTTTTCCCGGGCGGAGACGTACTGTTGCTATTTGCTGTAATGGGCTTCGTAATGATTCCTGTTCGCAAATTGTCTGAAAAGTCGCTCTTGCTTATTGCATTGCTGTTTCTAATTCAACCAATCGAACTTCTTGAGTGCTTTGGTATCAACTTGATTCCTACCGTACTTGATGATTCGTATTACCCTACGCTAAAAACGATTATCGACACGGGTAACTTCGGCGATATGCTTGTTGCAAATATCACAACGGGACAGATTGCAAGTTTATTCTGGGCTGTAGATGCAGGTCGCTTATTGCAAGCTCCGGGATTGTTCATCTTGGGTATGATTCTGGCTCGTGGCAACTACTTTTCAAAGCATATCAACTTCTGGGTAAAAACATTCGTTGCCGGTTTTGTTGCCAGCTTTGTTTTATACATTGCTAAAGCCTCTTCGACTGAGTCTCTTCAAACGATTTTCACGATGTGGTATAATATTGCATTTACCGCGATACTTGTATCTGCATTCGTTATTCTGTATCAAAGTGATGCATTCCAACGTATGACGAACAATTTACGTTTCTATGGCCGTATGAGTCTTACCAACTATATCAGTCAGTCGATCATTGGTAGCATCTTATTCTTTCCTTATGCATTCGGACTTGCCGATAAGGTGGGTATTGCTTGGAGTTTCGTAATCGGACTGTGCGTTATGATGCTTCAAATATGGTTCTGTAAACTTTGGCTTAAAACCCACAAGCAAGGTCCGCTGGAACACATTTGGCACAAGTTAACTTGGCTCAAGCGCTAATACGCGAATCCTTTAAGTAAATCAAGCGCCATTGCTACGACAGATCTTTACGATCAAATGTAGCAATGGCGCTTTTGTATACATGGAAGCATCACTTTTCATTGCAAGTGATGCAAATCGGAATTCTATACCATCTTTTCAATGTTCCACGAATAGGCATGAATACCTTGTGCTTCGGTTTTCATGTCGAGTTCGTGAATGGCATTCATCAATTCATCTACTTTATCTTCGGGTACCATCGTAATAATAGCAGAGTTCATCGTAGGCCACGCATGCGATCCGTAGTGGGGTTCGCCGCGTTTGGTTCCGCGTCCTTGTACTTCTTCCCAAAAAGTAAAGCCGCGGATATTCATTTTATCCATCATCTCGATCAAGCGATCTTTGTAGGCTTGATTGAAGGGTATAAATATTGCTTTCATAATCTGTTGTTTCTATTTCGTATATAAACATCCGGCCGCCTCACAGCAGACCGGATTTATAATTTAAGCTTGTCCTTTGTCGCGTTTTGCATACAACTTTTCAAGTTTTCTGCGCTGGCGTACTACTCCGTTACGACCAAATACTGCATACAGTACCGGTACAATAATGAGGGTAATGATGGTAGAAAAACTCAAACCACCGATAATGGCAATACCCATATTGCGCCACATTTCGGAACCTTGCCCCGTACCAATTGCCAACGGAATCATACCGAGTACGGTGGTTGCCGTTGTCATCAATACCGGACGCAAACGAGAGCGCCCGCCATTTACTACGGCTGTAATAATAGACATACCGCGCTCACGATTCAGATTCACATAATCGATAAGTACAATACCGTTTTTCACCACAATACCTACAAGCATTACAGCTCCGATAAGTCCCATCAAGTCGAGTGGTTGCTGTGCAATAAGCAATGCCAACACGACTCCCGAGAAACCAAACGGCAATGAGGTCATAATGATGAATGGATATGTAAACGATTCAAACTGTGCTGCCATTACAATGTATACCAACATGATACAAAGCATCAGCAAAAGGAACATATCGTTGAATGATTCTTGCTGATCTTCATAAGAACCTGCTATCGACAAACTTACTCCGGAAGGAACATCCAGTTTATTGATTTGTGTCTTCAACTGATCTACTACTTCACTCAAGGCT
>JBOFPV010000040.1:0-193899 GCA_051660585.1 Tannerellaceae bacterium
TTGCGATTGAGGTAGATGGAGTTGTAGGATTTGAATCAGCGATCAGACAACCTATTGCATCAGATCAACCATTTGCTACTTATTCGGTAGAGTTGCCGGAAGGGGTGAAAGCAAATAATAGTTGTGAATTAAAAGTCTCATTAAAGGGTTCAGATCTTTCAGGAGATATTCTTATGTTTGACTAAAATAAAACAATAGAGCTGCAGATGAATGCATCATTGCAGCTCTGTTGCTTTTTATAACTGACCTCTTTTGTAAGATATATAGATTGCTTCAGATATTGATTTGACTTGCATTTTCTCGAAAATTTGAGTTTTATATCGTTTTACGTTAGTCAAAGATATCTCCATCTTATTGGCGATTTCATGCTCTTTTTCGCCTTCTCCAGATAGTCTTAAGATCTCACATTCGATATTCGATAGATTAACTTTATGATCCTCAACAAAGCGTTTACTTGATAAAAGATATTCATATGTTTTCT
Source organism: Tannerellaceae bacterium (assembly GCA_051660585.1). Classification (GTDB taxonomy): domain Bacteria; phylum Bacteroidota; class Bacteroidia; order Bacteroidales; family CAMTPD01; genus UBA12018. The sequence goes on from JBOFPV010000040.1 coordinate 482, forward strand.
GCTCAGAAGAGCAGTATTTCTTTAAAATAGGTTTTCCAGCATGGGCAGCCGCATCTACTTTGCAAAGGATAAAACAAAGCTCTTTTTTTTCATTGTATAAGAATGGGATAAGATCTATACAACACCCATACTCGCCTAAATCTGAGAAGTAACTGAATAAAATCGTAAAATAGAAGTTCTTTTCTTTATGTTTTCTTGTGCAATGAAAATGTTTATTGATAACATCGATGTATCTTTCTATTTTGATAGAATCATTTTTGTTAATCATTTCATCTACAGTGTTCGGGTTCAGCTGTCGAAGTTTATCTCCTAATAAAAGCTTTAGTTGAGAGTTGTAATTGAACGTTGTATAACTGCCTGCTTTATAATTGATAAGGATTAAAGACTGCGTGTTGGAGCATGCAAACGCCTCTATATTAGAGCACATGATATCTGCTCTAAACAAGTCTTCTTCGTTGCTAATTGTTTTATCTTTTTTTGACAAGTTGTTCTTTAATAGTTTTTCTATAATTACATTCATCATTGTTTCCTATTCAAGTGTTAGATTAACTTGTGTTTTAATGCATAATAGATTGCTTCGGGCATACTGTGAACTGATAGTTTATGCATTATTCCTTTTTTGTAATACTTGATGTTGTTGACGTCTGTTTCTAGTTTCTTTGCAATTTCATGCTCCCTATATCCTTTAGCTGTTAGATCCAGTATAACTAACTCATTCGATTTTAATCGCACCTTTTCCTCTGAAATAAACTTGTTATTTCTTCTATTAAAGACATAACGAGCATTATCTTTTGGAAAGTATATTTGAAACTTTTGCTTGTGAAATGCACGTGTAGATTTAACGATGCCAATAAAGAAACGTGGCTTATCAATTAAAAAACAACAAGGATATGCATTACACTCCAGCGTAAGCCAAAATCCTGACTTATGTTTGATTCGATAATTAAAGCAAATCGAATGGTGTGAAAAACGAGATGTGCGTGTATGTGTGAATATTTCTTGTAAAGCTAATATTCGCATATTCTCAAGCTCAATTTTATCTGAAGGATGGATAATTTTGTTGATGAAATTATTTCCGAAAGATAAAATTTCAGATTTAGTATATCCGGTGAGGCGCATGTAGGAGTCTGATATATAGTATAGTATGCTATCAAAGGTTGATGTGATGTGGATAGATCTATTCATTGATGCACTGAATAAATCCGATCCTCTGGTACTTTCATCTAATATATGCAGACCTTTGTTTATAATAGTACTATCTATGATCTGATTTTTATTAAAGTAGTCATTAAAGTCTGTAAGCAATATTCCCATATAAAGCATTAATTTTTCTGTAATTCATTCATGTTATTCTCAGTCTAATGGAACTCTTAATTAAAAGATTGCAGGTCTGATTTTCATTAATAAGGAGAGGTGCGACTAATTAAAAGACTGATACTTATTCCTTATGTCTGCAAATATATAACTTGCCTAACTGGATGGCAATAATTTAAAGATGTATTAGTTATTGACATCTACCTAAAAATCTATTGTTTGTTTTTGGATTAATGTTGTTTGTTTTGTATACAGAGCCTTGTGTGCTAGTGAGATATAGTATGTTTGTTGGCTTTTTTATAAATAATAATAACACTTATTCGATTTTGATATTAAAGTTAATTTAAAAGATGGATTATTCTAGATATATTCTCGATTGAAGATAAGATAAATTGTAGAATGTAAATTCGAATAGGTTATACTTAAATATGAAGAGGTGCTTGCATTGTGGGTTTATTTTCGCTTTGTTCGGAATGTTTTCGTGTTGTTCAGAAAAGGAATAGATGTTTGTTGTCAGTGTCTACATTTAGAAAAGACTGAAGTCTAATATTGAAATTAAATTGAAAAATCATGAAAGAAGGAATCATTGTGTCTATTCAGAAAGAGCGAATAACAGTTATTGACGCTTTGCGAGGTTTTGCACTTTTGGGTGTTATTCTTATTCATATGGTGCAGCATTATGGGATTTTCTCCGGCCCGAGAGCAGTTTTATATCCTCAGGTAGATTCTATAGTGTCATGGATTGCAGCGAATCTTATCATGGGGCGCTTCATAAATATCTTTGCGTTCTTGTTTGGGTTGAGCTTCTTTATTCAAATGGATAGGGCTAAACAGAAAGGAGTTGATTTTAGAAAACGGTTTGTATGGCGGATGTTTATTCTTTTTCTGATTGGTGTGATCGGAAATTTGTTTTATACAGGCGATATCTTGTCCATATACGCTTGCTTTGGTGTATTGATGGTATGGTTGTATCGGTATAAAAATAAAGTATTGCTTGTATTGGTTGCTTTTCTGTTGCTAGGCGGACCTCGTTTTATTATTTCAGGATATGAACGGATTAATGCCTCTATGGCAGGAGTTCAAAAGACAGCTCCGATCGCTCCAAGTTTTCGAGCACAGGAAGGCGAGCCGATAAAACCATCATTTATTCGCTCTGCCAAGCAAAATCTCACAACCGGTTTGGAAGGCAAAATGAAGTATCAGTTTGGAGTAAATGGTAGGGGGTATCTTACTCTTGCGTTGTTTATTCTCGGTTTAGTTATAGGTAGGCTACGTTATTTTGAAGAGCTCGAGCGGTATCGTAAAACAAATATACGATTAGCACTAGGTGGTGTTGGGGTTACAATACTGATTGGGGTTATGCGAAATTGGTTGCCGGAAATACCTAGATTATTCATGCGCCCACCTAATAGTGTAACGTCCTTCTCTGATATTTTATTACTTACAATAAATGATCTGTATCTATTGACATTTTCGGCAGCACTGGCACTAATCTTTATTGTTCTTTATCAACAAAAAAGTACAGGGAGATTGCTTCAAATGTTGGTGCCATATGGTAAAATGGGATTAACAAACTATGAAATACAGAGTGTGATTGGAGCTTTGCTATTCTCGATGTGGTCTCTTGGGTCTATTTTCGGATCGTGGGGAGCTACACAGGTTTTTGTCTTGGGGATCGTTGTATACATAGTACAATTGATCTTGAGTAAATACTGGCTACGCTATTTTATTTATGGGCCATTTGAGTGGTTGTGGCGATCCGCTACGTATTTAAAATGGCAACCATTGTTCAAAAAGAATAGCATGCATAAAAAGGAGCTTGATATGCAAGGTTTGAATTTAAAAGTTGATTCAGAAATAATAGAAACAAACGAACCTGTTAAGGGATAAATAATGTAGATAAGATCTTTACGCGTGGTGATTGGTTTTACGCACGCAGCGTGACTGTTTTGACTGACGCTGCGTGACCGAAATCATTGGCGCAGCGTGACCGTGTACACGCACCCTGCGTGAGCAGAAACAGGTGAGGGGAAGGCATAAAAAAACTCCTCAAATCATTGATTTGAGGAGTTTGAAGTGGTGCCACCAGGAATCGAACCGGGGACACAAGGATTTTCAGTCCTTTGCTCTACCAACTGAGCTATGGCACCGCCTTAATTTGCTTTTGAGAGAGTGGTACCACCAGGAATCGAACCGGGGACACAAGGATTTTCAGTCCTTTGCTCTACCAACTGAGCTATGGTACCGTCTCATTTGCGTGTGCAAAGGTAGTAAAGAATTTCTATTGTGCAAACCTTTTGCCAAAAAAATATCCCATAAATTGAATTTTTGTTCAATTATATGGGATATTGATGCGTTTTGCAGCCTTTTCAAGGTTGCGTCGTTTTATTCTAGAATAAATAGTTCTGTAGTACATATACGGCAGCTCCGGCAAGGTAACCAACCAAAGCAAGCAACGAAATATTTTTCATATACCAGCCAAAGTTGATACGTTCAAGCCCCATTGCTACTACACCGGCAGCCGATCCGATGATCAATACGCTACCACCCACACCGGCACAATAGGCAAGGAATTGCCAGAATACACCGTTTACGGCAAAGTTTTGAAGGTATTCAGGGTTTGCAGTGGAAGCAAGCATTACCGAATCTGCTACAGGATACATCCCAATTGCACCAGCCACAAGCGGAACGTTGTCTACAATCGAAGACAAAAGACCGATCACAAGATTGATAATATAAATGTTACCGATACTTGTATCTAAGAATCCGGCAACCGAATCAAGCAGTCCGCTGTATCGTAATGCATCAACAGCCATTAAGATACCAAGGAAAAATAGGAGTGTAGGCCCGTCGATACGTTTCAAGATCTTTGTAAGACGAAGTTTATCTTCTTCGTGCATATCTTTTTTGCGGTCATACATGATTTCTGTGGCAAACCAAAGAACGGCCATTCCTAGAATCATCCCCATAAATGGAGGTAGGTGTGTTACACTTTTAAAGATTGGGACAAACAGTAAGCATCCAACGCCTAAGGCAAAGATTAAGATGCGCTCTTTGCGTTGAAGGGGGATACGTTCGTGTTCATTTTCATCCGTTTCTTCCGGAGCTTCAACGTCGCCTTTCATAAATCGAGTTACGATAAATACCGGAACTACTGTAGATACGATACAAGGTATGATTAGGTTCGGAATAATCGACTCGGCCGAAACGTTTCCTCTTACCCACAACATAATGGTGGTGATATCTCCAATCGGAGACCAAGCGCCACCGCTATTTGCAGCTATAACGATAAGTGATGCAACAATCCATCGCTCTTTGTAGTTGCCAATGATTTTGCGGGCGAGCATAATCATAACGATGGTTGTAGTGAGGTTATCGAGCACAGCCGACATGAAGAATGTTAGGCCGGTGATCAGCCAAATCAACTTCTTTTTGTTTTTCGTTGTGATTCGATCGGTAATAAACGTGAAGCCACCGTGTGCGTCTACCAATTCTACGATAGTCATTGCTCCAACAAGGAACAGCAAAATCTCAGCAATGTCACCGATACTCGATATAATCTGGTGTTCGGTTTCGAAAGCTACACTTTGTTGAAGCAAGGTTTTTGATAAAAGCGAAGGGTGAGTTTCGATGAAGTGTGTAAATTCACTTCCGGATGTGATTGGCACAAATGTGTCTGCGGCCATGGTGTACATAACCCATAAGATTACTGCGGTAATCAGAGCCGAGGCTGCTTTGTTTACTTTAAGTGGGTGTTCGAACGCAATCGCAGCGTATCCTAAAACGAACACAAAAATCATTCCTGTAAGCATAAAACCATAATTAAATGTATATATAAATTCTGTGGATATTCTTTTATTTATGTAACGGTTAATATTTCAATCTGTTTAAGATTGGGTGGCAAAAGTATGCCCACTTATTTAGATAAACAAGAAATAAAGCGTGATTGAATATAACGAGAAGTTATACTTGTGCTATTCTTTATTAAAGGGGTTAAATTAATGTTTATATCTGTGCTGATTCATGAAATACGGTGAGAATAAGCTATCTTCGTTTGCAGAAATAACAGACTACTTTATAAATAATATATGGCAAGTTTTCTTCAAGTAGACGGGCTTACCAAAAGCTTTGGCGATTTGGTATTGTTCGAAAACATTACATTCGGTATTTCCGAAGGTGAAAAAATAGGGCTTATCGCTAAAAACGGGTCGGGGAAAACGACTTTGTTGAATATCATTGGCGGCAAAGAGGGGTATGACTCGGGTAGAGTGGTATTCAGAAACGGATTGCGCGTGGGTTACCTCGAGCAAGATCCTCAATATCCGGCCGGATTAACGGTGCTTCAGGCTTGTTTCTATTCACAAAATGAAACGGTACAATTGATTGCCGAATATGAGCGCGCAATGGAAACAGGAGATCATTCAAACCTTGAAGATATTCTAGCTCGTATGGACCAGTTGAAAGCTTGGGACTATGAGCGAAAGGCGAAGCAGATTCTTTCACAGTTGAAGATCACGAAATTTGACCAAAAGGTAGAAGAGCTTTCAGGCGGACAGCTTAAGCGTGTCGCTTTGGCGAATGTATTGATTACCGAACCTGAGTTGTTTATTCTCGATGAGCCTACCAATCACCTTGACTTGGAGATGACCGAATGGCTCGAAGGGTACTTGAATCGTTCTACAATCAGTATCTTGATGGTAACGCACGACCGCTACTTCCTAGATCGTGTGTGTAATGAAATCATCGAAATCGACAACCAACAGATTTACGAATACAAGGGCAATTACAGCTACTATCTTGAAAAGCGTAGCGAACGTGTTGCCGCAACCAATGCAGAAGTAGAGCGTGCGGGTAATTTGATGCGCAAAGAGCTCGACTGGATGCGTCGTCAGCCACAGGCCCGTGCAACAAAAGCAAAATATAGAATTGATGCGTTTTATGAGTTGGAGGAGAAAGCCAAGCGTAAACGCGAAGAGGATAATGTAAAACTTGGGGTGAAGGCTTCTTACATCGGATCCAAGATTTTTGATGCCAAACATGTGTCGAAGCGTTTTGATGACTTGAAGATTCTTGAAGACTTCAACTATACATTTTCTCGTTTCGAAAAGATGGGTATCGTAGGTAACAACGGTACCGGCAAGTCTACCTTCATTAAGATGCTGATGGGGGAAGTTGCTCCCGATAGCGGAGAGTTTGAGGTAGGAGAAACAATTCGTTTTGGATATTATAGTCAAGATGGGTTACAGTTCGACGAGCAAATGAAGGTAATTGATGTAGTTCAAGACATTGCAGAAGTTGTAACTCTTGGAGATGGATCTACCCTTTCTGTTTCGCAGTTCTTAAATCACTTCCTGTTTACTCCCGAAAAGCAACACAGTTATGTGCATAAGTTGAGTGGGGGTGAGAAGCGACGTCTTTATCTTTGTACCGTATTGATGCGTAATCCAAACTTCTTGGTGCTGGATGAGCCAACCAACGACCTGGATATCGTAACGCTTAATGTACTTGAAGAGTACTTGCGCGAGTTTAAAGGTTGCGTGATCGTTGTTTCGCACGACCGTTACTTTATGGATAAAGTGGTAGATCACTTGATGGTATTCAGAGGGCAAGGTGTGTTGAAAGATTTCCCGGGCAACTATACGCAATACAGAGAGTGGAAAGAAGTGCAGGAGTTGATCGAGAAAGAAGAGCAACAAAAACTACAAGAAAAAGAAGCTCCAAAGCAAGTATATAAGCAAGACCGCAGTACTGAGACTAAAAAGAAGCTTTCATTCAAGGAACAACGCGAGTTGAAAGAGCTGGACGAGTTGATTCCGAAGTTGGAAGCAGAGAAAGCGGAGCTCGAAGAGGCTATGAGTAGCGGAACACTATCTACCGACGAGTTGCTCGAAAAGTCTGCGCGTATGACAGTGCTTATTGATGAAATAGACGAAAAGTCGATGCGTTGGCTCGAATTGAGTGAATACGTATAATAAATAAAGAACCTCATCTTACTTGTCAAGAGTAAAATGAGGTTCTTTTATTCAATTAAAGTCAAAAGACCGATATATGTATCTTATTTTACGATCAGATAAATGTAAACATGTCATCAAATGGACGTCTTACTTTTGGAAGGTTATGATACGTATCATTTTGAATATCACGATATCCCACAGCCATAATTGCCGTACTTTTCAAATGCTTGCTCTTTAAATCAAGAAGTTCATCGAGCTTCGCCGGTTCAAACCCTTCCATTGGGCAAGCATCTACTTGTTGCTCAGCAGCAGCAATTAATCCAAATCCTAAACCAAGATAAGCTTGTTTGCTAGTCCAATGAACAACTTGTTCGGAGGTGAAATTACCCATGAATTGAAGCAATTTGTCTTTGTATCCGATCAGTTGATCGTGGCTCATATTGCGCTCATGAGCAACCTGGTTAATGTATTTATCAATTTGAGCAATAGATACACTACTCCATGCTGCAAAGATAAGTATGTGCGAAGCCTCAGTAATCTGAGGCTGTCTCCATGCAACCTCTTTAATCTTTGCCTTCAATATCGGATCTGTAACAACAAATACGTGATAAGGCTGCAGACCAAACGAACTAGGAGCCATTCGAATGGCTTCGAGTATATTATGTATCTTCTGATCGGTAACCTTCGAGTTATTCATTCGTTTTGTTGCATATCTCCACTTTAGAATTTCAACCAAGTTCATATGCTAATAAATTGTATTATTCTACTTTGATTCAATGACTTTGTGATATAACACATAAGTCTATATGTTTGTTTACATCTATTGAATTCAATACTTTTTTATATGTTTGTTATTTCATTTTATAAATTTAATACGCGGTAGCTTTGTGAAATATTATTGTTTTGTAGCAATAATCTCATTTTGGCGTCTATTTCGTATCTTGAGGTAGTAAATTGCTTTTATATCGCAGTGAATTGTTGGTTAAAAGTTTTTTAAAATAAGAAAGATTCTGTACGTTTGCGCCCGAAATATAAACTTTGTTTAAACAAATTCTTATCTTTTATCCAAATGATTCAAGGCTTGTGTTCGCCCCCAGGGGGGGTAAAAGTAAAAGCATCTGTACAAGACTATCTGCTTATTGTAGCGGGAGCATTGCTTCAGGCTGTAAGTTATGTGCTATTTTTAGCACCGTACAAAATTGTTCCCGGGGGGATTTATGGTATCTCTATCGTATTGCACCATGTAACCGAGGGCATGTTTTCATTTTTACCCGAAGGACTACCGATGGGTATAACCGCACTTTGTTTTAATATTCCGCTTACCATCCTAGCAGCTCGAAGGATCGGGCTCAGCTCTGGCGGAAAAACCATTGTTACCTTCCTTTTAGTCTCTGTTTTTGTAGACTCATTGACTTATTTGTTCGGAACCGATCCGTTGGTAAAAGACGATCCGTTTATTGCCGGATTTTACGGAGGAGCGATGCTTGGACTTGGGGTAACTTGCATATTTAAAGCAGGTGGTACCAGTGCCGGAACCGATGTGGTAGCTAAGTTGTTAACACTCAATCGTAACATGAAGATCAGTAGTATGATCATGATTGTCGATTCGGTTATTGTAGTTTTCGGTCTAATGGCCTTTCAAGATTGGAGCGTTCCGTTGTACTCTTGGTTTACCATCTTTGTATATGGAAAAGTCGTGGACATGTTGCAATGTGACAATCCCAATAGAGCTGTGTTTATCGTGAGCGAAAAGGCCGATGAGCTGCGCAATGTGATTGTAGAAAAGTTGGGTATGCGTGGCACCTTTCTTCAAGGTAACGGTATGTATAAAGGCTTGCCGAAGAAGATTATATTTACCATTACCGAGCGAAAAGAATTGACGCGGCTCAAAAGTGAAGTGCGAGCTGTAGATCCGGAGGTGTTTATCTCAACCATGGAAGCAAGTAAGGATCAAATGACACCATCACTCTAATTTGTAAATACACCATCAAGGTATATGTAAAACCTCTGTTGCAGATCGGATCTGTAGCAGAGGTTTTTCTTTTTTTAGATTGGCGACGAGGATACTTAACCCTCTGTATTTGAGCATAGGTTTTGTATTCGTTACGAAGTTTTTGATTTTAGTTAATGTTCTATTCAAAGAAAAAGCACTATCTTCGTCTCGACTTGTAAATAAACGAATATATATCGTTATTAATTGAAACATAATGCCTAAGATTTCGCAGCGCGGACAGGAGATGCCCGCTTCACCTATTCGGAAATTGGTTCCGTTGGCAAATAAGGCCAAACAAAAAGGAGTAAAGGTTTATCATCTCAATATCGGACAACCAGATGTCGCCACTCCGCAAGTCGCCTTAGATGCACTGAAGCATATAGACCGTTCTGTGCTTGAATATAGCCCGAGTGAGGGAAACGCGAGCCTACGTGAACGCTTGGTAAAATACTATTCTAAATATAAAATCGACGTTACGGCAGAAGACATTATCATAACAACAGGAGGATCGGAAGCGGTTTTCTTCTCGTTTATGGCATGTTTGGATCCGGGCGACGAGATCATTGTACCCGAACCAGCCTATGCCAACTATATGGCGTTTGCTATTTCGGCCGGTGCAGTTATTAAAACGATTCCTTCCACCATAGAAGAGGGTTTTGCCCTTCCGTCGGTAGAGAAATTTGAGGAATTGATTACACCACGTACCAAAGCCATTTTGATCTGTAACCCAAATAACCCAACCGGATATTTGTATACACAAAAGGAGATGAACCAGATTCGTGATCTTGTTAAGAAATACGACTTGTTCCTTTTCTCTGACGAAGTGTATCGCGAATTCTGTTATACGGGAGCTCCATATATCTCGGCCTTTCATTTGGAAGGGATTGAAAATAACGTAATCTTGGTAGACTCGGTATCAAAACGCTATAGCGAATGCGGTATCCGTATCGGTGCGTTGATCTCGAAAAACAAAGATGTAAAAGCAAACGTAATGAAATGGTGTCAGGCTCGTTTGAGTCCGCCGCTATTAGGACAGATCGTAGCAGAAGCATCATTGGATACACCGGAGGAGTATATGCTTGATGTATACAACGAATACGTAGAGCGTCGTAAGTTTTTGGTAGATGCACTAAACCGTATTCCGGGTTGTTATTCACCAATTCCAATGGGAGCATTTTATACCGTAGCCAAACTTCCGGTAGATGATGCCGATAAGTTCTGTGCTTGGTGTCTGGAAGAGTTCGACTACGAAGGACAAACGGTGTTTATGGCACCTGCTTCCGGGTTTTACACAACACCGGGACTTGGTAAAGATCAGGTACGTATAGCATATGTATTAAAAAAAGATGAACTTGCCAAAGCGATTCAAGTGCTCGAAAAAGCATTAGAAGCTTATCCGGGTCGTGTTTTGTAAAAGCATACAACGATCTGAGAAGATATAAATCAAACGAAACCGATTAATTGTCATATAGGCAATTGATCGGTTTTTTTTATTTTGATCGTTATTTTCTATTCGGGTGCTTATCTTTACATCCGAAAACAGGAACTACTAACGAAGAAAAACAGCAACTGTGAATTTAGAACTGTTTATTGCCAAACGCATCCATTTCAATAAAGACGGAGGGAAAGAGGCCACGCCTCCTGCCATCCGGATATCCTTGATTAGTATTGCTCTCGGACTTGCCGTTATGATTCTTTCGGTGGCCATTATTTTGGGCTTTAAGCAAGAGGTGCGAAACAAAGTGATCGGCTTTGGTTCACATATCCGCATTACCAATTTTGATAACAATGCCTCGTACGAAACTCAGCCCATTGCGATAGGAGCCTCGCTTATTGATAGTCTTAAGACTTTTCCCAATATCGAGTCGGTCGAACTATATGCAACCAAACCGGGAATGATCAAGACTGATAGCGAATTTGAGGGATTTGTGCTCAAAGGAGTCGACTCGGTTTATAATTGGTCGTTCTTTGAAAAGAACCTCAAAGAGGGGAGTTTGCCCGTTATCAGAGGGGATAAATCATCAAACGATGTGTTGATTTCGCGATACTTGGCCAATAGACTCGATTTGAAAACGGGTGATGATTTCCTGGCCTACTTTATCGAAGATGATATCCGAGCACGTAAGTTTAAGATTTCGGGAATATATGATAGCGGTTTCGAAGATTACGACAAATTGTTTGTAGTAGGAGATATGCGTCACATTCGTCGACTCAACGGATGGGATTCGGATATGGTAAGTGGGATCGAACTCTATGTGAAAGACTATGGTAAGTTGGATGATACTACCGAAAAGCTGACAGAAGTTCTACTCGATAGCGAAGACCGCCAAGGAATGATGTATTATGTGCGGTCCATCAAAGAACTAAACCCAATGATTTTTGGGTGGTTGGATATTCTTGATACCAACGTTGTAATTATTCTGGTATTGATGATGGCGGTGTCGGGTTTTACCATGATTGCCGGTTTACTTATTATCATTCTGGAGCGAACCAATATGATTGGTATTCTCAAAGCACTCGGAGAAGGCAACCGTAGCATTCGTAAAGTGTTTCTTTATCTTGCCTTTTTCTTGATTGGAAAAGGGATGATCTGGGGAAATGCAATTGGTTTGTCGATTTGTTTCATCCAGAAATACCTGCAACCTCTCAAGCTCAATTCGAGTGTGTATTACCTTGATGCAGTTCCTATTGAACTTACGGTGTGGCATTGGCTTTTGATCAATGCGGGAGCTTTGTTGGTTTCGATGGTGATGATGCTTGGGCCCACTTATTTGATCACAAAGATTGAACCTGCCAAATCGATTCGATTCGAATAAAATAAATACGTACTGAAATGAAGAGAGCGTTGCCCTACTAGTTAGGAACAACGCTCTTTCTTTATTGAGAAGTTATTAAGATGCGAGTTTGATTTACATCTGAAATGTAGGTGTTGATAACTTGTTAAAAAGCCACTTTCACCCCTCCATATGCATTGGTTCCGGGCATTGGGAATCCTGCATTAATCTGATATTTTTGATTCAGGATATTTTCGACTTTCCCATATACTTCGAGCCAAGCAAGCGGGAAGTAGGAAACGGAAGCATTCCAAAGTGTGAAGTTGTCTGTTGTAGCCGGATTGATACTGGTATATAGTTTGTTGATATACTGCAAACCTGTTTGAGCCGACCATTTGTTTATCGTATAGCTACCACCAATGTAGAATTGATGTTTCGGTGCAGCCAATACCGGACGTTGCATGTGTGTATAGCTATAGTTTGTATTCAACGAAAGTGCACGTGTGACGTGATAGTTTGCGGCAAACTCAACTCCATAGTTTTCCACTTTACCGGTGTTTACATTCTGCGGTCTACCACCCTCCATTTGTGTTTGGATTAGGTTATTAGCCTTTAGGTAGTATACACTTAGATCCAGTTGCAACTTGTCTTGTAGCAAACCTTGTGAAACCGACAACTCATAATTAACCAATTTCTCGGGCTTAAGGTTCGGGTTTTGTGGTGGAAACATGTACATTTCTCGAATGGTAGGGTTGCGGAATCCCTTACTTACAACAGCTTTTACAACGGTGTTGCGTGCTGCTATAAAGCTAATTCCTCCAAGTGGAATCCATTCTCCTCCGGTGTGGCTGTTGTGATCGAAGCGAATGCCGGCACTTAAAAATAAACGATCGGTAATGGCTTGGCGCATATTTACATATCCCGCTACTTCATAGATATTACGATCTACGAGATCGGTCTTTTTGTCGGAGTGGATCGAGTCGTTCCACGCATGTCCGCCATAGGCCTTAAAGTCTACGCCGGCAGTGGTACTGTTGCCTTTGAAAAGAGAGGTCGTTTGATAGAATGTAGCTCCCCACATTTTATCTTTCGATCGGAAATAGAAGTCCTTTGGTTGCTCTCCGGCATAAAAGCCGTCGTTTATTTTATGGTCTCCGAAGTTGACATACAAATTCAAAGCACCGTTTAGATTATCGTATTTGTTTTCGAGCGAAAGGGAGCTCATCCCTCTCACAACGCGAGCAATGTTATCATTGATAGGCTTTTCGATTGTGCCCGGATTCGAAGCTTTGAAGCGGGTAATGTTGAAGTCGAATCGGGTTTTATAGTGTTCCGAAATCTGATATCCTACCTTTCCGTAACCGCTCCATTGGTTAAATTCGGAGTTGTCGCGGTGTCCGTCTGTTCGATTATAAGTTGCCGAGATGTAGGTATCCCATTTCCCTTTTTGGTAGGCATTGGATGCGTTTGCCGAGAAGGTATTGTAACTTCCATACATTAGATTGGCTCTCGTAAGCGATGGTTTTAGTCCGTCGGGGCGTTTGGTGATGATGTTTACAACGCCACCCATGGCATTGGATCCGTAAAGGTATGAGGCCGGACCTTTTACGACTTCGACTTTTTCGGCAATAGCCGTATCGTACATGTCGGGAAGTGGATGTCCCATCAACCCCATGTATTGCGGATGTCCGTCGATCAGCACAAGAAGTTGGGTATTGGGGCTACCGCCAATGCCGCGCATGGTCATAGAACCTGCAGATCCGTTTGCTACACCAAATCCCATTACGCCGCGTTGGGTGACAAACATTCCCGGGATGCGTTCGGAAAGTAGCGGCAAGAGTGAGGTGGTTTTGCGTTGTTCAATATCCTTACGACCAATTACTTCTACGTGAAGAGGCAATTGGCGTTTGCTCACTTCGGTCATTGATCCGGTTACAACCACTTCGCTGAGTTGTATCGAGTCTGTAATAAGGGTTTGTTCTTTCTCAGGATTGTTGGCCTGAATTGTTGTGGGTGAAAACAGTGTGGTTAGCGGGAGTATCCCAAAGCATAATAAAACTTTCTTTTTCATTCTGGTTTATTTAGGTAGACGCCAGGTGTAATCATTCTTAAAGCTCACCTTGCGGTTTAATTTAAAGTACAGATTGCAGATCGGATTGATGCAGTCGAGTAATAACGTCAGTGCTGTTGTTTTCTTTTGTAAGAAAAGCGATTGGAGCTTCGAGATCTGAATGCATCTTACAGTCCATCGTATTAGCAACAAACATATAGCTTCTACAATAACTATCCAATTTAAATTGGATACAATTATAAGTAATATAATGTTTACAAAAAATAGAAAACGAGTAAAAGTTTCGAGGCCGAATAAAGTCGGACTCATTCCTTTGTAGTGACAAGCCGTGCCGGCTAGTCTTAATTTTATTTCCTTCCAGATGCTTGTATTGTAAGGAGTTTCTGATTGGATAATACTTTCTGGAGAAACCTCTACACGTGTATTGGTTTTTGTGGCATTGTCATTCACAAACAAATTGTCTTCTCCAAAATGCAGGTCGAGATGTTTTGAGAATCCTTTGTTGTTGAAAAATACGCTTTTACGATAAGCCAGGTTGCGTCCCAGTCCGGCATAAGGCCTTTTTGCAATGGCACGAGCCAGGTAATGAACCATGGTGAGCAGGTTGTCGAAGCTCGCCAGTGAGGCAAGAAATCCTTTTGCTTTATGGTAACCCGAAAAGCCGAGTACGAAATCTGTTTCGGGCGTGAAGTTGCGCATCATTCGTTCTATCCAAAGTGGTGATACCGGGGCTGAAGCCGAATCGGTAAAGAGAAGATAGTCGTGTTTTGCTGCCTTAATTCCCACTGTCATGGCAAGTTTTCGGCGACTTAGATAGCGCGATTCTTCGGGGATATAGGTGTGATAAAGGTTGGAGAAATTGACAGAATATAGCTTAAGTACTTCTTCCGTTTCATCAGTAGAACCATCGTTTATTACAATAACCTCGAAGTTGGGATATTCTTGTTCAAGTATTTTCGGGAGATTTTCTCGAAGGTTTTCCGAGTCATTCAGCGCATATATAATTACAGAAACCGGAGGTAGGGCATCGTTGTATTCCAACTTGCTCAAGTTGCTTTGCTTGATCAATTGAAAAGGCTTAGCATAAATAAAAATATAATATGCTAACTGTATGCACAGTAAAACAGTGGCCGATATGAGTAAGATCATAGACCAGTTGGCAGTGAAGATTGTCGGTTCCATTTTGTTTCTTTAATAAAAAATCATGTCTGTTACGAGCAGCGAAGATAGAGCTTTTTGCTTGCTTTGTGAACAATTATGCCGCTTTTAGATTATATAGATAGTAAAACGAAATATCGTCTTATTATTACAACAGTTAAGATACCAAATTGATGCGTATCGGCTAAAGAGATTCCCTATGAGAAATGATATAAAAGATTTTTTTGATAAGATGGCACCAGAGTGGGATACGATTTGTAAGCATGATTTGCTTCGCATTGAACGCATTTTGTTGTTGTCGCGCATTGATGAAGGAGCAAAAGTGCTCGATGTGGCTTGCGGCACCGGAGTTTTGACTCCTGCGTTGCTTGAAATCGGAGCAGGAGAGATCTTGGGAGTCGATATTTCGGAAGAGATGATAAAGGTAGCACAATCAAAATTTGATCACAATGCAGTTCGTTTTGAAGCGACCGACTTTATGGATGTCGACGAGGGTGATTTTGATGTGGCGATCGTGTACAATGCTTATCCTCATTTTTTGGATAAAAAATCGCTTGTAGCAAAGTTATATCATGTCTTGAAGCCTGGCGGACGTTTTGTGGTAGCACACTCTGATAGTAAAGAAAAGATCAATGGATGTCATCATAAACTAGATTCGAAAATATCCGATCATTTATTGGCAGTAGAGCACGAAGCAGATCATTTTGTGAGAAGCTTTGAAATTGATACGATGATTGATGCTCCTGATTTGTACGTGCTTTCGGGCACGCGTAGATAAATAAGATCTAAGATTGTTGTATATTGCGCAGCTTTTAAAACCATGCATGGTTTTGCTCGAAACCTAAAGAGGTTTATAAAAAAAGCATGCATAGTTTTTAGGAAAAGTAAGTAAGGTTTTTGTCGTGATTATATCACGAATATTTGATAGGTAAGTTTTGCTCGAACGCGGCATTTATTGCGTATGAAAAAGAGAGAGCAAACACACGATATTTATGTGTTATGGATTTATGAGTAATTTGAACCACAAAAAAAAGGGAGAGCTTCGTTTAAGAAGCCTCCCTTTTTCATTTCTATGTCGTCGACATTGTTGATTACAATGTGTCTGAGAAGTATGCTTTTGGTAATTTGCGGCAGTTGTATTGAGAAGCCATAATTTCACCGTAAGCTCCGGCAGAGCGCAAAGCGATAAGATCGCCACGGTGTACTTCATTCAAGTCTACAGCTTTGCCGAAACAGTCAGACGATTCACAGATCGGACCTACTACATCGTATGCTTCAACAGCACCTTCCGAAGTAAGGTTTTCAATCTTGTGGTAAGCCTGATACAACGCTGGACGGATCAATTCCGTAAAGCCTGCATCCACAATCGCAAACTGTTTGCTTGAGCCTTTTTTCACGTAAAGAACCTTCGTAATCAAAGATCCACACTGACCCACGATAGAACGTCCCGGTTCGAAGTGTAGTGTTTGATTAGGCTGAAGCTTCAATAGTTGGTGGAAGATTGCAAAGTAATCTGCAAAGTCAGGAATAGACTGACGATCCGGATGTTTGTAATCGATACCAAGGCCACCACCTACGTTGATGTGTTCAACAATCATTTGGCGTTTTGCCATGTTTTCTTGAATCTCGTTTACGCGGGCGCAAAGTCCTTTGAACGAGGTAAGATCTGTAATTTGCGATCCGATGTGGAAATGCAAACCGATTAGTTTCACGTTTTTCAAACGGGCAAACTGATCTAGAACTTCGTCAAGTTGGCATAGGTTGATACCAAACTTATTTTCTTTAAGTCCGGTAGTGATATAATGGTGTGTGTTTGCATCAACTTCGGGATTTACACGAAGTGCTACACTTGCCACTTTGTTCTTAGCTTCAGCTAGTTCGTTGATTACTTCTAGCTCGGCAGCCGATTCTACGTTGAAGCAGAAGATGTTGTTGTCAAGGCCTAGATTGATTTCCCAATCAGCCTTACCTACACCTGCAAAAACAATCTTGCCGGCAGGAAAACCTGCATCCAAACAAGCTTGAATTTCACCACCGCTTACACAGTCGGCACCTAGTCCGTTTTCACGAACGATAGAAAGAATCTTAGAGTTGGCGTTCGCTTTTACAGCATAATGTACATGATAGCCGTATTTTCCGGCTTCACCTGTCACAAGTTTCAAGGTGTTGCGCAAAAGTTCGGTATCGTAGTAATAAAACGGAGTTTGAAGCCCCTTAAATTTATCAATAGGAAAAGTTCCTTTTGTCATGTGAAATTAAGCTTTGCAGAATAAGTTATTACTTAAAGCCTGTAGTGCTCTCTTCTTGTCTTCCGAACGGATAAGGAACGAAACGTTGTAGTTACTTCCACCGTAAGAGATCATGCGTACAGGAATATCTTTCAATGCGTTTACGATACGAGCCTCGAAACCTACGTTTTCCCACTCAAGATCGCCTACCACACAAATGATTACCATGTCTTCATCTACAGTCACTGTACCATATTTCTTCAAATCGTCAACGATTTCAGAAAGATGTTTCGACTTGTCGATTGTAACCGAAACGCCTACTTCCGAAGTAGTAACCATATCGATTGGAGTTTGGTAGCTTTCGAAGATTTCGAATACTTTGCGAAGGAATCCGTGAGCCAACAGCATTCTACCCGATTTGATTTTGATCGAAGTGATGTTGTCTTTAGCTGCAACCGCTTTGATTTTACCTTTTTCTGTATTGTTAGAAATCAAAGTACCCGGAGCTTCAGGTTCCATTGTGTTAAGAAGACGTACCGGAATGTTATTCAACTTTGCAGGAAGAATACAAGTAGGATGAAGGATTTTAGCCCCGAAATAAGCCAGTTCTGCTGCTTCTTCGAAGTGCAGATTACGTACAGGAGCAGTACCTTCTACAAAACGAGGGTCGTTGTTGTGCATACCGTCGATATCTGTCCATATTTGGATTTCTTCCGAGTCGATTGCAGCACCGATAAGCGATGCGCTATAGTCGCTACCGCCACGTTGTAGGTTGTCGATTTCGCCGTAAGCGTTGCGACAGATGTATCCTTGCGTGATGTATATTTCAGCCTCTTTATGTTGGTTCAAAAGCGTAACCAACTTGTCTTTGATGTATAGAGGATCCGGCTCACCGTTTTTGTCGGTGCGCATATATTCCAAAGCAGGGATTAGAACAGATTTTGTACCACATTCGTTTAGGTATAGGTTTACCATACCAGTAGACATAAGTTCACCTTGAGCAAGGATAACCTTTTCTTCAAAAAGGGTGAACAAGTCTTTTGTGAAAGAACGCATGTAGTTAAAATGAGATTTAAGCAGTTCGATGGCCTTCTGTTTATACTCCTCTGTTTTATACAGTTCTTCAACGTGCATCATGTACTTTTGCTCAAGCGCATTAATAAGTTCACTTGCACCATCCGGATTCTTTTTATACAAATAATCCGAAATTTCAACCAAAGCATTCGTTGTGCCTGACATTGCAGATAAAACTACTATCTTTTGGTTTCCGTCACAAATCAAGTTTGCAACTTCCTTCATTCTCTGTGCTGAACCAACAGAGGTGCCACCAAACTTTAAAACTTTCATTTTTCCTTTGTCTGATTAAAATGTTCTAATTCTTGTTACTAATATACGCAAATATACGACTTTTTCTTATAAATCGTCGTTATTTGCGATTATTTCGACAGGGGCCGATTCTACTTCGATCAGCTGTCCGTTCTCACATTTGATTACACGTCCCGGAAAAGACTTCACCAAGGTATAGTTATGGGTAGTCATCATCACCGAAGTGCCGTTTCTGCAAATTTCATGCAGTAAGTGTACAATCTGCGAACCTGTTTCTGGGTCAAGGTTACCGGTAGGTTCATCTGCCAAAATGATCTCGGGCGAATTAAGCAAAGCTCTAGCAATAACGATGCGTTGCTGCTCACCCCCCGAAAGCTCATGAGGCATCTTATATCCTTTATTATTCATGCCTACCTGAAGAAGTACATCAGAAATACGATCTCTGATCTTTCCTTTTTGGTCCCATCCGGTTGCACGCAATACAAACTCAAGATTCTTTTCTACAGAGCGATCCGTAAGAAGTTGGAAATCTTGAAAAACAATACCCAACTTGCGACGCAAGTGAGGCACGTGTTTGTTTTTAATCTTATGCACAGGATATTCAAACACGGTACATTCGCCGCGTTTGATAGGCATTTCGCAATAAATAGATTTAAGTAGGGTACTTTTACCGGACCCTACTTTACCGATAACATATACGAATTCACCTCTTTTTAGTTTGAAGTTGGCATTGCGCAGAATCATATTTTCGTTTCGGCAGATGTCAACATCGCTAAGTGTAAGAAGTATGTCGTTGTTCATATATAATAAATTACTCTTTATGTCTTTTCTTCAATTCGTTTGCAAGATGTTCGAGACGATATCCTTTCGATGATAGAAGTACGATCAAGTGATAAACCATATCGGCAGCCTCATACAAGAACCCTTCGTCGGTTCCGTTGGTTGCTTCGATTACAGTTTCTACCGCTTCTTCACCCACTTTCTGAGCCATACGATTGATACCTTTCTTAAACAATGAGGTAGTATAAGAGCCTTCCGGCATCTCTTGTTTGCGTTTGTCGATAAAGTCTTGTAAATACTTCAAGAACAGAATGTCTTCTTTGTTGCTTTCTTCAAAACAAGTATCGTTGCCTGTATGGCATACAGGTCCCACCGGATTTACTTTAATCAGCAAAGTATCTTGGTCGCAGTCTTCTTTCATGGTTACCACATGAAGAAAGTTTCCGCTCTCTTCGCCTTTTGTCCACAAGCGGTTTTTGGTACGGCTGAAGAAGGTTACTTTACCGGTTGCTTTTGTTTTTTCGAAGGCTTCTTCGTTCATAAAGCCCAACATCAGCACTTTTCCTGTTTTATTATCTTGAATAATAGCCGGAATCATTCCGTCCATTTTATTGAAATCCAAATTCATTTTCGTTCAGTTTAAGTAATTTACTTGTTTTTATCGCACATGAATTCCCTCACTGCGAAGGTAGTGTTTTAATTCACTAATCCCAATCTCTTTAAAGTGAAATACACTGGCTGCCAGTGCGGCATCAGCTTTCCCTTTTGTAAAGGCATCTTTGAAATGCTCCATGGTTCCTGCACCACCCGATGCAATGATCGGAATTTGCAGTTGTTCAGATAGTTGAGCCAAAGCGTCGTTGGCAAAACCTTGCTTTACACCATCGTGACTCATGCTGGTGAAAAGAATCTCTCCGGCACCTCTTTCCTGCGCCTCTTTCGCCCATTCAAACAGTGTGCGTTCGGTAGGAATACGTCCGCCGTTGAGATAGCATTTCCAGATCCCATCTTCAAAGTTGGCATCAATGGCCACTACACATACCTGATTACCAAAGTTACCGGCAATCTGGTCGATGAGTTGCGGGTTTCTGATTGCAGCCGAATTGATCGAAATCTTATCAGCTCCGGCATTTAGCATCCGATCTACGTCGGCCACTTCGCCAATACCGCCACCCACAGTAAAAGGAATGTTGATACGACATGCTACACGTTTGATCAAGTCGGTAAAGGTTTTTCGTCCTTCGTGCGATGCCGAGATATCGAGAAACGTAAGTTCGTCGGCACCGGCCTCACTATATTGGGCGCCCAACTCAACGGGATCTCCGGCATCACGAAAGTTTACAAAGTTCACCCCCTTCACGGTGGTCCCGTCTTTCACGTCGAGACAGGGAATAATACGTTTAGCCAGCATCCCTATTCGTTTTTATCATTAAACGGAATCAAATCCTTTAGTTTGATATTTCCCTCGTAAATTGCTTTTCCCACAATAACCGACGGAATACCCATCTCTTGCAACAGTTCGATGTCGGCAATGCTGCTAACACCACCGCTAGCGATTAGTTTAATATAAGGAACATTGTCAACAATCTCTTTGTAAAGATCAATCGACGGACCTTGTAGCATTCCGTCTTTGCTGATGTCGGTACAGATCACCGATACGATTCCTTTTTCGTGGTAATCTTTGATAAATGGGATCAAATCCATCGATGTTGTTTCTTCCCATCCACCAATAGCGATTTTCTTGTCTTTGGCATCAGCACCTAAAATGATGCGGTCGCTGCCATATTTATCAATCCAGCGGGTAAATTCATCTGGGTTATTAACGGCAATACTGCCTCCGGTCACCATTTGGGCACCACTTTCAAAAGCGATCACCAAGTCCTCTTCTGATTTTACACCACCGCCAAAGTCGATGATCAAAGAGGTGCGAGAGGCAATACGCTCCAATGTGCGGTAGTTGATAATGCGGCCCGCTTTGGCACCGTCAAGATCCACTACGTGTAGTCGTCGGATTCCATAATCTTCAAACTCCTTCGCTACCTCTACAGGATCTTCGTTATATATCTTTTTTGCATCGTAGTTGCCTTGTGTAAGACGCACACATTTGCCGTCGATCATATCGATGGCCGGTACAATCTTTATCATAATGATTGATTTATAAAGTTACGTAAAATGATTTCGCCTTGCTGCCCGCTTTTTTCGGGATGAAACTGTGTGGCAAAAAAGTTGTCTTTATGTAATGCTGCGCTAAAATGATGGATGTAGTCTGTATGCGCTGCCGTATGTTCGCATACCGGTACATAATAACTATGCACAAAATACACGAATTCATTTTCTTGAGAGGCAGCAAAAAGCGGTTGCTTTACATCCGTAATATTATTCCAACCCATATGTGGCACCTTTTGATCATGATGATGGGGATGGAAACGTTTTACGGGAACGTCAAATACTCCGAGACAAGCAGTGTCTCCTTCTTCCGAATACTTGCAAAGTAGTTGCATACCAAGGCAAATGCCCAACACCGGTTGTTTCAGATCCCGGATCAGATCATCGAGCTTCTGCTCTTTGAGAAACTCCATGGTAGAGCGAGCTTCTCCCACGCCAGGAAAAATCACACGATCGGCCTGCATGATACGTTCGGCATTATCGGTTACCACCGGTTCTATACCTATACGTTTCAGTGCAGCTTCGACCGAAAATATATTTCCGGCATTGTAATTAATAATAGCTACATCCATAACTGTTGTTTTCTATTTAAAAGTACCGTTGCATATGATTTGTTTCAACGGTTTCAGTTTCTTCTTAGAAAGGGTAGGAGCAAAAATAACAAAATAATGATTGTTTCGTGATAGTTCTGTCTATTTGTTTGGTCATTGTTTACACTTTATAGCGAAAACAGGATAAATTCAGATGAAAAATAGATTTTAGTAAATACTTATAATGAGGGCGTTGAAAAATATTTATGAGAAAAGTGTAAAAAAAATCATGTCAGCTATTGCAGGTTTCAAAAATAGTGGTACCTTTGCAATGCAATCGGGAATAACGGTTGTGGCCAACAAACGGTGTGGTAGTTCAGCTGGTTAGAATACCTGCCTGTCACGCAGGGGGTCGCGGGTTCGAGTCCCGTCCATACCGCAGAAAGCAGTTACGAAAGTAGCTGCTTTTTTTGTTATATACCTCTCCAAGCTATATCTGTACAATCAGATCAGAATGGGATGAAAAAGAACGGGGGATAGAGTCATTGCTGATTCTATCCCCCGTTTATGTTAGAAGAGTTTTAATCTGATACGATTAAGCTTGCTTTTTAGAACGCAAGAATTTATTTGTAAGATAGTTGCGAACTGGGATATCATACCATTTCAAGCAGATATAAGCCAATGCGATACTTCCGATAAATACACCCAACGCACCCGGTAGCGACTCCGCAAATGTAAGGTTACCGTTCTTTACCCATGCATAATATAAGTAGATAAACGGATAATGCACCATATACAGCGGATACGAAATATCACCAAGTAGTGTGCAAAGTTTGTTGGTAAACGCATCCGTAGATTTGTCCGAAGCACCCAGATAAACAAGGATCGGGAACACTACTGCACAACAAACCGTATCGTAAAGACCATTCAACCACAACTGTTCAGCGCCACCGATACGTGGAATCGCCAACAAAGCGATGATGATCAAACTACAAATCCAGAACGTACCTTTGATATTCGCAGGTTTGAAAATACGGATCATCAGCAAACCAGCCGAGAATGAGAACAACAGGCGTAAGAATCCGGCAGTAAACTCAATAGCCGTAAGCGAATACCCCGAGCAAATATCACCATTCGGTCCTAGCATCGCAAAAGCAGCCAAGCCACTTCCGGCCAATGCCACCAATACGGCAAGCCATTTGGTCGATAGTCTGCGGATAAACAACGCATACAAGATGTTGCCAATGTATTCGAAAAACAACGACCAGCTTGGTCCGTTCAGCGGATACATCTCACCCAATCCGCGCACTTCGGTTCCGATCGTAGCCGGAATCAGCAGCGCATTGATGAATGTAGCGAAAAACAGAGCTGCAATGGTTACTTTCGAAACGTCCCATACGGAGCATCCTTGAAAATAAAACATCACACCACCAATTAGCGCACCCATTACCACCATTGGATGAAGGCGGATCACCCTGCGCTTTAGGAACTCTGTCGCAGTCATTTTGCCCCAACGATCGTCGTAAGCAAAACCAACTACGAAACCGGATAAAAGAAAGAAAAAGTCTACAGCCAAGTAGCCATGGTTGATTTGCTGATCCAAGTGGCTCGTTGCAAAGGCTTCAAAAATATGAAACCACACAACCATAAGAGCCGCCACTCCGCGAAGCCCGTCTAGCGTATTGTAGTGCGGCTTCGTATCCGGAAAGGCAGAAGTAGATTTTAATGTGTTTAGCATAGTAAAAGTGATTATTGTATAAAGAATTAATTAAAGATCACTTCAAAAACTTCAGTATCTCCATTGATCTCTACCTTCTTAGCTCCGTTTGCAATGTCAAACTTCACGAAAGCAGTATCAAACTTCGACTCTGAAATCATTTTACCGTCAGCACCAAGCTGCTTGATTGTTACACCACCATTTACAGGTTTTGTAAGCATCACGCACGATGTTGCGCCGGCAGGCAATTCAAAGTTAAACGCACCGGTTGATGTGTATGAAGTGCCCGGATTCTTATCAAAAGCAAAGCGAACTTTATCCATGTCTTTCGCTTCTACTTTGAAGTTCAGGTCTTCGATTCTTACAGGGTTTACGTCGAATGAACGTACTGCAGCCCAACTCTTTTTCTCCGATTCAAGTTTGCGAATACGGATATAGTTTGCTTTGATCGGCTCGCCATTCCATTCGATAACATATTGTTTCTTCAGCGAATCAGAAAGAGCAGTCCAGTTCTTACCATCCACCGAATACTCCAAAATCGTATGATCGAAATAATCCACGTCATCCACCGAGTTACGACCTTGAAGAATCAAGATTTCGCGCACGTCACGCACATCTCTCAAGTCGGCACCAATCCAGTTGCCGGTTCTTTGCTGATCGCCCGAAGTATAGTGAGTTGTAGAGTCGTTGTCAAACATCAGTTTGCCCTGAATCGTATTTAATGTAGGGAAAGAACCGATGCTACGGTATGCCAACGGCTTTTCGCCGGTTAGTTTTGTGTAGAAGTTGAATGCCATGTCATCCATTGCATTTTCGTAGAATGGTTGCAACTTCATCGTACCCGATTTGTGTTCGTTATAGCTTTTGCGTTGCTCTTCGCTCATTAGATTTTGCACGTAAGCATTCCAGAAGTCAGCATCGTTACCCGATTTTGAAATCGAGATCAATTCCATAGCTTTTTTACCACGTGTACCTAGTTTGCCAAATTCAACCAACCACGGACGTAGCTCGTTCAATAGCAACTCATTCTTACAACCTTGTTCCATTTGAGTAGGAACCTGTTCTACCTTTTCATATTCGGCCATCAACTTGTCATACTGCGCTTGCGTATAATTGTCGACATTAAAGATTTCAGTTTCCCACGACTCCGAACGGCGATAGCCATTTTCGGTATCACACGAGTGGATCGCGAATGTGCGATACGCATCGCTGGCAGTAGGAGCAACCTCTCTCAGTCCTCTTTCCCAACTGTCGATCGGGTTGTAGTTTGGCGTATTCCAAGTATAGTCAGCCACGCTGTAAAGTGCAAGTTTAGAAGCCTCACCGTGCTCCATTGGGTTGCTGGCAAAACCAACAATATCATTTGCAGTAAGCGTAGTATCCAGACCATAAACCGGACCTTGCATGATGATATGACGCACATAGTCGGTCACCGGATAGTTCCACCAGTAGTAACCCGGGCGTTGGATACGCGAATTAAACCAATCCATCGTTTCCTTCGTAAGGTCACTACAAACCACGTCGCCTGTCCAGAAAAGATCGATCGACTTGTCTAGCTTGTTACCGAAAGTAACCAAACTACCTTTTTCGGTAGGGTTGGCCCAAAGTTTCGAATAGTCGGTAGGACACATTACAAGCGACGAAATATCACCTTTAGCCTCTACAAACTCCTTGTTTAGGCGGTTCAACAGTTCTGTTTGTTTTACCGGGTTTGTACCTTCACCTTCGATATCATCAAAGAATACGGCAAACGAGCGCACACCAAGATCGTACATCCAGCCTAGCTTTTGCACCAAGTTTTGATAATCTTCTTCGTTCCATTTGATGTCTTTGCCCGGGTGAATTGCCCAAACAAAATCAACACGGTTGCGGTTGCAAGCCTCTACAAGTTCTTTGATATTTTGAGCTTCTTTTTCCGGATAAGGAAGTCTCCAGTTTGGAGTACTGTGATAGTGGTCATCCTTTGGTCCGTACAAGTAGCTGTTCAGTTTAAATTTACCGTAGAAATCAATCAACGACAAGCGTACCTCGTGCGACCAAGGTTCACCGTAGAAACCTTCTACGATACCGCGGTATTTCATGCTTGGGAAATCGTTGATCGTAAGGCAAGGTAAGTTTCCTTCTTTTGCGATCGGACTTTCTGCAATCTGGCGCAACGTTTGGATGCCATAAAACGCACCTTTATCGTCGAAACCTGTGATTTCAATTCCCTTCTTTCCGATCGTAAGCGTATAAGCACCAGAAATAGCTTTTACACCCTTCTTTGCGGCGATTTTCTTTCCGAAATCAACAGTTACAGGAACACCATTTTTTGCTTGTTTCAAAAAGCCAAGATCATTAGCGAAAGCTTTTTGCTTGTCAACCAGTTTGATACCTTTTGAAATTGAAAGATTCTGTCCTTCCTCTTTTAGTAGTGTATGAGGAGTTGGATTTATAATTAGTCCTTTGTGGTCGATAGCCTGACCCGGAACTTTTAAAACATCTTGAGATTCAGATCGCTGCGAACTAAGATCAAACTCAGCTTCCTGAGCACATACCGTTCCGCATGATAGTGTAATAGCAAGCAATGCTAATGTTGACTTAAAACGTTTGTTCATAGAATTTTACTATTTGTCTTGATATAAAGTTAGTGTTGTGAATCGTAAAGATCCTCATTTTTATCAAGCGAACATTTGTTCTAAATCAAAAAAAGGTGCAATTAAGGTTTTTATTTATTCGCTCTGATGCGACTAAGGGTAGAGAGTGTTATGCCCAAATAAGAGGCTATATCCCCAAGATTTGCGCGCATGCATACTTCGGGAAACTGTAATTTCATTTGCTCGTATCGTTCTTTGGCCGATAAGGTAAGTAGCTCTTTGTGGCTGCGGTGCAAACGTCGGTATTCATTCTGATGGATAATGCGTCCCCAGTTAGAGAGTTCGATATTTGTTTCCCATAGGCGTAATAAGCAACTCACCTCGATTTCATAGGCTTCGACCTCTTCGATGGTTTCTACAAACTCCTCACTTGCTTTGTTGTAATACAATTCGTCCATACTAAAAACAATTCCACTGCCGGCAAAAGACGTAGTCACCTCTTTGCCGTCGACAAGCCAAAACGAACGAGTCAACCCTTTCTCGATAAAATAAGCAAACTTAGTGTATGTCCCTTCTTTGATCAATTGGTGTTTTTTCGGAAAAAATCTACGTTTAGTTACCGAACGAAGCAGATCCGCCGTCTCCTCAGAAATCGGACAAATCTCTCGCATGTCGTTTATTACTCTAGTCATCATAAGGATGTGTGTTTTTTATTCAGCACCCTAAATATACAAAAAAACAAGTAAAGAGATCGCTATTTGCATTTTGCGCCATCTTATATAGCAGCTTCGGAGTCTATTACCATGACGCGATTCCAAAGGTGTTCGCAGTTCTTGATAAACTCCTGATGTTGGGGATGCGGTTGGTAGGCATCTTGGTCGGCCTTGTTTTTAAAGCAAGCAATCATCGAATAGGTATAGGTGTTTTCGATCACGTCGCGGTTGGTTGCGGCAGGCTTACCAATGTGTTTATCCACAATCAAATCAATCTCGAGTAACTTCTTGAGTCCGGCTTCAAAATCGGCACAAGCCTGTGGATTATTCGGCTCTTTCAGCCAAAACAATACATGGTGAACAAACAGGTTGTTCAACGATTGGGAGGTTTGCTTATTCGTGTCGCAACCGGTCAATACCGCTCCACCGGCCAGCAAAGCCGCATTTTTGATCATACTTCTGCGTTTCATGGTTTTGTCTTTCAATTAACACCCTAAACATACAAAAAAGATTGATACAAACCTTTTAAGTAATTAACTATAGATAAAACTATATTTTTGCCCTTATTTTGTTGTTATTATAGATATATCTATATTTGGATAAAAGGAAAAGACAAGACTATGTACGACGAATTATACGAAAAAACAGGAGATCAGATTATCCGAGAGATCGGACTACGGTTTAGCCAATACCGCAAGCGTATGGGATATACACAAAAAGAGATCGCCTTTAAGTCGGGATTAAGTGTATTTACGATAAGCTCATTCGAAAACGGATCGTCTACCGGAATCACGTTGGCGTCATTGCTCAAATTGCTGCGTGCAATAGATTCACTAGACGAAATCGAAAAACTGTTGCCCGAGCTTCCCGAAAGTCCGAGAGCTTTGTATCTGAAACAACATAAAAAATAAGCGATGGAAACGAATGTTGTAAAAGTAAAACTATGGGGGATGGATGTAGGCTTTTTATCTTGGGATAAAAAAGCAGGTGTAGCTATATTTGAATACGACCCTTCCTTTTTAGAACGAAAATTAGATATTGCACCACTTACGATGTCTATAGACTCTCCTCGTAGTCGTAAACAACTGCCATGGAACGGAGATAAAGATAAATTGTATCAAGGACTTCCTACTATGATAGCCGACTCTCTGCCCGACAAGTGGGGTGACTCCTTGTTTGCAGCATGGATCAGAGATAATAACATATCAACAAAAAAGATAACACCGATTGATCACCTTGCGTTTATCGGAAGTAGAGCAATGGGTGCGTTAGAATATGAACCGGCACAAGAATTAGGAGATAACACCACATTCGATGTAGACGTTCAGCGGTTATATGATTTTGCTAAACAAATCCTGACCGAGCGGAAAACAACTGTAATTGATAGTGAAAAGTCAATTTTGTGGCAAGACTTAATTAAAATTAGCTCGTCTCCCGGGGGGAAGCGTCCCAAAGCAATCATTGCGTTGAATAAAGAAACCGGAGAAGTAATTTCGGGGCAGAGTTCTGTTCCCGAAGGTTTTGAACATTATATCTTAAAGTATGACGATGGATCAGACTATCCTTATGCGAAACTAGAATATGTGTATTATCGTATGGCTCTGGATGCAGGAATTAACATAATGCCCTCTGAACTTCGTACCTACGGAAATCTTACACACTTTCTCACACAACGCTTCGATCGAATCGGAAATGAAAAGATTCATACACAAACACTCGCGGCAATGTGGCCGTTAAGCGATAGTTATGAAGATATTTTTACCGTAATCAGACGTCTTAAGCTACCTTATGACGATAGCAAACAACAGTTTTTAAGAATGGCATTTAATGTAATAACCAGAAACGTCGATGATCACTCTAAAAACTTTGCCTTCTGTATGGATCGAAAAGGAACATGGAGGTTGTCGCCGGCTTATGACCTTACATACAGTGTAGATCTTGCCGCACCGGCTTATGCAAACAGACATTCCCTTTCCATCAATGGAAAGGTTGACAATATTACCCGAAGTGACCTGGAAAAGATAGGAGCGACCAGCGATATTCAAGACTACAATGCTCTAATTGATAAAGTTGCATTAGCTGCCGAAACCTTCGAGAAATACTGTGAGGAATTAGACATTGATCGCAAGCTTATTGAAGATATTAAGTCCGATTTTGTACAGGTATAGCGTCACCGATACTTAGCCAGCATGATTACCGGGTTCGAGTTTTCGTCGAGTGTGGCGGCGATCTCCTTCAACCTTCCTGTCAGTTCACCTTTTGCGAGAGCTTCGAGCAGTTTGTCTGCTTCTAGTCTCTGGTAAAAAGACTATTTTATTTGTGGTGCTATTCTATTAGTAAAACAGGATCGGGACTTTTGAAAGGCTTTTTAGGTTCGCACCGATATTCCGCATTTTCTTTTCTCTCAAAAAATGCAATAATATCCCTGTAGTTCTTTTTAAGTAATGCTTGCTTTTGTGCGAGAGGCATATTTGTAATCTTGCAGTCTTCCTTAAAAATCTCAACTGCGATGGAGTCATTTGTACTCAAATCCCGAAGCGATTTGATAACGTCTTTACACTTTCCATCCAGAGGTATTGATAAAGTACTCTGTGCGCACAATGTTGCCATTGCAGAGCAGAAAAGGACTCCTGCTAATAAGGTTCGATTCAAATGTTTCATCGTAAATGGTTCTATGCGTTAGATATAAAGGATAATCGCAAATGTAAATAAAGACGATAAGATCGCAATGTGTCGATACTATTTTTAATATAAACGAGACACAAGTCATTTATACATCACTGTTTAGCCGGAGTTTTGAGAAAGAAACTCCCCGCTCGCTAGTCGGAGCCATTGAAATGGCATGCGAGAAGGAGCGGGGAGGATAGCTTTTACCCGAGCGGACAGCGGCCCGGTGGGGCTGTCTTGGGGCATCGGCCGGTGAGCAGGGCAAGTAGTGCCCAGAGGATGTCAAAGAACGATTTTAGCTTCTTCATACTGCGTTGTTTTTTTAGATGAATGTGCGTGGAGAAAATCAATGAGGGAGTAGCCCGGAGTTTTAAGCCCGTTGCTCTTCGGTACTGAGATCTTGCGCTTCGATGATCTCGCGGATATCTTTTTCGATGCTGATGAGCATGCGGCGATAGTGCTCACGGTTGTCACCGTTTTTATCGCAGATATAGGCACTGTATGAGATTTCGAGTGCAAAAGACTCGGGAAAATTACTGACGTTGGCCGCACGAGGATACTGTGCACGCAAGAGGCGGCCGTAGTCGAGAAAGCTGTTTTGGACCGAGTCGTATCGGCGAAACGAGAGGCCGCGACGGTTTGTCGCACTTTTGCCGCCGTGCCAGTAGGCATTGGGTTTGCCACAGGCAATGATCCCAAAGTAATTTTTATTGACTACGGCATGGTTGCTCTCTCCCCAGCCCGATTCGATGGCAGCTTGTGCCAGCATTACGGAGGGGTTGATGTTGAAAACTTTGCCCGATTCGGCAGCCGCGGCAAACAACTGCGTCACAAAGAGGGTCTTTTTGTCTGTAAAAGGAGCCGTGTTTTGATTCATGGTATGTTTCTGATTTTAAGGTGAAAAATAATTAGTCGAGCGAGTGTGTTTTGTCGCACTCTTCAGTTCTGGTAACCACTTCCATGGCTTCAAACTTGGCCTTGTCGCGCAGATCGAGCAACGAGGTTGATGGTCGAAACAAGATCACCGGTCTTTTCATCAAGTGAGCTTTGAATTCTTCCTCGGTCGCTACCCCCTTGCTTCCGGCGCGCATTTGCAGATTGCCCAGTCCTTCGATGGCTACAATTTCGCCACGCAGCAGTGCTTTTTTGGCTTGAGTCACCAAGGCGCTGATTACCATTTTTACATCGGCTTCGGTGGCCGAACAAGTGCTTTCAATTTCGCTGCACATCTCCTCGAACGAGTATTTGCGAGAAGCCTTTGTTGCTCCATACACCAGGCGAGCGTCTGCTGCCGCATCTTTGCGTAGATCTTTACGCCAAATCAATTTGTACTTTAATGACATACTTTTTTGTGTTTAAAATGATACGTAAAAGGTTCAATTCCAATTGTGACCGGTTATTGTTGTTGTCTGATCACATTTCAAAGATACGTTACGCCATAGGGAGAGAATCCGTGTTCGTCTCTGTTCGTCGGTATTCGTCTCTCTTTTTACGTATTTGTACGTTTTGATCTGTCTCTGTCGTGAATCGGTCATTTGCTCACGCAGCGTGCGTGAATTCATTCACCGAGCGTGACCGAAAATACCGACGCAGCGTGCGTAAAATCAGTCACGCTGCGTGACAAAAAATACGCATCAAGCGTGCGATAAATACCTGATATATTAGGTTTTAATAGCTGGTATTGCTATCTTTAAGAGAAACAAAATCAAGCTGTTATGAAAAATACCGACCGAGAATTTGTGTACCGAGCCTATTCGTTCGGAGAGTTGGCCAGTCTCTATTGTCCCGATATAGCACCGCAATCGGCCTCCAAAATGCTTCGCAAATGGATTCGTGAAACACGTGACCTGCAAGCCGCGCTCGAAGCCACAGGATGGAGGCCTTATGCCAAGATGCTTTCGCCCAAGATGGTGGCATGTTTGGTTACCTTTCTGGGCGAACCCTGAGGCAGCCCCGTGTTGGGGCTCACTCGATAGGGTATATCTGTCGCCCGATGGGGTTGTATACGGGCAATATTGGGCCTTTTCAGTCAGCCGATTCAACCTCTTCCCACCACGTATAGTCCCACTCGGCAGCCGTTTTGTGCAAGCTGTCGTAGCGTCCGTTTACGTAGTTGTAGCGCAGTTTGCAAGATGCAGGATTGCCCAGTTCGCGCCAACGGATCTTCTCAAAGGTGATGTTGGTATAGTTGCGATCCCCCTTTGTGTCCTTCACATCTTTGTCGGGCCGATGCACGATGATACCATAGTCGCAACGGTTGTAGAAATTGGCCGATCCGCTGATGTCGTACAGCGTAGGTTCACGGTGATTTGCCACATCGGACTTGCCAAGCACATCCATTTTGCGCGGATGGGCCGACAATATCAGCGATACATTGTAGTTGCGAACAAAGGCTTTGAACTTACCGAGCAGTCGGTTGATCACGTTGGTTTCACTGATGTTTTCCGGGTTTTTGAGTTCGAGCGTATTGAACGGATCCACCACAAAAACTTTGATCCCGTGCATTTTTACCATCACGGCGGCGAGTTCGAGTATTTGATCAATGTCGAACAGGTCGGGCTCGATGAAGAAGAAATTTTGCTTGATATCGGTATACACCGTGCTCATTTCCTCGTGGGTCATGTAGGGAGTGCCAAAGCGTTTGCCGGTTATTTTCATACTCAGTTTGCTCATGTGGTAAGTGACCGGATCGTTTTCGGGACTGAAAAACAAAGTCTTGAAACCGTGTAGTCTGTTGAGCGAAACAACGAGGAAGTCGATAAACTCCGATTTTCCGTGTCCCGGTATACCTGTGACAACGATAAAACTTCCGGGGCGCCAACTCACAATCTGGTCGA
Source organism: Tannerellaceae bacterium (assembly GCA_051660585.1). Classification (GTDB taxonomy): domain Bacteria; phylum Bacteroidota; class Bacteroidia; order Bacteroidales; family CAMTPD01; genus UBA12018. Next base: position 33,286 of record JBOFPV010000040.1, read on the forward strand.
TCTCGGGCATGTCGATCTTCAACCCTTTCATGCCCCCATCGGTAAAGAATTTTTCAAAACTATCGAGCTCGTTACTCAGGTTGATGATGTGCTCGATCTCAGGTTGCGAAGCCTTTTGCAATTGAGCCTTGAGTGCCTCTTTCCCTTCGTTTTGCAGCAACTCGTTGGCATCTTTGTACCCGTTGTAGGTTACGATATGACAACGTTCGGCACCCAGTTTATCGATCAGCGCTTGTCGCAATTCGTGCCCGCGGGCATCGTCGTCGGCCGCGATGTAGAAGCGTTCTACTTTTGCCATCTCCTCGGCATAGGTATCTATCCATGCCATGTTTTTCGAACCCGCGCCGTTGGGTACTCCGGTCGTGTTGGGCAATTCGGCGCACAAGCACGCGATCGAGTCCATTTCGCCCTCGGTAATGATGAGGGTGGTGTGTTTGCCTATGGCATCGGCATTGTAGGGATGCATCAGCGCACCCGAGGTGGCAAAGAAATAACCTTTCTCCTTCAGGGTTCTGAACTTGATGTTGGTCTCGAGTCCGTCGCGTCGAAACACGAACGCGATGGCTTCGTCGTCGCGCCCCATCGGGATGCTGAAACAACCCATTTGGCGGGCGATTTCGGCATCGATACCGCGAGCTTCAAGCCACTCGATGGCACAGGGCGAGAGCGAGCGTTTGTCGAGCGGATACCGGGAAACAAGGCGCGCATGCTGAGCCTGTGGATCTATCACCGGTTCGGGAGCCGACTGCTGCGTCTGGGGTTGTACCGGCTGTTCCTTGTGCAGCACGCATACCGCACCACAGTGTTGGCAATACCCCACATTTTTGGTATAGTCCCAGCACAGGGTAGGTTCGTTTCGCTTTTTGCGCGTGTGGCTACATAACGGACATAGGCAACGTTTGGCCCCAAGGGCTCTGAATACCAACTCGTGTGTTTCTTTCGAATCTACGAAGAATACTTTCTTTCTCATGATATGATTGATTTTAGGCTCGGGTTATATTAGATACATATATGCCGCCAGGAAATCATATATGTATATATATAACGCCGAAAATGGTTGTTAATTTGATGATTACCGACGACGCTTTTTGAGGCTGCTCGTGCTTGTAAAGTTGTGGTGTATAGGTGTTTGTGTGTTGTGGGTTTGCGAGGATACGTGGATGTGTGACGCATCCAAAGTCGTTTGTTTCAAACCGTTTTGAGTGTGTGACGCATCCTTTTGCGTGTGTGACACATCTTTTTGGATGCATGACGCATCCGATATTTTTGTCTTTTTTGTAGTGTCTTCCGCATGTAAAATGAACAACATCCTCCTATTCACAAGTGTGAGGCCAAGCTTCTTAAAGTCGGAGATTACTTTCTTATACAGCTTTGAGAAATCAAACGTTTCTTCGCTGATATACAAGGCGATGTAGCGGTTGAGGTATTTGTCGATCGTGACCGGTTTTTCGCCACGCTTGGTCCAAAGTTGGAAACAAGCATGAAAGATCAATTTACTACGTGACGATAACGTCGAATAGGTTTCGTTTTCCAAGAACGAATAGTGCATTGAGGACTGAGATTGTGTTCGTTTCATCGTATTACTACATTGTTGATTAACATTCATTGTTTTAAAATGAGATTCAAATGTAATACGAGTGTTAACAGAGCGAAAATCAGTTTTTACACTTTTGGGTCTATTTTAGCAACTTTGTTCTGGGGTGTTTGATTCTTTTTAAAATGGTGGTATAATCAAGAAATATGCTCTGTATTGTGCAGTGATTCAAAATAATCACACTATTATTTAGAATGCATGTTTTGTTTCTAATATGCCTATGGTGAGAGTGTTATGTTTGTGTTGGAAGGGTTGGGGAAAAGTGTAAAATCAGCATGTGTTTTTTTGTAAAAAAATATTATTTGTGTTTGTTTTTATGTTGCTTTGTATCCGTAAATATATTGCTAACCCATATAACTAAATAGGATACCAATGGAAGAAATTAAAATGAAAGATTGGCTATGTTTTCACCCGTATGACGTACCCGATGATTTTGATGTTGCATATCTCAATGTTGCAGCTACTATTAGAACGGAGATGCTAGATAAGGGGCCTTATCTAGATGAAGAGCATGTCTATTCAATAGCTCTTGTGTTGACTGCTTATTTGGAAGATGTAGTTTCGAACTTTGGATTGTGGGCGGCATTTCGTAGCCTTCATGAGAAAAGATACAAACGTTTGCTGCCGTTTGTTGAGATCAATAGAGATACTTATTGTACGGATAAGATCAATAAAGAAGATTTGCAAGTTTTGATTTGGATGACATTGATGATGGATGATGATGAAGCTAGTTCTGATTGGAGGCATCCATACGAAAAAGAGTTATTGAGGCTCGTTGAAATCGTTTATCCTATTTTTAAGGAGGTATTTGAAAGGATGCCGGTAAACGAGCGGTTGGGTCGTTATTATAAAAATCACGAAGTGTATGAAGATTTTGAGTCTTTCAAAGTAATGTATAGAACGTTTTATAAAACGGGATATCTGTTCCTTAGGTTATTTGATTGTTATTTAAGTTTTGACCCCAATTGGTCCAAATTGGATGAAAACGATGAGTATATCTTCTCGATAAGACCATTGGCTGAATTCGGACATACGTATTTGCGAGAGATGATAAACGGAATGGATAAAGAGTCGGCATACTTGGAGGATATTCAAATTCGCCAGACTGAGGTGTATAAGTATGTGGGAGAAGAGAATGACGATTATCTTTTGAGCAGCTTTGAAGATGGTGGGATTTATATGGTAGATGCTAAGTCGACCGAGTATCGACCCGAAAAAATGCAAGACGGACTCATTGAGGCTCGTTTGGTGTTTTATAAAGGAAAGTGGCATTTAACCGAAGTCTGTACATCGGAAACACAAAAAAATCTTGCCTATTATTTGGAGGTGCGTGAGCATGAGGCCAAGGAGAATGAGGAGAACCGAGTGATGAATGAGCAGTTCCTGAAAGCAAATAATAATAGTCCGATTGCATTCTTTAAAAATCGAAAAGCACTGAAAGCGGCCATTAAAAAAATATATTCAAAAATACCCTCAAATATTAAGTTCGATTTAAAATACAGCGAGAAAGAGCCTTTTGTCGTATTTGCAGATTCAAACTCTGGGGTGCGAGTTCACGGGGAATTTACGTCGTCAATCAAGCATCCCGACAATCCGTATTATAATCAAGAAGAAGCAGAAAATGCAGAACTGGTTTTGCTTCGTTATAAAAGCCATTCAAATGACGCACTTCAACGCTATCTGATTCGCGAGAAATTGATTCCTGATCTGAGGTTCTGTACAAGCGAAAATGGTGAACTGGAGACTCGATTGGTCCAAGAAAATATGGATTTTATGGCTCGTTTCTTTTGGGATCACGATTATACGGGAGTGGCTTTTGAACGTGTTGAGGTATAAGCGTGCTCTGCCTGTCAAGGTCAGAATCAAAGTCCCGAAACACTTTTACGACTGCTCCGGGACTTTGTAGTAATTACTTTTTCGGTTGTTGTTTCTCTTTACTAGAAAGCTCGTTTTTCAATTCTTTGAGGTCGATCGGCGGACAATCTTGCTCTGTTACGAAAAACAGATCGATGAATTTCAATGTTTCAGTAATGTAGTAATTCTTGATCAGCTTGTTTCGAAAATGATTGATCTCTTGATAGAAAGGGAAAATGCTGAGTACCGTCATTGGTGAAGTTGGCAGCCAATCGAGCAGCAGGTCTACATTTTTCACAATCTTGTTCAACTCCTTGGCGATAGCGAGCAGTCGTTGTTCATCGCTGAGCGGTCCTTCGTTCATTAGAAAAAGGATATTTTCTGCCGCGATTCCGATATTCTTAAGATGATATCTAAAATTGGTGAGTTTACTATCCTGTGTTCTTATCGCAAGGGGTTTTTGACGCTTGCAAGGTGTAGCACTACTGTTCGCTTTGATCGAAACTTTTTTTCATGGTTATAAGTACTTATAAGTGTTTATAATGTGAATGAGTAAAGGTACAACGATTAATTCATTGATAGGAAAATGAAAAACTCCAAACACTTGAAATAAATCAGATGTTTGGAGTTTTAGTAAGCTAAAACGGTTGAAATTACCAACCGATACTTGGAGTACAAAGGTTATTTGTTTCTAACTCTTTGGCTGGAATAGGAAAGTAATAAAACTTATTGGTTCCTTCAGTTCGTCCCGAAGTAAAGTTTTTGTATCTGCTATCGTCTACAGTTTCGAGTGTCGTGTCAAGTAAATTCCAACGACGAAGGTCATAAAAACGCTCTCCTTCTACAAAGAACTCGATGGCACGTTGGTGTACAATATCATCAAAAATTGCTTCCTGAGTCATCGGTCCACTATATGCATTTAGATTAGCTCGTTCTCTAATTTGATTTAAATAACCTACAGCTGTTGCTTGATTTCCAATGTTATTATATGCTTCGGCAAGCAGTAGCAGCACATCTGCATAGCGTATAGCTCTTTCGTTGATGAATGACATGGCCGGAGATGGTTCGCCAGTGCGTGTTTTCCAGTTTTGATATTTAAGAATCCAATAGGTATTCCATTGATCCTGACTGAATACTTCGCGGAATGGCTTTTGATAATAGGTGCAACCATCGTAATCCCAAGCTACCGACATACGAGCACGATAGTCGGCATGTCCGTCTTTATCTTTCTCTTTTAGGAATATATTCATCATTTGCTGAGTAGGATTTGCTTCAAACCATCCACCCACTTCGGATGCTGCATATTCTTTGGGGCGTGTATTGGATTGTGTAGAATTAATGTTTTCTCCATCTCCCCAAAGGTCTGTTCCACCAACGTCTTCGATAAGCAATTCGAAAATACTTTCGGCATTATTTTCATGCTCGTCGTCAAAGTTCCAATAGAAGTCAACGAGTTTATATTGATATGGAGCTTTGGTAAGTGGCTCAAGTGTATTGATTGCCTTTTGCCATTCTTTTTCATAGATATACAGTTTGCCAAGCGCTGCATTTGCCGCACCTTGTGTGGGCTTACCGACCTTATTGGTTATAGGCAATAATTCGGCAGCTTTTAGCAGGTCTTGCTCGGCCTGAGCCCAAACTTCTGCCTGTGACGATTTTGCCAAAGGAAATGTCGACGGAGATTGAGAAGCTGTTAGTCGTAACGGAACGTCGTTGAATTCTTTTGCTAACTGGAACAGATAAAACCCGCGAATAAAGAGGCATTCTCCGGTTACTGCATCTTGAAATTCTTCAGAGAATTGATCTTTCTTGAGTTCAAGTTGTTGCATGATGGAATTTGTTCTGTACAGAGCATTGTAGAACTGATAGAACATTCCTTGTGAAAGCGAGTTGGTATTGCTATTGGTAAAACGACTGATTGTGTATACATCGGAGATGTCGTTTCGAAATTCTACTTCATCTGCTCGGGCAATACGCAACATTACGCCGCGAGTTCCGTAATAACCTCCGTTTAGGGCATTTTTGAGAGGTGTATAGCATGAAGTAAGCGCGAGATTAAAGTCTGTTTCATTCTTCCAGAATGTATCTTCTGTTGCTTTGTTCGGATTATTTTGATTGAGTTGATCTTCGCATGCGGTAAAACATAATCCGGCTAACAGCAGGGAAACGGATAATTTAATATATGATTTCATAAGTAGTATGCTTTAAAATGTAACATTAAGACCAAACATAAATACGCGGTTTGACGGATAAATGAAGTTGTCAAATCCGCGAGCCGTAGCCGAGCTTGAGTTGACATCGGGAGAGTAACCGGAATAGTTTGTGATGGTAAACAGATTTTCGGCATTGGCATATACGCGAGCTCGTTGTACCCATCCCTTGAACCAATGGTTGGGGAATGTATATCCGATTTGGATATTTCTAAGTCGGAAGTATGATCCGTCTTCCAAATACCTATTCGACTCTGCACGGGTATTTCGATTGGGATCGTCCCAAACTAAACGAGGGTGAGAGGCATTTGGGTTTTGAGGAGTCCAGTAGTCGAGAGTAGAGGCAAGAAAGTTGGTGCCTTTGGTTACATCTTCGAGTGTTTGGCGTGTGGCATTGTATATTTTATTACCTGCTACACCTTGAAATCCGATGGAGAAATCTACATTTTTGTATGTTAGATTACCGTTGATAGCATATGTGAAATCAGGGAACGGACTGCCTTGGTATGTGCGGTCATCGTCGTTGATTTTACCATCGTTATTAGCATCCGTAAAGCGCACATCTCCCGGCTTGGCTGATGGTTGTATTAGTATACGTTCCATTTGTCCGCTTGCGTTTTGACGTAATACTGGTTCTCCGTTTGCATCTCTTAAGCAGTGGTTGTACACATCTTCGTCTGATTGGAAATAACCGGCATCGGAAATCAACCAGTATCCACCGATCGGATATCCGGCTAATGTGCGACAGGTATTGATATTTTGGTTCGTAGATCCTCCGTTGATAACTTGAGATCCGGTACCCATTGCTTTTACATCGTTTTTATTGAAGGTGCCTATGAAGTTGGCTCCGTAAGTGAAATCTTTGTTGACTGCAGAGTTCCAGCCTAAATTAAATTCGACTCCCTTGTTTTGAATTTGACCTGCATTACGAACCGGGTCGTTGGCTCCTCCGGAAGAGATTGGAATAGGTACTGAAAGTAAGATGTCTTTGGTGTTTTTTACATACCAGTCTGCCGTAAAACTCAACTGATTATTGAGTGCGATAAAGTCAATACCAATGTTGGTCATGGCTGTTTCCTCCCATTTGATATCGGGATTGGCAAAGACTTTTGGGAATGCTCCTTGGATGAGTCCTCCGTTTCCGTCAGGATAGTTAATCCCGGTGGTAATGGTGGATACATACAAGTAGTTGTCGATTTCTTGATTTCCAAGTTTACCGTATCCGCCTCTAAGTTTTAGTTGATCGAGCCAATCAATGTTTTTCATAAAGGCTTCCTCTGCAATATTCCATCCAAGCGAGAATGATGGGAAGTAGCCGTATCGGTGGTTGCGACCGAATTTGGAGGACCCGTCGCGACGGATTGTGGCAGTAAATAGATAGCGATTGTCGTATGAGTAGAATGCACGTCCTAATATTGACGTTAACACGCTACGAGCCGAATTTCCTCTGTTGGAACGATTGGTTGTTGATGCATCCAGCTCTTCAAGGCCTTCGGGAAGACTTTCTCCGTAACCGGATAAAAATCTAAATTCATAGTTTTGATAACTGTAACCGGCAAGTGCAGAGACTTTGTGTTTTCCAAATGATCGGTCAAACGTGAGGAGGTTCTCGATGAGGATATTTCGGGTACGACGCTGTTCTTCCGAAAGCTGGGTGACAGAGTTGGTCGTGAGACCAAAATCGTAGATGTTTTGATAGTTTTTATATCGAGCAAACGAGAAGTCCGGTGTAACATTAAGTCTGTATTTTAAGCCCTTAAAGAATTCAATTTGAGCATATAAATTGGTGTAGATACTTACGTTTTCGTTGTATCTGTTCATTAAGTTGTTGTCGATAATACCAAGGGGATGTGGTAGATTTGTGACATCTCCGTAAGTACCACCATATCCGCCTATGCGATTAGTATCGTACATTTCAAGGGTAGGTACTGCTTGTAGGATTGTTCCGATCATACCGCCTCTCGATTCTTGATGCAACGGTTTGTCGTTGTTGAATGTAAGTAAGATGTTGGTTCCGGCAGAGAAAATACCACACTTATAATCGTTTTTTGATTGTAGCGTGTAGCGTTGATAATTGGTGCCTTTTACAATACCATCTTGGTTATAATATCCCAATCCTGTATAGTATGTAGTATACTTTCCTCCTCCCTTTACAGACACGTTGTAATTTTGTAGTAACGCATTCCGAAATAGTAAATCTTGCCAGTTGTTGTTGGGCTTGTTGTCGAGATCTAACGCCATGTCTAGCGCGGGTTTATTGATTGCCGCACGTGCAACGGTTGTTACTTCTGCCCATCCGGCAGCATCGAGCATTTTTAGTTTTTTGCTGGCTTGCGCTATCCCGATATTGGCAGAGATATCAACAATTGGTTTTCCTTCGGTATTGGTTCCTTCTTTTGTAGTGACAATGATAACTCCGTTAGCTGCACGAGAACCGTAGATTGCAGCTGAGGATGCGTCTTTCAAGACATCGATGCTGGCTATATCGTTCGGATTGATGTGGTTGATGTTAGTCATATACATTCCATCGACAATATACAACGGATCTGCGTTGTTGAGCGTGCCGATACCACGTACCATAATTTTTGCGCCAGCACCCGGATTACCTCCTTGAGAAACAATATCTACACCTGCAATTTTCCCTTGTAAAGCTTGCCCGATGTTGGCATTACTTTGTGTGTTGAGTTTATCTGTACTGATGTTGGCAACGGATCCGGTTAGGTCGGCTTTCTTTTGGGTTCCGTATCCGATCACAACAACTTCATCCAATGCTTTTGTATTTTCACTTAAGATGATAATTAAGCTTTTCTGATTTCCAACAGGAACTTCCTTGGAGATATAGCCAACGTAGGAAACATGAAGAACGGATTTAGGTGTAGCTTCAATCTCGAATTTTCCATCTATATCAGTAATCGTTCCTTGGGTAGTGCCTTTTATGGTGATATTAGCTCCGATAATGGGCTCTCCGTTTGTGTCTTTCACAACACCAGTGATGGTTTCTTGCTTTTGAGTCGTTGATGGACTTGTGGTTGTTGAGGTGACTATTCCGGGAATGTATTTTTCAGGATGCACATAATCACCGGCCAATGCATTTAAAGAAAAAGCTGTAATAAACAGCGTAGATAGTTGTGTTGCTCTTCTTATTTTATTCGTAGCTTGTAAAATAAGGCAACTGCTTTTAAGGGACTTGTAGTTATCCATATAAACAGTATTTCAATAAATTATTAGATTATAGTTGCTTGAGATTATTCATAAATGTGGTAATAAAGAGTGTCTTTTATCCATAGGCAAATGTGGTATTATATGATTTAATGGTTAGAGATGTGTTCTCTTTTATATTGTGAATAGATTGTAAGACTATCTATTTAATTCGATTAACATGCAGCCAAATATAAACTTATTATTTAATAATTGTGACGATATATTGTTTTTTTTAATTCAAGTTTTGAGTGTTGCTTTTAAATAGCAATAAAAAAGCTATCTCAAAAGTAGGATTGAGATAGCTTGTACTGTATGGTTTTACTTTAATTCTTTAGCAATGGTGTTGCGGAGGGTACCTTGTGCATCGTCGCCGTCGTATTGCCAATACATGGCTCCTTTGAGGTTGTTGGCCTTGATGAAGTCGCACTTGAGACGGATGGAGCGTGGGTTGTCGAAACTGCAAACCATCACTCCGGCTGTGTCGGCGAGATAGGGTGCTTGCGATTCGTCACTCCAAGCTTCTTGATAACCTTGCAATTTGATGATGTCTTTGTAGTCGATAAAGTTGCCGACCGCATCGTTGCCTCTTCCGTAAAAGGGCATTCCCAATACGAGTTTGTGTGCCGGAATACCTGCTGCTAAGTGTGCGTCGAGTGCTTGTTGGCACGAGTTGTTGCTGATTGCTGATGGATAGAGTGGAGCGTGATGAAGGGGAGGGCGCGACATGTCGTAGGTCATGATGTTGGCAAAATCGATGTATGGATCGATAGCATTGAAGTCGATGTATTGTCCGGAAGCAACGGTGGCCAAGGTCAATAACTGATCTTTTCCGAGTGCTTCACGCAGGTCTTTCATCAGCAGTGTAAAATTATCGATGTCTTGTGGTGATGCGGAAATACCGGCCCAGTCGCACGAGGGGTATTCCCAGTCGATATCAATACCGTCGAGGTTGAAGGTTTCGGAAACCTGCGCACAATGTTTGGCAAATGCGGCACGTTTTGCCGAATCGGCAGCCATCTCGCTAAAACGTCCGCTACCCCAACCGCCTATTGATAGTTGTACGTTGAGATCGGGAAACTGCTTCTTCAGCGCAGTGATCTCTCTCAGTCGGGCTGGATTGTCGATGGTGACACCGTCGAAGGTTTCATTGACATGTCCGAAGGCGTAATTGATGTGGGTAAGTGTGCTTACATCGGGTACACCGGTAGAGCCGGAAGTGACGTAAGCTACAATAATGTGCTTGGGTTCGGGTGTTTCACTACAAGCTGTGAAGCCCAGCACCAGCAAAGCTACAGCGATACATTTGTACAACGTTTTCATGGTAGAAGATTCTTAAATTTATACTGCTAAGATAGTTATATCTTTTTATTTGATGGTGACGTAGCGTGAGATGGTTTCGCCCTGATTGTCGGTGACAACGAGGTGGTGGCGACCCGAGTTGCCTTGGATGGGCATTTGGTGAAAGTGGCGGGTGGTACCGATAAAGTCGTTGTCCCAATGCCAATAGAGGGTGGCGTCGGGATCGCGATGGGCAATTTCCACAACGAGTTTGCCCGCGCTGCCGTCGAGCTGACGGGGCAGGATGATGGCCGATATACCGGTAGGATAGATAAACTGCATGGCTTGTCCGCTCTCTTTGCCTGCACATGATGCACTTAGTGGGGGCAAGGGGCGATAGTCGGGATGGCGGTTTTTGTAGAACCATTCCCACGAAGGGGGGAGTACGAACCATGTGCGCTGTACGATGTCTCCGTCGGTGCTGCAATCGGCAAAAACGCGCTCGGTGGCTGTGCCGTTTACCGTGATGTTGATGTGATAGGGGCACGGTTGGGTGCGTTCGCCGTTTTTACAGATCAGCGTGGTTATGGCATCGGGACAGAAGCGTCCTTTGAGATGACCGCTTTGCTTGCAGATTTGTACTTCTTCGAGGGCTTCGAATGGGGTGTCGAACCAACCTGTAGCGGGCAGGAAGTTGAACAAATCGAACATGACTGGTGCGGCGGTAGATGCTCCCGTAAGTCCGGCTTTTCCTTCGCCCGAAGCATTGCCTACCCATACACCTACTACAAAGCGAGGGGTTACGCCCACGGCCCAAGCATCGCGGTAGCCATAACTGGTACCGGTTTTCCAGGCTACTTTGCGAACCGATGGCATCAAATGCCAGTCCATTTCTTCCGGTCGGTTTACTTCACTCAATACTTCGAAGGTTTGCCAGATGGCTCCGGCATCGTAGAGTAGCGGTGTTTTGCTATTTTCATGTTGCGCGGGTGCTGTATGGCTGTCTGCCACGCGGTATGCAGGTTGCTTCCAATCGATGGGATTGTAGGTGTTTTCGTCGTTGTATCGGTTGAGTGTTTTGGCCATGCCGGCATAGACCGAAGCAACATCCCAGAGGGTGGCTTCAGCTCCGCCCAAGATCAACGACAACCCATAGTAATCGGCGCTTTTATTGATCGTTTTCAATCCCGATTTTACAAGTAGATCCCGAAACTTGGGAATCCCGTATTCGCGTAGCATCAATACCGCAGGAATGTTGAGCGAGCGTGCCAATGCCTCGGATGCGGGCGCGGCTCCGTCGTATGCCCGGTTGTAATTCTTGGGTGCGAAACCTTGAATGCTGATGGGGATATCGGGGATGAGGGTGTGTTGTAGAATCTCTCCTTCTTGCACGCGCGCGCAATACAGAAAGGGCTTGAGAATACTGCCTGTGCTGCGTGGCGAACGTACTACGTCGACCTGATTGCCGGGCTGCGGCTTGGAAAAACCGACATTGCCACAATAGGCGGCTACGGAGTTAGACTCCAGATCGATGATGACGGCGGCGATGTGATTGATTCCGTTTTGCCTGAAATCGGCATTCCAGGCTTCGAGTCTTTTCTCTGCTTGTTCTTGCCAGGTACGGTTGAGGGTGGTTTCGATGCGCTGACCTTTGTGTTGCAGATCGACTTCGGCTACCAGATGCGCTGCCATGTCCGGAAGCGGACGCGGCTCGTCGGGGATGGGTTCGTCGAGCGAGGTGAGGTAGTCGGTACGACTGATGCTTCCTTGTTCGTACATCCGCTTGAGCAAGCGGTCGCGTTTGTTGCGCAGGGCGGTTCGGTTTTTGCCCGGGTGCATCATTGAGGGTGAGTTGGGTAATACGGCTAGTAAGGTGGCTTCTCCCCACGAAAGGGTTGCGGAAGGATGGCCAAACCAGCGCCACGAGGCTGCTTCGATGCCCACAACGTTTCCGCCAAAAGGGGCATTGTCGGCATAGAGGTGTAGGATTTCGTCTTTGCTATAGGTGAGTTCGAGCCGCAAGGCTCTGATCATCTCTTTTGCTTTTTGCGGAATGGTGCGCGGTGCTTGTTCCATCAGTCGGATGGTTTGCATGGTGAGCGTACTTCCTCCGCTTACCACCCTGCGAGCTTGTATGTTTTGCCAGGCAGCACGGGCAATAGCTACCGGATTGATGCCGGGATGCCAGTAAAACCAGTTGTCTTCGAAGGTGATTACGGCTTGTTTGTATTTCTCGTTGAGACCGGGCGTAGAGGCAAACCGCCACTGTCCGTCTTTCGCGATACGTGCACCCAGCAGTGTTCCGTCTGCCGCATATACAATGGAGCCCGTAGGCCTGTTGAAAAGGGTGCGGGGCAATGTGAAAAATAGGAATATGAGTAGAAAAGCCAATAGCCCGATCGTGATGAACCGGGCTATTGGCTTTTTGTATAGGTTAGAAACTATGTCTTTGATTCGTCTCATTCGCGTACAATACTAATCTCTGTTGCGGTGTTGCGTGCCTGAACTCCGCTTTCATACATGGCTTCGCATTGGATAGCCGGTAGGTAGAACGTGCCGGCGTATGCTGCTTGCAAGTGGATCGAGAAGCGTTTGGTTTCTCCGGCTTTGAGGTCGAAGAAGGTGCTTACACGGTCGTCGCGGATATCGCGGTAGGTGTAATTGCCCGAAGGGGTATCGACACCGGCAAAACGGGTATTGAGATTTTCCCAACCTGCCGCAAATACGCTGGTAAGCGCAAGATTGGTGTAGTTGGTGGTGGCACTATTGTTGGTGATCTCTACCACTTGCGTAAACGGTGTGCCTTGCATCATGGATTGGATGTTGGCAGTAGTGCCGTCTTGATAACGGTACGATACGTTCATGGTGAGTCCGTTGTTGACTGCCGGTGCTTTGTCGAACAGCGGTGTATAGGTGTTGATAACTTGTGCAAAAAGTACCGTCTCACTTTTACTTTCGATGTGGATGGTGCCCGATGCTTTTGGCTTTTCGATGGTGCTTTGCCATACCGGAACAACGGTTTGCACGGCCGGTTGCTTGGCCTTGTCGATTGTCCAATTGAACTGTATAATGCCGTTGCCTAGTTTTTCGGCATATTGCGCCATCGCCATCAGTCCGAATGCGGTTGCTTGCGTGCTGTATTCTTGATCGGAGCTCAACTGGGTGGCGATGCGTTGTGCCACAGGTAGCGCTTCGGTCATGCGTCCCAATTGAGAAAGGGTCATCAAAGCTACACTTTCGTCACGTAGCGGCGAACCGAAATCGGTAGAGAAGCTGCTGTTGCGGGCTGCATTGATATTTGCCGGATCAATCAAAGACATCGCGATGTCATTTTTGCCGAGCAGTGCATAAGTGTAAGCTAGCATCCAGCGCGAGGTTTCGTCGAGGTTGGTCTCGCGAAGGCGATTCATCGCTCCGGTTTCGGGCTCATTGTACAAGGCCATTGTATACAGGCGATAGGCTTGATTGAGCGCATCGTTGCCATTCCATGAGCGGATGGCTTGCTTTTGATAGGTCTTCCACTTGGTGATCCAGTCGTTGCTGACATCGTATCCTTTCTGTTTGGCTTCGTACATAAAGGCTCCCGCATAGGAGGTAACCCATGCGTTGGCTGTATTGGCAGAACTCCAATAACGGATACCTCCGTCGGGAAGTTGCAGTCTGTTCATTTGTCGGATGGCTTCGAGTACCGATTGCTTGATCTGCTCTTTGTTGTCGGGCGTAAGTGCTACCAACGAAGCGAGATAGAGCTGCGGGAATGCCTGCGAAATGATCTGTTCGGCACATCCGAATGGATAATTGGTCAGATACGCGAGTCGGCCGGTGAGGTTTACTCCCGGTATGCGCGACACATCTACCTTTACGCTGCCATTGTCTGATCCTTCGGGGAATTGCCAGGTTAAACTAGCTTGTCCCGATGTCGAAATGGTTTTGCTATCGATGGTTGTGATTGGCAAATTGGCATTGCGTACATCCAGCTCGATGGTTTCGGTAAAGGTGTCTCCGTTTGCTTTCGAAGTGATGGTTACGGTTTCTACACCTGTTTTCTTTCCGGCCTTGAGCTTGAAGAAAATTACTTTGTCTTCCGGTGCTTTTACGCTGACTTGCTGTGTGGCGTTGCCTTCCGGCTGAAGAAGTCCGTTGGATGTAGCGACGCTCACCGTTGCTGATGAAATGGCTTTGTCGGTTACAAACAGGTTGACCGGTAGGTACATGTTGTCGTCGGGTGCTACCATGCGCGGCAGTGACGATAGGGTCATTACAGAGTTCTTAACTTCTACGCTTTTTGACGCATTGCCATAAGCTCCGGCTTCGTTTCCGGCAACAACCATCACACGCACTGCGCCCACATATGCCGGTAGTTCGATCTGATGTGTCGCTTTTTTACCTTTGGCTAATGTAAATGGTCCCATGAAACGAACCACAGGTTTGAAGCGGTTGGCTTTGTTACGAGCGGTGTTGCGAAGTTCTTCGTCACCTCCTACCGAAAGCAGCGGAGTAAGTGTGCCACCATATGCGCCCATTACGTAGTTGTAAAGGTCCCAGGTGCGTACGCCCAATGCTTCGCGAGTATAAAACTCGGTCCATGGATTTGGCGTGCGGAAGGCGGTAAGATCCAATAGTCCTTCGTCGACAATGGCTAGGGTATAGGTCATTGCGATTCCGGTCTTTTCGCTGATTGTCACGTTAAACGACTTTTGCGGTTTGAGCATGTCGACCATTTCGATTTGCGGTTCGAGGTGTGTTTTTTGATTCTCTACCGCAATCGGTTTGATACCGTATAATCGGATTGGTAAATCATTAACCTTTTGTCCGTGTGGCTGCAACAACGTTACGTGGATGTAGACGTTAGGGGCCATCTCCGGAGTGACTTCGATATTGAACAAGGTTGGTTTGCCGGCTTCGGTTGTGACCCATTGCTTTTGCAAAATGGATGATCCGTTTTCGACGGTTACCAACGCATGGCCGGATGAAGCCTGCGGAAGCGTTACTTTTATTTGATCACCCACTTTGTAGGTGTCTTTGTCTGTTGTGAATGTAAGCATGGTAGCTCCATCGGGATCGCTCAGGAAAGCTTGCCCTTGCGATGCCGGCCAGTCGATGTAGAATACCTGAGCGGTGGCATGTCCGCTGTTGATATCTTTCAGATAGGCCATGTATCGGCCCCAATTCGGATACTTGATATCGAAAGAAACGGCTGCTTTTCCGTTTTGTGTGGCTACAGTCTGGCTTTGGATGATTTGCTTGTTGACGCTGTTCATGTAGTTGGCCAGCGAACCGTTGTCTTTTTCCCACCACCAGCGCCAGTCGAGTTTATAGATTACGACTTCGACATTCGAATTCACCGGATTGCCTTGCGGAGATACTGTGAGGATGTCGATGTAATTTTTCGTGTCGGTAAGGAGTGGTGTGTTGTCGGTAAAGTTACGTACTTGTACTCCGGCGTACGAGGTAAAGGGTGCGTAGATTCCGTTTTGCACATAGGTGCTAAAGTCGCCTCCTTCTTCGTAAACGCGTGAAATGAAGGATGCTTGCAATAAGCCCGGTGCTGATGGAATGGCCGGTAACTTCGCGTCGAAACGCACGTTGCCTTCCGCATTGAGTGTGCCTTCAAATAGCGGCTGACTGACGAAAACAAAGTTGCTCGTTGGGTTTACGAAGTTATATCCTTTGTGTTGTTTGAACGGATTGGCATCGGTCGTAAGTTTCATCTCTACGGTTGCTTTCAAATCAGAAGCAGGCAGGCCGAGCAACCAAGATGACTGCAAACTCATTGGTTGTGTCTTCTTGGAGGCTTCGAGTAGTTCGGTGCCCGGATTTAGATTGATCTTTAAGCGATTTGGTTTGATGGCTTCCACACGTAGTGGTTTGGAGAAGATGGCTCCACCTACTTTTACATAACTTTCCCAGCGACCGGTAGGGGCGTTGGGCTCGGTTGCTACCTTGAAGGTATAGAATCCGTTTACATTCGATGTTTCTACCATCTTCTTATAAAAACCTCCTGTAGGGGTGTACATCTCGAACACGACCGGATGATTTTTGGGAAGCGGATTGGCTTTGTCGTTTAGTATAAAGCTGACAAATATAGAGTCGCCCGGACGCCATACGCCGCGTTCGGTGTAGATGTATCCGCGTAGTCCTTTGGTGATTTCTTTTCCGCTTACATCAAAACGGCTGAATGAAAGGGCTGAAGCGTCGTCAAGTTTGAGATAACCGCGCTCTTTGTCTTTGCGAGCGGCCAAGACGAATGGTTTCATGCCTTTGGTAGGGATGGTGACGAATCCTTTTTCGTCGGTAGTGCCGCTACCAATGGGTTGTAGTTGGAAGTTGTACAGGTCTATTTGAACGTCCTTCTCGGGAGCGGTTGTCAACAAGTTATTAACAACTACAAAATAGTCATTGTTTGCACCTGCTTCGGCCAGAATTCCGAGGTTGGATGATAATACGTTGCATCCGGCAAAGCGGTCTTGGTTCATGTAATAGGTTGGTGTACAGGGATTGTTTCGGTCTTCCCACTTGTATTCGTTCCAGTTGTAAACAACCGGAGAATAGTATCCGTAGGTTTGATCCCAATACGCTTGGTCTTGCTCGGTAAGACCGTTATCACCATTGAGAGGAATAAGGCCGTCGTTGAGTATGGCATTGTTATCAACACAGGGGATGTTGGCATATTCTTTTTTAAATGTCAATTCAACTCTGTAAATCGCACCCGGATCTTGCTTGATGAGCGGAGCCAAATCTACCGAAAACTCATTCCAGTTTGCCAGATTGAGCGAAGCATCTCCGGTAAGTGGCAATACTTTGCGGAGGACTAATCTTCCTGCCATACGCAGATCGTTCGTACCCTCTAGATTATTCGATTGCAAGAAGCGCAAGATGTTATTTTCATATACCTTGACAATGCTCAAATCTACTGCTTTTAGGTTTACAGCCTTAAATGGTAGAATCAAGTTATCGCTATTGGGCATGATGTTTCCTTTGTTGAGCAAGGCAACTTGAGGAAGGTTTGATCCGGCATTGAGAATGGTTTGCACGGCTTCGGGAAGGGACTTCCCTTTGCTGTTGCGCAAGGCTTTTGCAATGGTTATGTTTAGTTCCTGATTGTACGGGATGGTTTGGAAGTAGACGCGTACACAGTTCTTTTCGGTTTGGAACATGGTTTGTCCTACACCGGCAATGGTGATGAGATCTTTTAAGTCTTGCGAGGGATCAAGCAGGTCTGAAAAGCAAAGCTCCACGTAAGGAGTTTGATCGGGTTTGTATGCCGAAGCAAGTAGTTTGAACGTGCCTAGTGGCGGAATGGAAACGGTTTGTTGTTCCTTTTTATCCTTCCCGATTGGCGAACCATTGAGCTTGATTGTGATGTCTTCTTGTTGATTGGTGCGTTTGATGCTATCGACGGTGAAATTGAAAGCGGTTCCGAAGTTGTCTCCGGCTACTATAACAATCGGCTTTTGATTACCGGCATCTACCGAGATCATTTTGCGTACATCACTGATGTTTGCTTTATCGGCCAATAGGATTTGTCCGGTTATGCTGTTCCACTCGGCGCTGTTGCCAATGGGCTGATAAAGGCTTGTGGAGAATGAGAAGTTTTGCTCGATGGTTTGAAACATGAAGTTGAAAGCAGCATGCGTTTTGTCAACTTCCATGATCTTGCTCAAATCGAACGTGGCATCGTATACGGTATTCGGTTTCAAGGCGTTTGAGTCGGGTATAAACTCGACTTCACGACTCGATCTCCAAATGGTTTTTCCTTTGATCGAAGGAGAAAAGGAGAATAGTTTTTGATTGCTTTCTTCGTTGATGATGACTTGCGAAAGATCGTTGGCCAATATCACTTTAATAGGTGATGTTGCCGATACCATTCCTCCGGTATATGCTGCGATATACGGACTAAAAGAAGGGATTGACTCTTGCTTTTTTGTAGTGGAGGTACATGCGTTGAGTGCGATGATTCCAAGGAAAAGTACGATAGAAAGTAGGCTATTGATGCCGTATGTTGACGTTCTACTTCTCATGGTGGCTTATTTTACGAAGATTGTAGTTTGTTGTTTTTTGCAAAGATAAATCAAATATATCAGTCGACACTGTATTCGTATTTGCAATGTGAGATATAATTAGATGGGTATTTTTTACTTCTTAGGTACCGAGTTTTTTTTCTTGGTGATGGTAACGAAATATACACCGACAACGATGAGTAGTAGAGATACCGGCTCGAACCATTCGAGTACAGCCTGACCTAGTAAAATGGAAACTGCAGAGGCAATTACCGGAATCAGATATGAGTACATGGAGACAATGGTGGAGCTGAGTCGCTTGAGTGCTATCGGAATAAGCATGTATGAGAGTGCCGATGGGAAAAATGCAATAAAAAGCATCACGAGGATGGGCTTGGGATCGCCCTGTGTAACCATTGGGGAGTGTAGGATTTCGCTAAATCCGAAAGGCAGGGCAACGATAAGTCCCGAAAGAAATATCCATCGCAATAGCGTAACGGGATTGTACTTGGAAGAGATGCCGCGTGAAATAATCAAGTAAACTGCGTAAATAACAGTGGAGGCGAGCATGAGAAGGTTTCCTGTTAATGCTCCATGGATGGTACTGTTTTGGTGTTGCATCAAGATCACCATGAGTGCTCCGGCAAGGGCAAGTAGGATCCCTAACGATTTGCGTTTGGTGATTTGTTCTTTGAAGACTATGGCCGATATGATTAATACCAATACGGGCGAAAGTGTGAGGATAATGGAGGCATCAATGGGTGATGTTTTGAACAATCCTGCACTGAAGATGTAAAAGAAGATAGCCATTCCGATGATTCCTCCTAAAATGATGGTGAGGCCATCTTTTTTCCAGTCGATGGGGGTATTCTTTATAAATGCAGATATAATCCAGGCTGTAATCACTCCTCCGAGAAGGCGACAGGTAGTATAACCGGCCGGTTCGATCCAGCCTTTGAGGATGTATGCTGTAGCAGGAATGTTTAAGGCAAAGAATATAATTGCAGATAACGCTGCAAGATGTCCTATCAGCTCATTTCTTCTAGATGGTTCCATTGTATGTATGTTTTTAATACTAAACCAGTTCGGAGAAAAGATAGTTTATGAAAATTGAATTTATGGATAGGAGGGTTGTATTTAGAGCAAAAAAAAACCTGCATCGTAAAATGCAGGTTTTTGGGCAGTGTACCCGAAGGGGGACTTGAACCCCCACGGCCGTGAAGCCAAAGGATTTTAAGTCCTTCGTGTCTACCATTCCACCATTCGGGCGGCCTAGAGCGAAAGACGGGACTCGAACCCGCGACCCTAACCTTGGCAAGGTTATGCTCTACCAACTGAGCTACTTTCGCGTTTTTAGTAATCGTTGTGATTACGTGTGCAAAGATACGCGTATTTTTTTATTTCGCAAATAAAATAGCGTATTTTTTAATTTACAACCCTTATTTTACTTCCTGTTCGCAGGCAGCGATAGCGTTGTAGAATTAGTTTTTGTGTGCCTTTGATCGAGTTTCCGGATCCGTTTGCCGTGTCATACAGTGTATTACATGTGGGGCAAGTGGCTGTTCCGTTGTCGGATGGAACAATGCGGATAGTTGGCTGTTTTTCGTTGGGACAACTCAAGTCGTAAGCAAATAGCTGGTCGTTAAAGCCACTTACGACTAAGATTCCGCCATATCCGGTAGCCTCGCCCGATATGCGAGGCCGGATATATGACATAGAAGCCAGCGGTGAAGTTAGTTTGAAGTCTTCCATACTCAAGTCGAGCGAAAGATTAACTTTCGAGGCAGGGATACCTGATTCTAGTTCGTTGTTACATGCAGTAATGCATAGAAGCATGCCACATATACCATAGAGTAGACCGTATCTTGCCATCGTGAGTAGGTTTAGCGGTTGAGCAGTTGATCTTCGGCACGTTTCATCTTTTCGAAGTTAAAATCGGAAAGTATTTCTTGAGCCAATAATTCGATCTTCTCATTGCAAAGGTTACCGATGCTACCTTCATGTGTGTGATGGATGTCGTAATCAGGAGTGTAATTGCCCGATTCGATCTCAAGACCTACTTCTTTGTAGGCATCGCGGAACGGAACACCATCAAGCACGCGCTTGTTTACTTCCTCTACACTGAATATCAAATCGTACTTCTTGTCTTCGAGGATTTGCTTGTTTACTTTTACTTCTTGCATCATGCGATTTACCATATAAATACATGATTGAAGCTCTTCGAAAGCAGGGATGAAAACTTCTTTGATAATTTGCATATCGCGGAAATAACCCGAAGGAAGGTTGTTTGTAATCAATGTGATTTGATAAGGAAGAGCT
The DNA here is from genome assembly GCA_051660585.1 of Tannerellaceae bacterium. Taxonomy (GTDB): domain Bacteria; phylum Bacteroidota; class Bacteroidia; order Bacteroidales; family CAMTPD01; genus UBA12018. The sequence continues at coordinate 53,742 of JBOFPV010000040.1, forward strand.
TGTAATTTATTACACTTAGCTCTTGTCAATTCGAATACATCCGGATTTTTCTTGTGAGGCATGATGCTGGAGCCGGTAGTGAATTCATCCGGAAGTTTGATGAATCCGAAATTTTGGCTATTGAACATACATGCGTCGAAGGCAAGTTTTGACAAAGTTGCCGCAATGGATGAGATGGCAAAGGAAACGGTTTTTTCCATTTTGCCACGTCCCATTTGAGCGTAAACCACGTTGTAATTCATCGAGTCGAATCCGAGTAATTGGGTTGTCATCTCACGATTAAGCGGGAAGGACGAACCATAACCGGCTGCCGATCCGAGGGGATTACGATTGCAGATTTTATATGCCGCCTGAAGAAGTTGTAGGTCGTCGGCTAAGCTTTCGGCATAGGCACCAAACCACAACCCAAACGATGACGGCATTGCAATCTGCAAGTGAGTATATCCCGGCATTAATACCTCTTTATAGCGATTGCTTTGGGCGATCAGTGTTGTAAACAAAGTGTGAACACTCTCGGCAAGATCTTTTAGCTGTGTGCGGGTAAATAACTTAAGGTCGAGAAGAACTTGATCATTTCTTGAGCGACCACTGTGTATTTTTTTTCCTAGATCACCCAGTTTGCGGGTAAGCATCAACTCAACCTGCGAGTGTACGTCTTCAACTCCGTCTTCGATGATAAACTTCTCTTCCTCTGCCAACTGGTAGATGTTGCGAAGCTCACGAATCAAGATTTCCAATTCGTCTTTTTCAATCAGGTTGATACTTGCCAGCATGGTGGTGTGAGCAATAGAGCCCAATACATCATGCTTTGCAAGATAAAGATCCATTTCCCTGTCTTTTCCGACAGTAAAGTTTTCAATTTCTGTATTTACTTGTACACTTTTTTCCCAAAGCTTTTGTGCCATATGTCTGATGTATTAATAAGGTAACGAAGCGATTACCGTAGAGGTTTTGTCCAATGCTTCTTGCAATGGTTTTGAAACCATTGGTTTAAGAAACATATTCAAATCAGCTTTGATAGTCATCTTCATTTTTGTGTCGTTTTCTGCTACCTGTTTCAGTTGAATCCAAAGATTAAACTTGATTGGTGATTCGGCTGCGCCAAATTTGATGGTGTTGCACGGAGTGCGTTCAATGATTTCAAATTTGATTTTGCCAACCGGATCAACACTGAACGTACATGAATCTGTATCGTACGAAAAATCTTTAACCTTATCGGCAGGAAGTCTGTCTTTGACTTTTTCCAAGTTTGAAAGGTCAGAGAGCATCGTATAGATTCTGTCTTCGTTATAAGGAATGGTTTTAACTTCGCTTACAAATTCTGTCATTCCTGATTATTTATTAGGGTTCCAGTTTGCAGGATCTTTACGCCATTCTTTAAGCGTTTCGATATCTGATTGCTCGATATAGTTTGTGCTCAATGCTTGTTCCAATACTGCATTGTAGTTAGAAAGTGTTGTCAATTCAACGTTTGCTTCAGCAAATTTCTCTTGAGCGATAGGGAAACCGTAAGTGAAGATAGCAACCATACCAACAACTTCGTTGCCAGCTTTGCGTACTGCTTCTACAGCTTTCAAACTGCTACCACCTGTTGAAATAAGGTCTTCAACAACAACAACTTTTGAGCCTGGTTTCAATTCTCCTTCAATTAAGTTTTCCAATCCGTGATCTTTTGGAGTTGCGCGGATGTAAACAAAAGGAAGATTCAATAAATCTGCAACCAAAGCACCTTGTGCAATTGCACCTGTAGCTACACCTGCGATAGCATCTACTTGAGGATACTTTTCAAGGATAGTTCTTGCCAATTCGATTTTGATGCAATCTCTAACTTCCGGATAAGAAAGGGTCTTTCTGTTGTCACAGTAGATAGGAGATTTCCAGCCCGAAGCCCAAGTGAAAGGGTTTGCCGGTTGCAATTTCACTGCTTTAATCTTAAGTAGTTTCTCTGCTACTAATTTTTCAGATTCTCTCATAGTATGAAATATTATATATAGTCCTTGGCAAAATTAGAGAAACCCGACGGATAATATAGAGTGAAATATGTTATTTTTTAATATTTAGGTGGCTATAGCTAATGAAATCACACTTATTTTGACATTTTGACAAGCTAGAATGGTTTGAGCAAGCGAGTCGATCGTCGCTCCGGTGGTAACAACATCATCGATAATCAGAATGTGCTTGTTTTGTAATTGAGTGGCAGAGGTGAGCGAAAAGGTTTCATTGACATTGAGCCAACGTTCATAAATTCCTTTTTTTGTTTGTGAAGAGGTGGGCTTGGCCTTGATGACCGATGAGGTGTCGATGGGTAACTTGAGAACCGATGCGATTCCTTGTGCAATTAGTTCTGACTGATTGTAGCCTCTTGTTTGTAAACGTTTCTTATGAAGGGGTACAGGGATGAGGAGATCTATTTCTCTGATCCAGTCAGTTGTGTTAAGTTCGTCGGCAAACAAAGCTCCCATTTGTAATGCGAGAGTTTTATCATTCTTGTATTTGATGGCATGGATGATTTTTTGACTATTTTCTCCTTTGTGAAAATGGAAGAATGAGGCTCCATGTTCAATGGGAAACTTTCCCCAGAAACGTTTTACGGTTTCATTGTCGGGTTTTACCATATTTCCCGTACGAGGGATGCGAGAAATGCATCCCAGGCAGATGCCTTGTTCGTGTTCAACCAAAGGGGTGTCACAAACCGCACATAGATTTGGGAAAAAGAGTGCTAGGATATCATTCCATATACTCTTCAATATCGAGATTAGATTCATGGTCTAGTTGCTTCAAGCATTGAATCACCTGAGACATTTCGTATCCGCGCGATAGTCCGTAGCGGATAAGCTTGTTTTGCAGGTCGTATTGATTCTTTGCGGTGGTTTTTTCTTTTTTCTTTTGTAACATACGGGAAAGCTCATCTGTATAGGCTTCCGTATTGATTTGAGAGAGGTGTCGTTCGATCAGGTCTGAAGAGATGTGCCTACGCTTTAACTCCATTCTGATTTTTGTTTTGCCCCATTTGTTGAAAACGTTTTTATCGTTGACAAAACATCGACAGAAACGATCTTCGTCGATGAATTTTTCTTTGAGTAAACGTGCTATAATCCGCTCTTTTGCTTCTTGATCGAGTGTCGTTTGATTCAATTTTGTAGAAACATCGTAGATGCAGCGTTCGGCTTTTGAACAATAGGCTGCATAACGATGTAGGGCTTCACCTTCTGTTATTTCTTTCTTCATATTACATCGATTATCGAACTGCTGTAAGAAAGCGGAGTTTGCCGAATAGATCTTTGTACAAAGAGACTTGCTTGTATCCTTTGCTGATCATCATCTCTGCACTTTCTTGTGCCAAAAGAGCATTCAATTCAAAGTATATTTTGCCACCTTCTTTTAATAAAGTATGTCCTAGATCTGCTATTCGGTTGTAGAATAAAAGAGGGTCTTCGTCTGGTACAAACAAAGCCAAGTGAGGCTCGTGGACAAGAACATTGTTTTCCATTCCTGACTTTTCGGCTTCCATTACATATGGAGGGTTGCTAACGATAATGTCAAGTTGTTGTGGCAAACGAGGAATGGCTGTATCATCTAAGATGTCACAGTGTATAAGGGATACCGTTGCCTTGTTGTGTGCAATATTTTTTTGAGCAACGCAAAGTGCATCCTCCGAAATGTCTGCCGAATATACAGTACTTTGAGGTAGCTCAAGACTTAATGTTACGGGTATGCATCCGCTTCCTGTGCCAATGTCCAGTATGCGAACCGGCTTGTTTTGGTTTTCACGAACGATTATTTCCATCAACTCCTCCGTTTCCGGACGCGGAATTAAGACTCCGGGTTCAACTAAGAATTCTCTGTTGTAGAAATACGTGGAACCGATGATGTATTGTATCGGTTCGTGGCTCTTTAGCCGGGTTACTGCTTCTTGAAGTTTCTGCTTCTGTAACTCGGATAATTCTATATCTTTGTGAAAAACTTGTTGATAAGGAGGAATGTTACAGATGTTTTCGAAAAGAATTTTCGTAAAACTTTTGATTTCATCAGGAGGATAAATCCCCTGTAGTTGCTCCTGGATATATTGAATGGATTGAGTCATTGACTTGCTCTTTTTTACAAAAATAGAGAACGATCTTTAATCATGCAATTGAAAGTATGCAAATAGAAGAAAAATATATGCGTCGCTGCATAACCCTAGCTCGTAATGGAGCCGGATTTGTATCTCCCAATCCGATGGTTGGTGCGGTTGTTGTTTGCGACGACAAGATAATAGGAGAGGGATATCATGCTAAATGTGGAGAAGCACATGCGGAAGTAAATGCAATCGCATCAGTTCATGATAAAGAATTGTTGAAGAGGTCAACAATCTATGTGAGTTTAGAGCCATGTTCGCATCATGGTAAAACTCCTCCTTGTGCTGAGTTGATTATAAAAATGCGAATACCACGAGTCGTAGTTGGAAGCAAGGATCCTTTTCCTCAAGTGGCAGGAAGAGGAATTGCCATGCTGCGTGCTGCCGGAATAGAAGTGGTTGAGGGTGTGTTGAAGAAAGAATGTGATGAGCTGAACAAAACGTTTATGCATTGTCACACCGCAAAACGCCCGTTTGTACTCCTTAAGTGGGCTCAAACAGCTGATGGGTTTATCGATTTTAACCGTACATCGCAGGGAGAGAAAAAGCCTCTTATTTTATCAAACGAAGCATCGCGACGAGAGGTGCATAAATTGAGGAGTCAAGTTGATGCAATAATGGTAGGAACGAATACGGCTTTGCTTGATAACCCATCTCTAACAGTGCGATACTGGGCGGGAGAAAATCCCATTCGTGTCGTATTAGATCGGAATTTGGAATTGCCAACAGACTTGTGCTTGTTTGACCGGTGCGTAGAAACGTTGGTCTTTAACGAGGTTAGAAGTGAAAAAACTCAATCAGGTGTTGAGTTTATTTGTGTCGATTTTTCAACGGATTTACTTCGTTCTATCTTGTCGGAACTGTACCGACGCAAGATTCAGTCTTTGATGGTAGAAGGAGGGGGGATGTTGTTGCAAAGTTTTATTGATGAGCAACTTTGGGATGAAGCCCGTGTCGAACAAGCATCGTTTTGTATCGGACAAGGTGTTGCAGCCCCATCAATCAAAGGTGTAATCAAAGCAGATAAGACAATAAAAAGTAACAGAATTATTTGTTATTCGTTGAAATAGGGATATAAAATTTTATAAATATTAGAATTAGAGGCTTGAAAGAGAAAAATGTTTCTACTTTTGTAGCCTAGTATAATTACCGATGATAAAGTAAATCACTGTTTTCTGATGAAAAGAAATTTTTATATATTGCTATCAGCTTGTGTGGGCCTTATTTTGACGTCTTGTATGGATAATGACACGCCTATCACGTATGAGGTGTCGAAAGACGCGCAAATTTATGATTTCTCAGTATCGAACGATTCGATCGAAGGACTGGGTGATGTGAAATTCTCGATCGACCAATTGACTGGTTTAATTTACAATCGAGATTCTCTTCCTTTTGGAACGAAGGTAGAGGATGTGATTTGTAGTATAACCACAAAAAGTGCCTCGAAAATAGAAGTGAAAGAGACCTATCCAGTAGATACCACATTTACTTGGAAAACGGAAGATTCAGTTAATTTTGCTAAGCCTGTTGTGTTTAATGTATATGCAGCAGATTTAACAACTTCAAAATCATATAAAGCTTTCATCAATATCCATCAGATAAACCCAGACTCAATGTTTTGGGATCAAACGGCTAGTGGTGTTTTTGGTTCGGCTATTAATGGGCAAAAAACGGTGAAAGTTTCAGATGGTGTTTACTACTCTTATGTGCGTTCCGGCGCTACAACTTCAGTATACAAAACTCAAAATGGAGATATGTCTGTATGGGCTCAACAAAGTCTTATAGATTTTCCTTCAGAAGCAACAATGGAATCCATTACTCGCTTCGGAGAGCAATTCGTTGTTAAGACAGATAAAGGAGCTCTTTATGTTTCGAATGATGGACTTAGTTGGACAAATACAAAAGCATCCTATCCAATTATTTCGGTTTTAGGAGCATATACTCCAGGGCAAAGTTCAACACCTGTTCTTTCAGTAGTTGTGAGTAATGGTAATCAATATTACTATGCTGTAACATCTGATTTGGTGAATTATAAGGTAGGAGGTAAGCTTGTCGCTGGATTCCCAATTAAAGGATTCGCTTCATACACATATACTTCGTTTTATAATGAACGTTTGATGCTTGCCGGAGGTAAGGATATCAATGGTGAAGCAATCGGTATAGTTTGGAGTTCGATGTCTGATGGTACAGATTGGGCTATAACTTCTGCAAATAATACTGATGCAGCATTTGGTCGTAAAGAAGGAGTCGCAGTGACACAATATGGGAATAGCTTCTATTTGCTTGGTGGTATCACTGCTACAGGAGATGTGTCAAAAGAGATATATACATCTTCAGACTTTGGTTATTCTTGGAGTTTGGTAGATACGCTTATTGATTTACCTGATTCATATAAAGCTAGAGGTTATTTAGATGCAACAACGGTTGGCGAAAGGCTTTATTTGATAGGAGGTCGTGATAATACAACCTGGTTCGATCAGGTATGGTCAGGCTTTTTGTTGAATGCAGCCGAAGAAATAAGAGCAAACAACAAATAATATAAAATATATACCATGAAGTTAGGCTGCTATACAATACGCAAACCGGCTTCATGGTCTTTATTATATCTATTAATAGGATTTCAGAGCTTACAAGCACAAGAAACTTTATGGGATGTGGGAGTTGCGGCAAACACATCTTTCTTGATGTCGCAAAAGATTGCAGAGTCAACCGCGTTCAATCCCGGTTTTGCCGTTTGGGGAAGATTTACGAAAGATACAAGGTATACACTCAAAACAGAGTTGGCATATCGCAACTTGAGTACCTCCCGGCTACAATTACCAACGAATTTATTTGGTTTTGTAGAGCAGCAACTTCGCAAAAACCTGATTGAGGTTGATGTAGTCGGAGAGCTGAACCTTTGGCGTTTTGCGTCAGATTATAGCGATCAAGATTCTAAAACAATAACACCCTATCTATTAGCCGGAGCGTCGCTTGGTTTTGCCGATAGTAAGAAACAGTCAAGTTGGCTTACGGCTTTACCGGTTGGATGCGGAGTTAAACTATTATTAGGTAGTTCATTGATTGTAGGAATAGAAACAACGTTTAGGTTTTATCCCGGTTCTCAAATCGATGCGTTATATCCTTCGTTGACAAATGAATTTCTCAAAGAAACAAAAACAAACGGACGATGGATGTTAGTGCCCTCGATTCGTTTATCTTGGATTTTGGGATGGAAAGATGAATATTGTATAAATTAGTAGATCTGTATATTAGATGTCTTTATTGAATAACATTGACTTAAAAAGATTGCCTAGGCATGTTGCCGTTATCATGGATGGGAACGGACGATGGGCAAAAATGCGAGGCTTGGAACGTTACTTTGGTCATAGTGAGGGCGTTGTTTCGGTGAAGAAAATCATTGAATCTGCATCTAAGCTAGGAATAAAGTATATGACGCTATATACTTTCTCTACCGAAAATTGGAAACGTCCGGAAGAAGAAATTCAAGCATTGATGGGCCTTCTAGTTCAGGCAATCAATCAAGAAACAGCGCATCTGATGGAGCATAATATCCGATTAACTGCGATTGGGGATTTATCCCGATTACCAGAGGATGCAAAGGTTTCGTTGAATGAATGTATGGAGGCAACTGCTTTAAATACAGGTGTCACAGTAGCATTAGCATTAAGCTATTCTTCTCGTTGGGAAATAACCAATGCCATAAAAGAAATTGCACAGATGGTTGTAAATAATGAAATGTCTATCGATCAGATAAACGATAAAGTTATTTCATCTCATCTGACTACCCATAATTTACCAGATCCCGATTTATTGATTCGAACAGGAGGTGAGAAGCGCATCAGCAATTTCATGTTATGGCAGCTTTCTTATACAGAACTGTTCTTTTCCGATAAATTCTGGCCCGAGTTCAGAGAAGAAGAGTTTTATGAAGCAATTCTTGAATTCCAGAATCGAGAACGTCGTTTGGGACGAACCAGTGAACAATTAATCAAATAGCAACATTGTGACTTTAAATATGCGTAGACGGATACTTATAACCTTTGCTCTTGTAACAGGAGTGTTGAGCTCACAAGCACAAGAGAAAACAGATACACTCGTCGTGATGGATGGTCACGAGGTGCCTACTATTTCATATACCGGGATTCCGAAAAAATATAAAATTGCAGGGATCGATATAAAAGGTACCACTAACTATGAGGATTTTGTGTTGCTCGGCTTTGCCGGACTATCAATTGGCGATATCGTCGAAGTACCAGGAGATGAAATAACGGAAGCTGTAAAACGTTTTTGGAAGCAAGGCTTGTTTTCAGACGTGAAAGTTTTGGCAACCAGAACCGAAGGCGACAAAATTTGGCTCGAGATTCAACTGACTGAGCGTCCGCGTATTTCTGAAATCAAATTTTCGGGAGTAAAGAAAGGCGAACGTGAAGACCTTGAAGCAAAGTTAGGATTGGTAAAGGGTAATCAAATTACACCAAACCTTATCAATAGAGCAAAAAAGGAAATCAAAAAATACTTCGACAACAAAGGTTTTAGCAATGCTACAGTACAGATCATCCAAAAAGATGATAATGCTAATAGCGGAAAAGTGATTGTTGATGTTGTAATCAACAAAAACGAAAAGACGAAAGTGCATGAAATCGTTCTCAATGGAACTGATGCATTAAGTGAGAACGAAATCAGAGCGGTGATGAAGAAAACCAATGAAGGGTTTAATCTTCAAAAACGCTTTATGCCTAGTATCAAGGAGATGTTTAGCTCGAAGAAATTCGTTCCTGAAGAATACGAAAAGGATAAGCAAAACATCATCAACAAATACAACGAAAAAGGTTATCGCGATGCTGTCATCACAGTAGACAGTGTGGTGCCTTACAACGATAAGAAAGTAGATATCTATCTTTCTGTTGACGAAGGTACACAATATCACTTGAAAGATATTCAGTTTGTAGGTAACACGAAATATCCGACCGAATACCTGATGGCAGTATTAGGTATGAAGCCGGGAGATGTTTACAACCAAAAGAAACTCGACGATCGTTTGACCGTAGATGAAGATGCCGTTGGTAATATCTATTACAACAGCGGGTATATTTTCTTCCAGGCAGATCCGGTAGAGGTGGATGTCGATAAAGATTCGGTAGCTCTTGAGATTCGTATTGTTGAAGGTCCACAAGCAACAATCAACCGTGTCATGATCAACGGTAACGACCGCTTGTATGAAGATATCGTTCGTCGTGAGTTGAGAACAAAACCAGGTCAGTTGTTTAGCAAAGAAGACTTGATGCGTTCGGCTCGTGAGATTGCGCAAATGGGACACTTCGATCCGGAAACAATGGATATCAAACCGCTTCCTGACTTTGAAAACGGAACCGTTGATATTCAATATAACCTAACCTCTAAAGCAAATGACCAGATTGAGTTTTCTGCCGGTTGGGGTGCAACAGGGGTAATTGGTCGTTTGAGTTTGAAGTTTACCAACTTCTCGATGAACAACTTGTTTAATCCGAAAACCTACAAAGGAATCATACCTCAGGGTGAAGGTCAAACGTTGACATTGAGTGGTCAAACCAACGGTCGTTACTATCAATCATATAGTTTGTCATTCATGGACCCTTGGTTTGGTGGTAAGCGTCCGAATACACTTTCGGCAAGTGCATACTTCTCTTATCAAACAGATATTAGTGACCGCTACTACGGAAGCAGCTACATGAATCCATATAGCTACGGTTACGGTTACGGTAGTGGATACGGAAATGGTTATGGAAACTATTACGACCCAAGTTACTCATTCGACCCAGATAAATCGATTAAGATGTTAGGGGTTTCTGTAGGTTATGGTAAACGTTTGAGTTGGCCGGATGACTATTTCTCATTCATGTTGAGTTTGAACTATCAACTTTACATGTTGAAAGACTGGAACTACTTCATCATTCAAAACGGTAACTGTAACAACATCAACCTAGACCTTACCGTGCAACGTAGCTCTATCGACAATCCGTTGTATACACGTTCGGGTTCAGAGTTTACTTTCTCTGTAAGTGCAACTCCTCCTTATTCATTATGGGACGGTGTTGATTATGCAGACATGAAAGACAACGACGGAAGCAAATACAAGTGGATTGAGTATCACAAATGGAAGTTTAAAGGGAAGGTCTTTACTCCGCTAGCTCCGCTCACGGTAAAACGCACACCGGTATTGATGAGTAGAATTGAATACGGTTTTGTAGGTCACTATAATAAGAACAAACGTTCGCCGTTCGAAACCTTCTACATGGGTGGTGACGGTATGTCGGGTTACTCAAGCACATATGCAACCGAAACAATCGGTCTTCGCGGATATGAAAACGGAAGTTTGACTCCATACGGACAAGAGGGTTATGCCTACTCTCGTTTATCGATGGAACTTCGTTATCCATTCTTGCTAGAACCAACGTCTACCATTTATGGTCTTGCGTTTGTAGAGGCAGGTAATTCATGGGCAGATATTAAAGATTTCAATCCGTTCCAATTGAAGAGATCAGCAGGTCTTGGTGTTCGTATCTTCCTACCGATGATTGGTATGATGGGTATTGACTGGGCTTATGGTTTCGACAAGATACCAGGGAATCCTTCTGCTTCGGGAAGTAATTTCCACTTTATTATCGGACAAGAATTTTAAAATATATCAAAAGGGTGGATTATTTAATCCACCCTTTTATCTTTGTAACCTACGAACATTTTTAAACTCTATAGATTATGAAGAAGTTAGTACTATTATTCGCGCTTGTTTTAGCGACAACAGCATCTGTATTTGCACAGAAGATCGCTCTTATCGATACCGAATATATATTGAAGCGTATACCGGCATTCGAACAGTCGAACCAAGAACTGGAAACACTCTCAAAGAAGTGGCAGGCCGAGATTGATGTCGTGCAAAAAGAAGCACAAGACATGTATAAGAAATACCAAGCCGATTTGGCGTTGCTTACTCCCGACGGAAAAACCAAACGCGAGCAACAAATCATCGACAAAGAACGTCAAGTTCAAGATTTGAGAAAGAAATATTTCGGTCCGGAAGGCGAGATGTTTCGTCGTCGCGAAGCAATGATCGCCCCTATCCAAGAAGATATTTACGAGGCTGTGAAACTACTTTCACAAGAAAACGGTTATCAATTAGTTTTGGATCGTGCAAGTTCATCAGGCATAATATTTGCAACTCCTAAAATTGATATCAGCAACGATGTCCTTGCAACATTAGGATATTCAAAATAATTCCTTACATTTGCGGTTATAACTGATAAATAATAAATTGTAAATTCAATAACAAAATGAAGAAATTAGTAATGCTACTTTTGGCGATTGTTCCTTTCGTTGGTGCGATTGCTCAAACTCAAAAAATCGGATACGTTAAGACAGGCGAAATTTTCAACGCTATGCCAGAACTTCCTGGTATCGAGAAACAATTGAACGACTTGCAAGAAACATATCAGAAAGAATTGAAAAGCATGCAAAGCGAATATGACAAAAAGTATTCTGACTTTATTGCACAAGGCGATTCTTTGACTGAGAACATCAAAATGAAAAGAATGCAAGAGCTTCAAGACCTTGAGCAAAGAATGCAAAACGTATATCAAGTTGCTCAACAAGACAACATGAAAAAGCAACAAGAACTTCTTGCTCCGGTACAACAAAAGATTGCTGACGCGATCAAAGCTGTAGGTACTGAAAACGGTTTTGCATATCTTCTAGAAAACAATCCACAGATTGTATTATTTGTAGGAGCTGGCGCAGTAGACGCAACTCCACAAGTAAAAGCAAAACTTGGTTTGAAATAATCAACAACAAGATATAACATTACGAAAGGATGCCCGCACAACAGGCATCCTTTCTTTTATTCATGCAATTGTTATGCAGTTATCATCCAAACCGGGACCCATCGGGTTGTTCGACTCCGGCTATGGGGGACTTACCATCCTGGACAAAATAAAAGAACATCTTCCTCAGTACGATTACCTTTATTTGGGCGACAATGCGCGCGCACCCTACGGCACGCGTTCGTTCGAAGTCGTATATGAATTTACCCGTCAAGCAGTATATAAACTATTCGAAGAAGGATGCCAACTGGTAATTCTAGCTTGCAACACGGCATCTGCCAAAGCACTTCGCACCATTCAGCAACGCGATCTTCCACAGTGGGATCCCAGCCGTCGCGTGTTGGGCGTGATACGTCCTACCGTAGAGGTAATTGACAACATCACACACACCAAGCATGTTGGCGTATTGGCAACAGCAGGAACCATTTCGTCCCAATCATATCCGATCGAGATTCATAAGATCAATCCGGAGATAGAGGTCGTGGGCGAAGCATGTCCGATGTGGGTGCCATTGGTCGAGAACAATGAATTTGCCGCAGAAGGAGCCGACTATTTTGTAAAGAAAAACATCGACCACATCTTAAACACCGATCCACAGATCGATACCCTTATACTCGGGTGCACGCATTATCCGTTGTTGCTCGAGAAGATCAGGCAATATACGCCCGCACACATTGAGTTGGTAGCACAAGGAGACTATGTGGCCGCAAGTTTGGAAGACTATCTTTTGCGTCATCCCGAAATGGAGCAGCGCATCACACGCGGCGGAACCATGCGCTTTCAAACCACCGAATCGGTATCGAAGTTTGCCGAAACAGCCGAAGTCTTTCTTAAAAACAAGATCGAAGCCGAACGCATTACACTTCGCTAAAGCAACAAACGCAATCGCCGCATTGAGGTGAGCAACTTTTCTTAAAGCCGTCTTTCTGATTTGACAAATACGAAACGCAAACAATGCCCTCGGGCAAAACTTTCCTTCAACGATGGATCCATTCAAAACTCTGCAAACGAACCTGTGGTTTACACTGCTTCTTTGTTGTTTTCTTCTGCCGTACATGCCGTTGAAGGCACAAACAAAAACTCCGGCAATCAACGACCTGCTCATGCAGCAAAGCAAACTAATTGATGTGGCACAGCTCGACACCACCCTGCGTGTACACATCGTGTATGCAACAGATCAGAACTTCTTGGGAAAGAACCTCTACGAAGGCATTACCAAAGCATGGCTTCGCGACGAAGTTGCCCGCATGGTAGTAAAAGCCAATCAACTACTCAAGGCCAAATACCCTTCCTATACCTTGCTGATTCTCGACGCGGCGCGCCCCATGCGGGTGCAGCAACAAATGTGGAAATCAGTGGTGGGGACAAAAAACTCCATCTATGTTTCCAATCCGGCACGAGGAGGCGGACTTCACAACTACGGCGCGGCGGTAGATGTAACCATTCTGGATGAAAACGGAACACCCTTACCGATGGGCACCGCTTATGACCACTTCGGAAAAGAAGCACACATCGACAACGAAGCCGAACTGGTAGCAACGGGCAAGATCACAGCAGCCGAGCGCACCAATCGACTCTTGCTTCGCGACACCATGCGCAAGGCCGGATTCAGAACCATCCGCTCCGAGTGGTGGCACTTCAATGCCTATTCACGCGCGTATGCCGTAGAGAATCTGCCGTTGATTCATTGACCTGAACGGAAAACACAATATACTTTTCTTTTACTTGTTAAATTATTTGGACATGCACTTAAAGACCAACGGACTACGACTTAAACTACAACAGCTTACGTGGCCCATCTTCTTCGAAACGTTACTCATTATGATGCTAGGTGTGGTAGATACTACCATGTTGAGCCAATATTCTGACAACTCCGTGGCGGCAGTGGGAGTCGTAAACCAGTTGCTCACGATGATCTTTATCTTGTTCAACGTGACGGTAACCGGAACTTCGGTACTCTGCTCGCAATACTTCGGGAGCGACGATGTGAAAAGCTTTGTCAAAGTGATGGGAGTCTCCATCTTGTTCAATATCGTGATTGGCGGAGTAATCAGCCTTTCGTTGGTATTCTTCAGCGGAACCTTTCTGCAATGGATGGACATACGTCCCGATCTTATGGGCGAAGCCAAAAGTTATATGGAGATCGTGGGCGGTTTTGCCTTTCTGCAAGCATTGAGTCTTACGGTTTCGGCGGTGATGCGTAGTGCAAGCCGACCCAAGTATGCCATGTATGTGACACTGCTTGTCAACTTGCTCAATATTGTGGGCAACTATACGCTGATCTTCGGTAAGTTTGGAATGCCCGAGTTGGGTGTAACAGGCGCGGCCATGTCCACTTCTGTCTGCCGATTCGTAGCCATGACCGTTTTGTTTGTAGTGTTATTCACACGTCTTGTTAATAACTTTTCTTTTTCGTTGTTTCGGCCGTTTCCGTGGGAGCAACTGCGCAACCTACTGCGTATCGGTATTCCGGCAGCCGGAGAGCAGTTTTCCTATTGTCTTTCGCAGGTAGTGATCATCTACTTTATCAATATCTTGGGCAACGAAGCCTTGGCGGCACAAGCCTACGTGCGCAACATTGTCATCGTAGGTTACCTGTTTTCGTTGTCGATTGCGCAAGGAAATGCCATCATTGTAGGCAATATGGTGGGAGCCGGAAAGAAGAAAGTTGCCTATTTGATGGGGCTTTTCTGTTTGAAGCGAACGCTTATTATCACCGCAGTGGTAAGTGTGGCCGTTATTGTAGTGGCTAAACCGATTCTGGGTTTCTTTACGCACAATCCCGAGATCATAACGATTGCATTTGCGGCTATCATCGTAGACGCGTTTTTGGAGCAAGGTAGGGCTGCGGTACTTATCTTCCTGCTCGGACTTCGTTCGGCAGGTGACGTAATCTTTCCCGTTGTGTTGGGGTTGTTCTCCATGTGGTTCTTTGCCGTCTTCGTGGGGCATACGTTGGGGATTACATTGGGGTTGGGACTGGCCGGAATGTGGGCCGCTTTTGCGATGGACGAATGTTTTCGAGGCGCCATGCTTATGATTCGTTGGAAAAGTAAACGGTGGATGAGACGCCGCTCGTATAGCACTGCTGGATAAAACAAACGAAGAACGAATCGTTTGATGCCCATCAAACAATTCATTCTTCACTAGTTTCAAATCGTTCGATGCCCATCAAACGATTTACTCTTCATTAGATTCAAATCGTCAGGTGCCGACCTGACGATTCAGTCTTCACTATGATTAAATCGTCAGACCGCCATCTGACGATTCGATGTTCGTTATCATTGAAAATAAACAAAACGATAAAGTACTTCGACGGTTGTTTTCTTGTACGATCAATTTGATGTCTTGTTGATTCAATCAGCGTCGACAATGGTTTTACCGAAAGGAGTAAGTGCCAAAGCTGCCAGTTTGAAGTGTTGCACACCAAAAGGAATACCGATAATGGTGATGCACAGGAAAAGACCGAATGCAAGGTGAGAAAGGCAAATCCAGATGCCGCCTACCAAGATCCAGATAATATTCATCAGTACCGAAAGGCAACCGCCTGCGCTATCTGTTGTAACTACTTTCTTTCCGAAAGGCCACAGTGCCATGCCGGCCATCTTTAGTGTTTGCAGTCCGAAGGGAATGCCCACAATGGTAATCATCATCAAGATGCTGGAGATAAAGTATTCTACAGCTGTGACAATACCGCCGAAGATGAGCCATACAATGTTGAGTAATACATTCATAGGTTCTATGCTTTTTTTAGTTTTATGCTAGATAAGAGGGAACCGCTACCATTGCTTCGGGCAAAGGCTCGCTTGGCATATGTGTATACCTTGCAATGAGCAGCGGCGTAGGCGATATTATCGTGTCGCGAGCTGTTCGTTGCTTTGGGGCGTAACGGGTGAAGCCGGAGATGTCGAGTCTTGAGCGGCTAACAGTAAGTCGATTACCCTCTCTTTTACAACAGAAAAACTGTCGGTAAGTTCGCCGCGAATAGGTTTTGATGGAGGTGCTTCCATGCTGAGCGGATTGATCGGTGTTCCGTTTTTGTGTACACGGAAGTCGAGGTGAGGCCCCGAAGACAATCCCGTAGAACCTACATAGGCCACTACTTGTCCTTGCTGTACTTTCGAGCCTACTTCAATTCCTTTTGCAAACTTCGAAAGGTGCATGTAAGTGGTGGTATAGGATGAGTTGTGTCGAATCACCAGATAGTTTCCTCCGCCACCTGCTTGATATGCCTTCTTGATCACAGTTCCGCTACCGATGGTTTTTACCGGAGTTCCTACCGGAGCTGCATAGTCGATGCCATGGTGCGGACGGTAGATTTTCAAGATCGGATGCTTGCGTGCATTCGAAAAGCGAGATGTGATGCGGAAGAAGTCGAGCGGAGCCTTCAGGAATTCCTTTTGCAAACTGTTTCCTTCGAGGTCGTAATATTCTACAACACTATCTTGCGCAAAAGGGATGGCATGATAGGTTTTTCCGTTGTGCATAAACTCAACACCTTCGATCGATGCAATGCGAAGCGGGATGGAGTCGTCGACAAAGGCTTCATTGTAAATGGCCTTAAAGGAGTCGCCAACTTTGATGTCGAAGAAATCGATTTGCCAAGCAAAAATGTCGGAAAGCTTGATTGCCAACAAAGGATCGGCTCCGCTTTGGCGAATGCTGTTCCATAGCGATGAGGTGATGGTGCCCGAGATGCTGCGTTGCTTGAGGGTAACCTCTTTGTTGAACGGGTAGATCGAAACCGAATCTTTCAGGTCAACAACGACAAACTCCGTAGGGGTTTTACCAAAAACTACGTATTGTAGGCGTGCCGTCGAGTCTTGCGCGTAGAAAGCGGTATAAGGCATCCCGATGTTCAGCTTATTGGGTTCGAGCAGTCCGCCCGAGCGATCGCAGAGGGTATTGGCAAGCGCCAAGTCTACGCCCAATGAGGTGAATATCGAAGCAGGGTTGTCGCCACGCTTGATTGCAAACTCTTGAATGTCGAATGAGTCGGCCGGAAGTCCGTAAACTAAGTTTTGCGGAATGGTATCTTCCACGATGATTTCTTCCGGTGCCGGTGGTGGAGTACTTTGGCGGTTACAAGCCGCGAGCAGTACGAGTACTCCGATTGTGAGTAAGGGTAGTATTTTCTTTTTCATATCCATTAAGACCGTTGATACGAATATACGGAAAATCAGAAGAAAAGATCTTATTATTGATAAAGTTAAACTGTTTTTTTAGTTTAGGAACAGCTCATTCGGTATAAATTGAAAGAAAGCGGTTTGTTTTCGAATGAAATAAGTAAAATGTACGATTATTTCTAAATTATGAGTATTTAACCTAGAAGTATAATTAATGCTATTTATTAAACATAACTTTGTGGTCGGGTGTTTTATTCATCGTACAAGTAAAATACATAATTCTATGAAAATGAAACGTATCTTTTTAGGAACAATGGCTTTTTCCGCTATTGCATTGATGATCACATCTTGTGGCAATAAAAAACAGCAACAAGATGCAGGTGTTGTTGAAGAAACAATAGAAGAAGTTGTGGCAGTTGCAGAACCGGCACAAACGATGACCGCTAAGGATTTGAATGGTAAATGGAAAATTTCTTCTGTAAACGGAGAAGCAATCGCACCTAAAGAAGAGGCATTCTTAGAGATTAATGTTGACTCTATGAAAATTCATGGTAAATTGGGATGTAATATCTACAATACTACATTTGAATTGGGTACTGACAATGCAAACCATATCAAGATCAACGATGGTATGTTGACAATGATGACTTGTCCTGATCAAGCAATCGAAGATAAGATTGTAAAGGCACTTCCTACAGTTACCGGCTTTGAAGAGGTTACTTGTGATAGTGCAACTTGTGTAGGACTAATCGATGAAACCGGCAATCCGGTAATCGTTTTGTCTAAATAATAAACAAAAGATAAACAAATTATGAGTCTGAAGAAAATATGTTCTTTATTCGTTATTCTTATTGCCGGCTTTGCCTGCAAGTCTTCAAAACAACAGCCTATGTCTTACAATGCGCTTAATGGCGAATGGAAAGTGGTAGCGATCGAAAATCGTGAAGTGGCAAAAGATCTTGAAGCTCCTGTGGTAACGTTTGATACGGAAAATAATCGTGTATCGGGCTTTGCAGGTTGCAACCGAATCAATGCTGCGGTAGCGAAAGAATCGAATGAAGGTACTTTGGTATTGGGTCCGGCAATGTCTACTCGTATGGCGTGTCCCGATATGGAGCTTGAAACGGCTTTGATCAAAGCAATGGGCGAAATAAACGGTTACAAGATGGAAGGCGGTAAAACTCCGGCTTTGATCTTAACGAACAAAGAAAACAAAGAAGTCTTGAAGCTTATCCGTAAGTAATCAAGTCATTTATTTTCAGTACAACATCAGAACTCAAAAAGGAATATTCAAAGAGGCTGCTTCACAGGGGATGAGGCAGCCTTTTTTATTTAGCTGGTAAGCCAGTGTTTGAATTCGGTAGATCTGGCTTTGCTGATCAGTATTCGTTCTTGCATGGTGACGCGAAGATTGATCGATAGTCGGTTGTTGAACCACAGGTCAATGTCTTTTACGGTGCTTCGCGAGATAATATATTGTCTGTTTGCTCGAAAGAACTGTGCCGGGTCGAGGCTTTCTTGCAGTTCGTCGAGTGTTTGCTGCAACGTGTATTCGGTCTCGTTGTGCGTTTTTACTTTTACGCATCCGGCCTCAATGTAAATACAAGCAATATCTTTTACGGCCAAAGGTATCAGTTTGTCTGATCGTGTAGGAACCAAGAAGTGTGTTTTGTATTGGTTGCCTTGCTTGAAGCTGTTGATGAATTGGAGCAACGATTCGTCGGGCTTTTCTTCGGTTTTACTAAAGCGTGCCAGTTTGTCCAACGCACGATTCAAGTCTAGCGGATCGATAGGCTTGAGCAAGTAGTCGATGCTGTTTACTTTGAATGCTTTCAAAGCATACTCATCATAGGCAGTGGTGAAGATTACCGGGCAAGCAATCGTAGTACGTTCAAAGATTTCGAAGGCCGAGCCATCGGCAAGATGGATGTCTAGAAAAACTAAGTCGGGATGCCGGTTTTGAGAAAACCATTCTACCGCTTCGGCAATACTGTCGAGGCATGCAATGGGATCTACCTCGTAATCTGTTTCACTCAATGCTGCCTTGAGGTTGCGTACCGCAGCCTTTTCGTCTTCTATGATAATTGCCTTTTTCATTCGTGTATACATGTAGTGGTTGATACTAAAGCATTGCCGGTTTGTTTCCTTTTTCGTTGATGAGAGGAAGCTTTACTTCGAATGTCTTCTCATCTGCCGATATCAAGATCTCTTTGTTGTAGAGTAATTGATAGCGTTTCGACAGATTGGCTAGTCCTATTCCCGTACCTGCCTCGGTAGAAAGCTTTGTCTGTATCGGATTGCTTACACAAATATAATGGTCGGGCGTGAGAGCAACACGAATCATCAGCGGTTTTCTATTGCTTATTTCATTGTGTTTTACAGCATTCTCGATCAGTAATTGCAGAGACATAGGAGGAAGGGTGTCGTTGAGCACCGATTCGTCGATGTTGATCTCAAACGAAAGATTATCTTCGAAGCGCATTTTTAGCAAGTATATGTAAGCTTGCACAAAGTCCAACTCTTCTTTTAGTGTTACGCTTTTGTTTTCGTTGTCGTGTAGTGTGTAACGTAGCACGGCCGAAAGCTCCTTAATGTATGAAATGGCAATGTGTTTGTCTTCGCGCACTAGCGACTGTAGCGTGTTGAGAGAGTTGAATAGCATGTGCGGATTGAGTTGGTTCTTCAGTGCTTCATACTGATTTAGGATGTTTTCGGTAGAAAGCTTCTCGTTTTCGACCTGCACTTTTTGCTTTTGATGTATCAGCTCCATGATGTAACAACTGCCTACCACGATGATGCCGATTACAAGGTTGCGCACCGGATGCAGGTAGTGATGAATCTGCGTATTGATAGCGGGAACGTGAAAGTTCGTGTGCATATAAAAGAAGCCTTGGCCCAAAGCATGGCTTAGTAAAAGCATGCAAATGACGGTTGCGGCAATGTATCGCCAACGGGTAATCTTGTCTGGGGTAAAAGTTTTCAACAGGTAGGTGTTGAAAAGAAATAATGTAACCAGCGAGAAAACGGTAAATACGATTTCGGAGAGCAAGTCTTCTCCGCTGATATAGCCAAATAAAGAGGTAGTTTCCGGTTGCTCGATATAAGAGATTAGTTCGGGAAGATGCAGCAGTGTACCAACACTAGCTGAAATAATGAGGATAAACAGAATGTGATGTTCGATGATATGTTGAATGTTCTTAATCAAAGTGGAGCGTTTAGTAGTGTGAGTATAAAAGTTTGGTTCTTACAAAGATAATGATTGTCTGTAAAAAATAATATACCGGAGCCTTTGATCGAACTCCGGTATATTGTATGATGCTATTCTTCTTTATGAGCTAATTGCGTGTTTACGTAAAAGACTCCCTTTGAAACGAAGATTGTACCTTCGGGAAAGATAGAGGAGTTTAGTATTTCTACTTTACCGTTGTCGATGACACCTCTTTCGGCCGGATGTCTATGGTATTGACCATTTTTATCGGTAAAGACAAAGTAGTTGCTGCCTTCACGGATCAATGCCGACTCTGGCAGTACACTCGTTTCACGACTATCTGCTTTTACTTGTGCATTAACGTACATACCCGGGCGGAAGATCGAAGCTTTGTCTTCGATTTCGGCAATGGCTTCCGTGGTTCTGTTTTCAGCATTCACGTCTTCAGCGATCGAAATGATTTTGGCATTGTATCGTTTATCCATGTTGCTGGTAAGATTAAATACAACAGGATTTCCAATGGCAACTTCCGGCAGATCCTTTTCGAAGATCATGAGTTTGATATATAGTTTTTGCTTGTCGATGACGTTGCAAATGGTTTGTCCCGGCTCTACTAGTTTGCCCGTGTTTACATCTACGTTGCTGATATATCCGGAGATTGGAGCTTTCAATGCTAAGCTCGGCATGATGCCGTTGCGTTGAATCTCTTGCGGATTGATGCCTAAGATGGTGAGTTGAGCTTCTGCTGCCTGCAACTTGCTTTTTAGGGTTTCGTATTCAGCAATGGTTTGTTCAAGCTTTTTGCCCGATGTAGCCTGTTCGTTTTTCAAGGTCTCCTGGCGTGTAATCTCTTTTTGCATGTATTTGTATGCTGCATTGTTTTCGAGATACTCTTGCTGTAATTTGATGAACTCGGGATTATCTAGCGTTACAATGGTAGCACCTTTGTTGACAAACTGGCCCGGAAGTATCGATACCGATTTTACAACACCGCCTACGATAGGTGTAATCGTTGCCTTTTGTTGAGGCGGAGCCTGAATGGTACCATTGCAATCGATGGTGTGCGAGATCATCTCCTTTTGCATGGTTGTAGTTTCGATTTGAGCAAGTGATTTTTGCTCGTCGTTGAATGCCACCGATGAAGCCGCTTCTGTAGATGCGGCTGCCGGTTGACTTATTGCTTCGGTTTGTTGTTTTTCTGTGTTGCATGCATACATCAAGCAAAGTGTGCATACGTATATAATCGTTTTTCTCATGATGTGGAGTTACTTTTGATAAAGTTGATATTCGATAATTGATTCGTTGTATTGATAAAGCGCGTCGATGTAACCAACTTGTAGTTCGAGCGCAGCCTTTATGCTTTGTACAAATTCACTGATATCGTTTTCTTCGTGTTTCAACTGAGCTTCGGCTGCGTTGCGTAGCGCACGAGCCTGCTCAAGTCCGTACTTTTGATAGTTCTCGATCGTTTGTCCGTATTTGCGTTGTTGCAGATTCAACTCGTCGAGTTTGTTTTGCAAACGGTTGTGGATGTCTTGTGATTCGAGTTGAGCAAGCGTTGTTTGAAGTTTTGCTTGCTTGATACGGCTGCGTTGCGGTAAGAAATAAACCGGAAACGATACACCGATGCTCCACGATTGAAGCCCCTTGAGTGGCAATATGTTTTGGTTTTGATACCCCAACGATAGTTCGGGAAAGAACTTACTCGCCTCGATCGAAACTTCCGCTTTGCGTTCGTTGATGAAACTCTGAATACGTTGACTTTGCAATGTTTCGCCTGCCTGAATCGAAGGAAGCGGAGACAACAACTCTAGTTGTGCACCTGCCGGAGTGAGACTAACGGGAGAGAAACATACGGCTCGTAGTTTATTTGTAGCGATGATGCGATTTTGTTCCGACTGAAACAGCTTGTTTTGCATGTCGGCAGCAAGGGCATCGCTGATACTTTTTTCAAGTAGCGTAATCTCTCCTACACGGTATTTGGCTTCACCCGACTTGCGAATCTTTTGCGCCATAGAGGCTTCTTCTGTATAGATGCGCTCCAACTCGAATGCATAAAGCAACTCATTCCAAGCACTCTTTACTTCCGCGACCAGCTCCTTTTCGGTAAGCTTGCGGCTAATCTGTGCACTTTCGATTTGTCTATTTACGAGTTTATTCTTGTAGATAGGCGTAATCAGCGATCCGAGTGATTGCGAAAGGTTGTATTGTCTGTCCTTCTTGTCGTCGGAGTTCAGTTGTCCTTGTGCATAATCAAACTCCATTGGCGATAAATCCACTACAGCTCCGCGCCCGGCTTTTGCATGGTCGATTTCTACATCTGCACGCTTGAGCATCGGGTTGTTTTGCAGTGCCATTTCAATACACTCATCAAGGGTTACAACTGTTTGTTGATTGGATGTTTGGGCTTGCATTGGTAGCACGAAAGCCAGCAATACACACGAACTAACGAAGAAGCGTTTGATTTTCTTGAAGCCTTGCTTTTCGAACGAGTTTACAATGCGGTAAAAGATCGGAATAATGATCAGCGTAAGCAGAGTAGATACAATAAGTCCGCCGATAACAACCGTTGCAAGCGGGCGTTGTACCTCTGATCCGGCTGATGTAGCAATAGCCATCGGTACGAAGCCTAATGAGGCAACCAAACCGGTAAGCATAACAGGACGCAGCAAGTGAGGACAGCCTTTCCATATAATCAGGTTGGTCGACAAACGTGTCTCCTTTTTCAATTGATTGAAGTGATTGATCATCAGGATACCGTTAAGTACAGAAACCCCAAACAATGCAATAAAGCCTACACCTGCCGAGATACTAAACGGAAGTCCGCGCAACCATAAGGCCGTAATACCTCCAATCAAAGATAAAGGTACGGTACTGAAAATAACCAACGCATAAGTGATGGATCCGAAAGCAAAGAAAAGCAACAATAAGATCAACGATAAAGCGACCGGAATTACGATGGTAAGACGGCTGATTGCATTCTGTAAGTTTTCGAATTGTCCGCCATAGGTAAAGCGATATCCTGCATCTAGTTTTACGTTGTTATTGAGTTGTTCTTGGATTTGTGCAACAACCTGTTGTACATCGGCGTCGCGAACGTTTACACCGATCACAATGCGTCGTTTTGTTGCATCGCGATTGATCTGAAGCGGGCCTTCTACCAGTTTGGTCTTGGCTACTTCCGAGAGTGGGATTTGTTCGCCCAATGGTGTGCGTACAAAAAGCTTATCTAGATTAACATCGTTTGCTTTGTTGCTTACGTAGCGAACAACCAAGTCGAAACGACGTTCGTTTTCAAAGATTACACCGGCTGCTTCTCCAGCAAATGCCGTACGAATCACAGCGTTTAGTTCGTCGATATTGAGTCCGTGTTGGGCGATTCGTTTACGATCAAACTCAACAACCAACTGCGGAAGACCTACAACTTGTTCTACAATAACGTCGGCCGCACCGTTTACTTTAGAAATGTATGATGCTGCTTCGTTTGCCTTGTCGTAAAGCACATTCATGTCTTCGCCGTAAAGTTTAATGGCAATGTCGGCTTTCGAGCCGGTCATCAATTCGTTGAAGCGAAGCTGGATGGGTTGTGAAAAGTTGAACGTGGCTCCGGTTACGGCAGCTAGTCTGTCTTTCATCTTTTCTACCATCTCGGCACGACTGCTTGCGCTGGTCCATTCCTTGAATGGTTTCATCACGATCATGATGTCGGCATCTTCTACCGCCATTGGGTCGGTTGGTACTTCTGCCGTACCAATTTTGGAAACAACGTGTTTGATTTCAGGGAAACTTTCAAGCAATACACGTTCGGCTTTGGTCGATAGTTCGATACTTTGCGAGAGTGAACTTCCCACAGGCAGTGTCATTTGCATGGCAAAGTCTCCTTCATCAAGCGTAGGAATAAACTCGGCTCCCAATCGCCCGAATAAGAATAAACTACCAGCTAATGCAGAGAACGAAAGGACCAGTGTCATCACTTTGTGTCTCAAGCAATAGCTCAAAGTTGGCATGTATACGTTTTGAATCTTGTCGAAGATTTTATCCGCGATAGTTGGCTTGCTTACGATGGTATGTTTAAGGAATAATGAAGACATCATCGGTACATAGGTAAGCGAAAGTAGCAAGGCTCCGATAATACAGAATACCAATGTTTGTGCCATCGGTGTAAAGTATTTTCCTTCGATACCTGTGAGTGTGAGAATAGGGAAGAATACAATAAGGATAATCAAAACGGCAAATGTAGCCGAGCGTACGACCTTGTTGGCTCCGCGCTCTACTTCTTTATCCATTTCTTCCTTGGTGAGTGTTTTCCCTTTGAACTTACTGCTATAAATATGGGCAAGGATACCTTCAATGATTACAATGGATCCGTCTACCACGATACCAAAGTCGATGGCTCCGAGCGACATCAAATTGGCCGAAACGTTGAAGAGTCGCATCAAAATGAAAGCGAACAGCATGGTAAGCGGAATAACCGATGCAACGATAACGCCGGCACGGAAGTTGCCCAAGAAAATAATCAATACAAGGAATACAATAATAGCACCTTCTACGAGGTTGAATACTACGGTAGAAATGTTACGAGTAACGAGAGCCGAACGATTCAAGTAAGGCTCAAGCGTAACACCTTCGGGAAGCATAGATTGTAGTTCGGCTACCCGTTCTTCAAGGTCGGCTGTCACCACATTTGCGTTTGCTCCTTTTAGCATCATCGCAATACCGCCCACGCATTCTCCTTTACCGTCTTTGGTCATCGCGCCAAATCGTTTGGCATTTCCAAATTGTACGTCGGCAACATCACTGACCAAAATAGGAGCTCCGTCGCGGGTTGTAATTACGGTATTATTGATGTCGTCAAGGTTATTCATCAAGCCCGAAGAGCGAATGTAGTAAGCATTGTGATGCTTTTCGATGTAGCTGGCTCCGGTATTTTGGTTGTTTTTATTGAGTGCTTCAAAGATTTCGTCGAGCGTAATGTCTAGTGCTCTGATCTTATCGGGGTCTACACCAACCTCGTATTGCTTAAGGTAACCACCAAAGCTATTGATTTCGACAATTCCGGGTATACCCGACAGTTGGCGTTTAACGATCCAATCTTGAATGGTACGCAGTGTCATGGCATCGAACTTATCTTCATAACCCGGCTCTACTTGCAGGGAGTATTGATAGATTTCACCGAGTCCGGTCGTAATTGGCATTAGTTCGGGAGAACCAAGGCCGGGAGGAATCTCTTCCGCGACCTTTTGTATTTGCTCGTTGATCAGTTGTCGTGCGTCCAATGTAGGGACGTGATCGTTGAAAACGACCGTAACAAGCGAAAGTCCGAAACGCGAAACGGAGCGAATCTCCTCGACATTCATGATGTTGGACATCGCGATTTCGATCGGGAAAGTGATTAACTGCTCTACTTCTTGCGGGGCAAGGGTAGGAGAGATGGTTACGATCTGAACCTGATTATTGGTAATATCAGGAACGGCATCGATTGGCAGGGTGAGCATGGCATAGATACCTGCGCAAAAAAGAAAGAAGGTTGTGAGTCCGACAAACAACTTCTTCTTAATTGAAAAGTGGACAATCTTGCTAAACATATTTTGAATTTGTAAATAGTTCCAAGTTCAAAAATATGCGGATAAGTAGTAGGCCTAAGGGTTTTCAAAATGAAACGGCCGTTTTGTCGCGTGAACGAAACAAAACGGCCGTTGAGTTTTTATAGGTTTAATTTCTATTGTCGGGATATAGCAAGTATTGCGAGCGCATTTGTTTATAACGTTGCAACGCCGGTTGCCATTCGCTTTTGATTTGCTGCTCTGATTTGCCGGCAACAATCGCTTGGCGGAGTTTCGAGGTTCCGGTAAGTAAGTCGAACCATTTCGGGCGGTCGAAGAAAAGTTCTTTTTGTCCCGATTTGTTGTAGAAGTCGATGAAGTATTGCAAAGAAAAGCCAGTGGGAGGAGTAACCTCGCGCAGGTCTATACCATAACATACTTTGTCTTTTTGCAACGGATTCTTATCAAACCCGTCCAAGGCCACAGGTGTAAATTTATAAGAACCATACTTCGAATCAGGGTATCCTATGACCTGAAATGGAAAGTAAGTGCCGCGACCGATGCTTACCTTGGTTGCTTCGAATAAACACAAAGAAGGATATAGGGCAATTGACTGGTCGTTTGGTAAATTGGGCGACGGTTTGATGGGTAGCGAATAGGCTTGTCCGTGTTCCCAACCCAGCATCGGAACGACGGTGAGTTTGCAAGTTGCAGGTTGCGACTTGAGCCACTTTTCACCATTTATCATTTGAGCCAGTTCTCCCACTGTAAGACCATGTAGTACCGGTATCGGGTGCATTCCGACAAAAGACTTGTAGGCCGGTTCCAGGATTGGCCCGTCGATGTAGTCGCACGGATTCGGCCTGTCTAGCACAATAAAGCCTTTGTTGTTTTCGGCACAAGCTTCCATCACATAATGCATACTGCTGATGTAGGTATAGAATCGGGCGCCCACATCTTGTATGTCGAATACGACTGCATCTATTTTGTGCATGGTTTCTGCACTTGGTTTTTTATTCTTACCATAGATAGAGATGATATCTATGCCGGTTTTACTGTCTTTTCCGTTCTTTACAAATTCGCCCGCATCGGCATTTCCTCTGAATCCATGCTCGGGAGCAAATACGCAAACTACGTCAACTCCTTTTGCGAGCAAAGCGTCGAGCAAGTGAGTTTGGTTTTTACCTACTGTAGAAGTTTGATTTACAAGCAATGCAATACGTTTGTTTTGTAGTAAAGGCAATAAAACATCGAAACGTTCGGCTCCTACTGTTACAGTTTTGCTGGTCTCTTTTGCAGCCATCTGCATTACAGATGTACAAATGCAGCAAAGAATAAGTATAAATGATCGGATTCTGTTAGACATAGATTGATTCTTGAAATGTTTCACTGGCAAATGTATGTAAATTGCGTACAAAAGTTCAACACATTAGAGGTTTTTCGTTTCAAATGAATTTAGTGATTAAAATTTCTTATTAGTTAAGTTTAAACGGTGTATAAGTTAGGATTGCTTCTTTTATATCCTTCAAGTAAGGAGATAATGAAGTAATCCTTCTTTTTTTATCACCTAATGGGCGAAGCTATCTTCTAAAATAGTGTGCTCCTTTGACAAACAATTGTATTTTTGCTGAAAACAATTTATAAAACGAATGAATCCTGTCGAAATAATAGAGAAATATTATCCTGTAGATCGGGATGTATATAAAATATTAGTAGCGCATAGCAGGGATGTGGCAACGAAAGCTTTACAGATTGCATCCATGCATCCTGAAATGAATCTAGATCTGCAATTTATAGAGGAGGCGGCCATGCTGCATGATATTGGTATCATTTATACGAATGCACCCGATCTCGATTGTCATGGAGAGTATCCATATATTTGTCATGGTTACTTGGGTCATGATTTATTAATGAAAGAGGGATTTACAAAGCATGCACTTGTTTGCGAACGTCATACCGGAACGGGATTATCTCTTCAGCATATTATCGATTCGAAGCTTCCGATCCCGCATCGGGATATGATGCCACTTTCGCTCGAAGAGCAATTGATCTGTTTTGCTGACAAGTTCTTTTCAAAAACAAAGCTTGGGCAAGAGAAGACTCCGGATCAAATAGAGAAGAGTTTATTGCGTCATGGAGAAGAAACCGCAGCACGCTTCGCGGCCTGGCGTAAACTCTTTTTAGGGGAATAAGTCCCTGATTATTGGTTAAAATATATACCTTTGCGTATATTAAAAATGGCAAAGAATTCACGGATGATAACAAAACATAACTTGCCGGCGGTTATTGTAATTGCAATGATTGGCTTGTCGTGGGCTTTCGGGGTGAAGGCGCAGGGAGAACTATTACCTGCATCGAACCGTCCGAATCCTTTGTATGCAGCCGTTCCGGATACAATAGCAAATCGCTTGGATACCCTTAACGTTGGAAAAGATACACTCATCGCTCCGGCCATAGATTCTTTGTCGCAAGATACGATAAAGCAATCGGCCAATGCACTCGATGCTACGGTAGACTATCAAGCAGCCGATTCTATCGTAATGACTAATGGAAACTGGGCTTATTTGTTTGGAGATGGAAAAGTGAAATACGAACAAATTGAGCTCGAATCGGAAGAGATTAATATGAATCTCGATAGTAGTTTGGTATTTGCAAAATACGGACTCGATTCAATTGGCGCTGAATTTGGTTTTCCGCTCTTTAAAGACGGAGGCGAACAATACGAGGCTAAAACAATGAAATATAACTTTAAGACAAAGAAAGGTTATATTACAGAGTTGATTACCCAACAGGGTGAAGGTTTTGTAGTTGCGGGAGAGTCGAAAAAGATGGAGAACAATGACATCTTTATGAAAGGGGGAAAATATACAACGTGTGATAACCACGACCATCCTCACTTTTATTTTCAATTGACCAAAGCAAAAGTAAGACCGCAAAAGAATGTAGTAACCGGCCCTGCTTACCTTGTAATGGAAGATGTGCCACTGCCTATTGCAGTTCCTTTCGGTTTCTTTCCTTTCTCTCAAACGTATTCTTCCGGTATCATCATGCCCACTTTCGGTGATGAAAATGCACGTGGTTTCTACTTGCGCGACGGAGGATATTATTTTGCGTTGAGTGACTACATTGATTTGGCTTTGACCGGAGAGATTTATACAAAAGGATCATGGGGACTTCAAGCCCGTTCTAATTATCGCAAGCGTTACAAGTATTCGGGTGGTTTCAACTTGGCTTATTTGGTAACCAAATTAGGAGATAAAGGATTGCCCGACTATTCGAAAAGTAAAGACTTTAAGATTACGTGGAATCACAGTCAAGATCCCAAAGCGAATCCGTTTAGTACCCTTTCGGCAAGTGTAAACTTTTCTACCAGTAGCTACGACAGACAGTCGATTACCGGTATGTACAATCCGAATACGTCTACGCAGAATACAAAAAGTTCCTCAATCAACTATACGCGTCGCTTCCCAAACTCTCCTTGGAGTTTAACAGCGAATACGACCATTAATCAGCGATCGCGCGATTCGACCGTTTCGGTTACGCTTCCCGATCTTAACGTGACAATGAGTCGTGTTTACCCATTCAAACGTAAAAAGGCGATGGGTGATCAGCGTTGGTATGAGAAGATTTCGATGAGTTACTCGATGTATTTCCGTAACTCGATTGAGACGAAAGAAAATCAGCTATTCAAGTCTAACTTTATAAAAGACTGGAAAAATGCCTTCAAGCACGATATTCCTATTCAGGCAACATTCAACCTGTTTAAGTATATCAATGTAACACCATCGTTCAATTATACAGAGCGTTGGTATACCAGTAAGGTGGATCAATCGTACGATTTAGCGACTAATACGATTTTAAAAGATACCGTTTTCGGATTTAATCGTGTATATAACTACAGTGGGTCGGTGAGTGCTTCTACCAAGCTTTATGGTTTTTACAAGCCACTTCCTTTCTTGGGAGATAAAGTGCAAATGATTCGTCACGTATTTACCCCTTCGGTAAGTTATAGCAACTCGCCCGACTTCGGAGCAAAGCGTTACGGTTATTACAAAGAGATGCGTTATATTGATGCATACGGTAATGAAAAGATTGATTACTATTCACCTTATCAGAATCAGATATTCGGTGTTCCGGGAAGAGGAAAGACGAGTATGGTTTCGTTCGATATCTCGAACAATGTAGAGATGAAGGTGAAATCAGATAGCGACTCTACAGGGGTTAAGAAGATTAGTATCATAGATAACCTCGGTTTGAGCTCTGCCTACAATTTCGCAGCCGACTCATTAAACTGGAGTAACATTGCTGCCACTATGCGTTTGAAACTTACAAAAGATTTGACGCTTAATGTGAACGGAATGTTTGATGTGTATACGTATCAGGCCGATCGCAATGGGAATCCGATTCGTGTAAACGTGCCGCGTTGGAAAGCAGGTAAAGGTATTGGTCGTTTGCAATCAGCGAATACTTCTTTCTCTTATACCTTCAATCAAGATACCTTTAAGAAATGGTTCTCGAAAGGAGATAAGGATAACGGATCTGATGTTTCGGAAGGTGGTGAAAACACAACAGATCAGGAAGCGGTTGATGGTGAGCTTACCGGAACAACAACCCCTTCGCGTCGCAATAAAGAGAAGAAAGAGGAGGGTGATTATGACTCCGACGGATATTATATCAATAAGATACCATGGAGTTTGTCTTTGAGTTATACGTTGGCATATGGTTATGGAACGTTCAATTCTCAAAAACTTGAGTACAATAGAAAGCTGACACAGGGTTTGACTTTCTCAGGGAATATTTCTCCAACAAAGAACTGGTCGTTTAACTTTTCATCAAGTTACGACTTCGACTTAGGGAAGATTACCTACATGACTTGTGGTATTACACGTAATATGCACTGTTGGAATATGTCAGCGAACTTCATTCCGGTAGGACCATACAAGTCGTACAACTTCTCAATCGCAGTAAGCTCTTCAATGCTAAAAGACTTGAAGTATAACAAGAGCAACAATTATCGCGACAACTTAGATTGGTATTAAGCCATCCATATTTGTGGATTCCTTATAGAGCAGAAGGTATCTTTTCGAATGCTGCAAAAGCAAACGGAAAGATACCTTTCTTTATTTTAAATAACTTTTAGTTATCAGGCATAACAAAAAATGATTGGTATTTCTGCTTTCTGTGTTTTATTTTTGAGGCAGATAGATTTGAAAAATGGAAATTCCAAGTACTATAAATATTCACATCAATGAAGCCAATCTATCTAACTAAACAAAAACGGGTCGAATGGTTTTCTATGGTTTCGACTTACACAAATTAAAAACCTCTTTGCAGTTTCGGGCGGTGCCGAATAAAGCAAAGAGGTTTTTGTTTTATAGAAAGGATCGGTTTGTATAACTGATCTTATCGTTTATTGTATATAATATGCATCTGCTAGTGTTTAGCAAAAGGGGCAAGGCGGATTAGTGTTTCTTGCCCGAGGTAACCACTACACGTTGTGTAGGAGCTTGCGTTGCGTTGCGTACTTCAAGCTGATGTACTACTTCTTCTGCAAGATTACGGAATGCAGATCCGGTAATCGTTTCATCGTTTAATGCTACAGGTGCTCCGTTGTCGCCACCCTCGCAAATACTTTGCACGATCGGAATTTGACCTAGAAGCGGTACTTGTAGTTCTTCGGCAAGACGTTTGCAGCCTTCTTTTCCGAAGATGTAATATTTGTTTTCCGGAAGTTCGGCCGGAGTAAACCAAGCCATGTTTTCAACCAATCCCAAAACAGGAACGTTTACTTTCTCACCCATAAACATGCTGATCCCTTTGCGGGCATCGGCAAGGGCTACGTCTTGAGGGGTACTAACTACCACCGCACCGGTAATGGCCAGTGTTTGTACAAGCGTAAGGTGGATATCACTTGTGCCAGGAGGAAGGTCAATCAGGAAGAAGTCCAGATCACCCCAGTTGGCATCGGCGATAAGCTGCTTCAAGGCATTGCAAGCCATGCTTCCTCTCCAAAGTACCGCATCTTCTTTGTTTACAAAGAAGCCGATCGACAAAACCTTTACACCGTAGTTTTCGGCAGGAATAATCAAATCGCGGCCGTTTACCTTTTCAAGGTATGGGCGAGCATCTTCTAAGTTAAACATTTTAGGCATCGACGGGCCAAAGATATCTGCATCAAGCAGGCCGACCTTGTAGCCGAGTTTGGCAAGAGCTACTGCAAGATTAGCTGCAACCGTACTCTTTCCTACACCACCTTTGCCGGAAGAAACCGCGATGATGTTTTTTACCTGAGGCAACAGTTTGTCCGGCTCGGGACGTGGAGCCTGTTTTGCCTTCACGTTGATATTACCTTTGATTTCGATGTCTTCGCCGGCATATTTTAAAATAGCTGTTTCGGCAGCCTTAACCACTGATTTAATAAACGGATCGTTTGGTTTCTCGAAAATAAGAGAAAACGTAACTTTGTTTCCGTCTATACGCATATCATCCTCTACCATTCCGGAAGAGACAAGATCTTGGCCGGTGCCCGGATAGCGTACCTTTGCAAGAGCTTCCAATATTAAATTAGGATAGAGAGCCATATTATTTAGATTTTATATGAAAACAAAATGCAGTAACCCGAAGTCAGATTACTGCATAGTTTATAATTGTATTATTGTTCGTCTTTCTTGGGTTTTTGCGATGCGAGCTGACTTCTTCTGCTTCTGTTGAAGCTTCGGTATTCGTCGTATTCGATTTCAATATCCGGTTCTATTAGTTCGTCGCGCTCTTCACACACAAACTTGATGTATTTGATATTGATTCCGCGGTCGAGCCATTGTTGTTCGTAATAAGTACGGATCGAAAGGATATCGTTGGCAAGTCCCGAGTGATACAAGTCGTCGGTTTGTACAAGCACCGGATACTTATTCGCCTTTACCATTTCGCACGTATAAGTAAACATAAATCCGCTGTCACTCTTTAGGTGAATGATACCGTCTTTCGAAAGCAATTCGCGGTACAACTTCATGAAACGAGTAGAAGTAAGGCGTTTTGTTGTCTTCTTCATCTGCGGATCAGGGAAAGTAATCCAGATTTCAGAAACCTCACCCGGCGCAAAGAAATTTGCGATAAGTTCGATGTGTGTACGTAGAAAAGCAACATTCGTCATTCCGCTATCGAGCGATTCTTTAGCCCCTGACCACATACGAGCACCTTTGATATCGATACCGATAAAGTTTTTGTCAGGAAACATTTTTCCCAGTCCTACGGTATACTCTCCTTTTCCACATCCAAGTTCAAGGACGATCGGATTGTCGTTTTTGAAAAAACGCTCATTCCAGTGACCTTTCAAGTCGAAACCTTTTTCTTTCAATACGGCAAAAGGATATTGGAATACGTGCGGGTATCCCGACATGTCATCAAATTTCTGTAACTTATTCTTTCCCACTGTTTGGAAGTTTATAATGCTTTGTAATAATCTGTTTCTATGCAAAGATAATACATTTACATCGATGTAGAATGTTCGTATTGAGTAAAGAATAGTGAATAGGGGTGGGATAACTGAAAAAGTTTTGCAAACGGAGATGCAAAACGAAAGGTATATAAACAAAAAAAGAGATCATAAGATCTCTTTTAAATGCTCTTCAGGCTGGACTCGAACCAGCGACCCTCTGATTAACAGTCAGATGCTCTAACCAACTGAGCTACTAAAGAATTTGTGTTATTTGTTTTCGATATTGCTCTTCAGGCTGGGCTCGAACCAGCGACCCTCTGATTAACAGTCAGATGCTCTAACCAACTGAGCTACTGAAGAGTGTTTCGCTTTAATAAGTAAAAGAAGCTCTTCAGGCTGGGCTCGAACCAGCGACCCTCTGATTAACAGTCAGATGCTCTAACCAACTGAGCTACTGAAGAGTGTTTGCTTTTCTTATTTTGCACTGCAAAGGTAGTGCATGTTTCTGGAATATGCAATATATTTGCAGGAAAATTTTCAAAAAAAATGAAGACAATTGGTTTAGGAAATCCTCTATTGGATGTATTAGTCAGATTATCAGGAGATGAGCTTTTGGGCGAGGTTGGGCTTTTAAAGAACGCAATGGTGTTGATAGACCGAGAAAAGATGCTCGAGATCCGTTCGAAGGTAGAAAACCTTCCGATTTCAATGATTCCGGGGGGCTCTTCGGCCAATACAATTCGTGCGATGGCTACACTTGGCGCGCCTGTTGGTTACCTCGGAAAGATCGGAACCGATACGTATGGCGACTTTTTTGAAGAGCAATTAATTAAAAAAGGAGCCGTATCTCACTTGTTACGTAAAGATACCGACAGTGGTATCTCAACCGTATTGATCAGTACCGATGGCGAACGTACGATGGGAACCTATCTAGGTCCGGCTGCCGAGTTGGTATACCAAGATATCACAGAAGATATCCTTTCACAATACGATACCGTATATATCGAAGGATACTTAATTATCAACGATGAGCTGTTTCGTGGTGTCTTGAAAGACGCAAAGCGTTTGGGCTTGAAAGTAGCCCTCGACTTGGCAAGTTTCAATGTCGTAGAAGACAACAAAGCTACGCTACTTGAAGTAATCCCGGAATACGTAGATATTTTGTTTGCCAATGAAGAAGAAGCAGCAGCCTTTACAGGAAAAGCTCCGGTAGAAGCACTGCACGAAATCGCGCAAATGGTAGATATTGCCGTAGTGAAGGTAGGAGCAAAAGGTGCTTATATTTCGCAAAACGGAGAAGTAACGCATGTAGAAGCTTACGGAGGTGCTCCAATCGATACCACCGGTGCGGGCGATTGCTTTGCGGCAGGTTTCCTTTACGGACTTACGCAAAAAGCCGAAATGAAAGCTTGCGGGGAGTTGGGATCACTACTAGGTGGAACTGTAATCGCTCAAGTAGGGCCTGAGATTCCGGAGTCTGAGTGGGAACAAATAAAGTTAAAAGTTAACGAGATATTAGGTTAACAGGTAGATAAATCTATACATTTATTGCATATAACCTAAGTTGAACACATCATTATGAATATACGAAAAGGAACTATTGCCTACGTTGCGGCATTTACTTTTTTGTCGATGTTCACCACTGTCAAAGCACAGGAGGTGAATCAATTCGATGTCAGTAAGAATCTTGAAATCTTCAATTCGATTGTAAAAGAAGCCGAGATGTTTTATGTCGATTCGATCGATGTAAACGCAACGGTAAAGCGTGGTATCGATGGCATGCTAAAGGGACTTGATCCTTATACCGAGTATATTCCGGAGGAAGAGATGGAGCAGTTTAAACTGATGACTACCGGAGAATATGCAGGTGTGGGTGCTATCATTACGGCAAAAGACGGTAAGGTTATGATCAACGAGCCGTATGAAGGGATGCCGGCAGCATTAGCCGGACTCAAAGCCGGAGACGTACTGCTTACGATCAACGGTGAGGACGTTTCAAATACAACTGTCGACCAAGTGAGCGCAAAGCTCAAAGGTCAGCCCAATACCAAAGTAAAGATCAAATACTTACCTTACGGCGAAAAGAAACCGCGCGAAGTAGAGATCATGCGTAAACTTATCGAGATTAATCCGGTAACTTACTATGGTACGTTCAATAATGATAGCGTAGGTTATATCTATTTGTCAGGCTTTACCGATAAGTGTAGTAACGAAGTACGCAAAGCCTTGTTGGATTTGAAAAACAACAAGAAAGTAAGCTCGCTTATTCTTGATTTGCGTGGCAACGGCGGTGGTTCATTAGAAGAAGCAATCCAGATACTAAACATGTTTGTTCCCAAAGATCAGGTTGTGCTTAGTACCAAAGGGAAACTAAAACAATGGGACCGTACATATCGTACAACGCAAGAGCCGGTGGATACGGTAATGCCATTGGTTGTATTGACAAGCAACGGATCTGCATCCGCATCCGAAATTGTATCGGGAGCGCTACAAGATTTAGATCGTGCGGTAATTGTGGGAGATCGTACCTTTGGTAAAGGATTGGTGCAATCTACACGCGACTTGCCATACAACGGAAGTCTTAAGGTTACAATCTCGAAGTATTACATCCCAAGCGGACGTTGTATACAAGCAATCGACTACTCGCATCGTAATCCCGACGGAAGCGTATCGAAAGTTCCCGATAGCTTGACTACCGTATTCCATACGGCGGCAGGCAGACCTGTGCGCGATGGCGGAGGTATTGTTCCCGACTTTAAAGTAGAGTCGCCAAAGCAACCTACCATTTCGTATTATCTGGTGATGAATAATGAGATCTTCGACTTTGTAAACGACTGGACCAGCAAGCGTAAGCAAATTGCACCGATCGAAGAGTTTGTATTTACAGACGAAGACTACGAAGGATTCAAGCAATTCATGAAAGGTCGCAATTTCTCATATGATCGTCAGAGCGAGAAAGCGCTGAAGAACTTGAAAGATATTGCAGAAATCGAAGGTTACATGGATATCGCTTCACCCGAGTTTAAAGCACTCGAAGAGAAGCTTCAGCCAAATCTAGATCGCGACCTTGATAAGTTCAAAGATCAAATCAAGCAGCTTATTTCATTAGAGATTGCCAAACGTTATTACTTCCAAAAGGGAGAGATGATTCAATCGTTGAAGATCGACGATGAACTACAAAAAGCGCTTGAAGTTTTGTCAAACCAAGCATTGTACGAGAAAACACTTTCGGCTCCGGTAGAAAAGGCGAAGCCAGTTGAGGCAAGCCAACCTACAGAGAAGAAGTAAAGTAAATATGCAATAAAATAACTTCGGAACGCGTGCCTATCCTGTAGGGTGGGCCCGCCACTCCGATACCTGCCGAGGTGTAAAACTGTGTATTTCCTTCGCGATAATAACCATAAGCATGCTTATGCACTGCTTCGATTACATATTTATAAGGCCATATTTGTCCACCGTGCGTGTGGCCGTGTAGTCCAAGATCAATACCATTCATCAACATTTCACCCCAAGCTTCGGGCTGGTGGTCGAGAACAATCACCGGAAGCGTCTTGTCCACATCCGTCAATAACGTATTCAGCGATTTTCGTTTTACGTTTACCCTGTCTTCCCTTCCTACAAGATAAAAAGCGCTGTCAGGCATGGCAACCGAGTCGGTCAATAGCGTAATTCCCGTATTTCTTAACCACCTTTCTTTGTCGATGTAGTTTGCCCGATATTCGTGATTCCCTTTCACGGCATACACTCCCATGGGGGCAGCAATTTGACGAAACACGTCCTCCATATGTTCTTTCTTAGGGTAGTGCATATCGTAGTCGATGATATCTCCCACCATCACCACCATGTCGGGATGCAAAGAATTAATCAAAGCAACCTGCTTCTCAAATAGTTTTCTGTTTACAACCTCGCCCAAGTGAATGTCAGAAACCATGGCAATGGTCATGCTGTCTATACCTTTTGCCTGTTTGGGTATGGTGATGTACACGTTTCGTACCACAGGATTGGTTACATTATGGTAACCCCAAATCATAAGTCCGGTAGTAACTGCGCAGACAACTGCAAATAAAATTCGTTTTACTCGTGTATAATGATCATGTATCCACTGAGGCAATATTTTGAAAAGCTTATTGGTGAGTCGGAGCATGTCAAATGCAACCAACATCATCACGATGTAGATCGAAGCAATGTACCAAGTATTGCAAATGTATTGGATGATAGACATTACTTGGTCGGGAAGTTCGTTTCGAAACAGATACCCGAAGATATAAAGAGAAACCTCACCTCCGATTGCAGCTATAAAAGGAATGCGTATACTTTTGCGTGGAGGCAATGCCTCATATCCACGGAAGGCAATATATGCGGTAAAAAGGATTTGGGCAAAAATGGATTGCAAGAAAACTTTCATATGTCTGATTGTAGGAGTCTAAATAGGCTTATTTTACGTCCAGATCAATACATACCACTTCAGAGTTGGTTCCTATTCTAAATGGAGGACCCCAAAGAGACAATCCGGAACTTACGTAAAAATGAGTCATATTCCTTATTTCATAACCATAAGGAAGTTCGTAAAGTTGCTTTACTAAAAGTGAAACAGGCCAAATTTGTCCTAAATGTGTATGCCCACTCACCTGTAAGTCTACATTCGAATCTGCCACATGTTGAAGCTCATAGGGTTGATGATCGAGCACAATTTTTACCACGTCTTCGG
Source organism: Tannerellaceae bacterium (assembly GCA_051660585.1). Lineage (GTDB taxonomy): Bacteria > Bacteroidota > Bacteroidia > Bacteroidales > CAMTPD01 > UBA12018. The sequence continues at coordinate 91,735 of JBOFPV010000040.1, forward strand.
GAACACGACTGATCAATTCGCTAATTGATTTACGATTTTTGTTATGACGGTCGTCACGTCCGGTTATCCAGATCCCTTCGGTGAGTTCGACAGATGCATCACGTAAAAACTTGATCTTTGTTTGTTTGTAGAATTCTTCCGCTTCGTTGATGCCGGCAATATACTCATGATTGCCCGGAATAGCCCATACACCAAGGGGGGCATCAAGCTTATTAAGTACCTCTTGCATGTTTTGGTCATAAAGCGGAACCACCGAGTTGTCGATCATATCACCTGCTATTACAATAACATCAGGCTTTAGTGCATTGATTTGATTTACATAACCGGTCATTCGGGCCGCATCGGTTCCATAACCGAGATGCACATCACTGATAGCGGCAATGCGTAGTTTCTTTCCTTTATAGGTTGAGTTATTAACAGCTATGTTGAGAGGTGTTGTTTGCGGGTTGCTATAGTTTATATAACCGTAAATCATTGTAGCCGTAGTGATTATTGCGGAAATAAGCAGCGCGCTAATTTTCGCTTGTCGTCGGTTATCAACAATCCAGTTGTTGCGGATGCCTGTAAGCTTTCCGGCGATCAAAAAGAAGTCGACCAATATAGCCTGTAACAAAAAATAAAGGAAGGCAACCAGCCAAGTATTTCCCGCTTCATATACAATATGACCTTGCGCGGGTGCAACCCCCAACTTAGCAAGAAAAAATTGGATGAAAGGGAGAACGGAGACGATAACAAACAGCGGAACGTAAGCAATACGCAAAGGTTTCAGGGCCGAAAGAAGTTTCCAACCGCGCTGAAACAAATAACAACTAGCCAAAGCATAGATCAGTATAACAACAATAAAAAACGTTTTCATAGGTATCGAGTTGAAGTTCAAAGATAATAACTTCATAGCGAATTTGAAAACAATAAATAGCCGTTGAAACGACTCTATTTACTCGATTTTTGAACCTCATAAAGTCCGTTTCAGAACCAAGCATGGTTCTTCTAAAAACCATGCTTGGTTTTTTTGAAAACCTAATGAGGTTTTTGGAAAAACTAAGTAAGGTTTTTATGCGTTGTAAATCAGTGTTTTATAATGGTGTTTTAAGGCTGTTTGTCACGAAGCTGCATAATAGAAAAAAGAACAAGCCATCAATTCCCTTTGTGATAAAGGAGGTTGATGGCTTGTATATGTGAGGATAATCCTATTTACTTTTGAAGTGAGAGAATTGCTTCGGCAAGCTTTTTACGGTATTGTAAAATGGCTTGCGGGTCTTTATTGTAAGTTTGTTCGTCGGTATAGATCGACTTTGGTATTGAAAGTAGCTTTTTAGCCTTCGCTACTTGCGAAGCTTTTGATTTGGGAGCTTCTTGAATGAGTTGCTCCAACTTCATCATATACTCGTAATCTTCGATACCGTCGCGAAGCGTTTCGAGACGAACGGATGGAACGGCTTCGTTGTTGTAGACGTGTTTGTCGTTGTTTACATCTCTGTTTTCAGGATAAAACATGCGTCCGTCACCATTGCCCCAAACCGTTTGTTTGCCTTGTACCCATCCGTAGCCGGTAACCCAAGACATGGCTTCTTGCCAAGGATTTTGCAGTTTGCCTATTGGCGAGGCTTCGGGGGAATTCCAGTAGGTCGATTCCCACACTAATATTCCTTTGAGATGGTGTACGTACGATGCCCAGATCCACATGCGGAAGTTGACAGCATCGTGGTCTATAAACTCTGAGATCCACGGCGACTTGGGCCAGCAACATAGGTATGACCAATATTCTTGCCCTTTTTCGTGCATTTTCTTTGCCTTTTCATGGTCGAGTTTATGCCAAATGGTACAGGAGATATCGGTTACATCCGAGATGTCTTGTCCTGCAATGTGCTCGGTAAGGAACGTAGTTAGTTTAGGCGCATGCTTCTTTAGCATTTTATGCGTTTCATATATAAACGGATAGTTCGACTCGTTGGGCTCGTCAAACCAGTAAATATACTCTTTGCCAATCATCCCGGTAGCAACCAAGTTGGCCTCTATTTGCTTTAAGTAGCGTTCCATCAAGCGATCGTATTCTTCCGTGCCTTGAGCAAAGCCTTCGAATACACCCCCTTCGCTGCTGAAATATGTGCCTCCGCCAAGACCTTTGAGTTGAAGGCGGTGTCCGTTAAAGCCGTATTCGTCGAAATATTTCTTTGCAGCTTTGTTGAAGTCGGTAAAGTCGAGTTGAATGTCTATTTTGTTAACATCTACTTCAAAGCCACCGCTTGTCAACAGGTTTTCGGTTGTTTCTTTATTGTTTGCGGCTGAATTGTCGGCAGTTGCCACACCATTGTCTCCTTGTGTCCAGGCTTTGGCTGCTTCTCCTTTGTCGGTTGTGGAGAGAACAAAGTCGTCGAACCATACGGTACCGTGACCTTCGCCAATGGCCGTGCGCTTCGACGGATACAGACGAATCATGATAGAGGCCGTTTCCGGTGTAAGGTTTCCGAGAGGAAGTGAATAGCTTTTCCATTCGTTCGAGGCGCGAAATTCTTCGTATCTGTTTTCGAACCAGATGAGTGAGTCGTTCTTGTCGTAGCATTCTACGCCGATAACAAACGGCTGATCTGCTTCTTTCGATTTTGCCCACCACTGTAAATTGTAAGCTTTGCCGCCTTGCACGGGTTGTAAACTACGTAGCGATGCTTCGGTATTCTCCGTATACGATTTGTCTACTACCATGTATGCGTATTTGCCCGAATGCTTCTCTTTGCTGTCGAAGAAACCGCCTTTCCAATCTACTCCGGTAACGGTTTCGTGGATAGGTGTGCGTTCGAACGGACTATACGGCGAGACTTTGTAGTCGGCGAAAGCTTTCATGTGTAAGTCGAAAGCCTTTTGTTTTTCTGCCTCGGTGGTGAGGTTGTTGTATTTGGCAACGTTGTCGAGGTTGAAACCAAAGCCCGAACGCATGGTTGTTGTATCGGGTAGCGCAAAGTTCCATACGTTGAGTTCGACCGGTATTTGTTGTGAATAACCGTCGGCCGTAAGGGAAAGGTTTGCTTTGTACAAACCTGCGGCTGCATTTGCCGGAGTCTTTACGGATATCCAAAATGGCTGATTGATTCCGGCATTTAGGTTTTCACCTCCCTTATATAGTGGCAACGGATCGGGCCACTTACCGGCAAATCCGTATTGGTCGGTAGGGTGTGTTACGGTTACATACTCTACTTTTCTAACAACGATATCTGATGTAGGGATCTCGGTGCCGTTGGTCGAAAGGGGAGATAACTTGATTTGTAGGTTGCGGAGCGGTTGTTCCGGATTAACGACAAGAATAAACGATTCCCATTCGTTCTTTGCACTTTCGAGACGAATTGTCGCTTTCTTTTTGGTCGGAACCGGTGCGTCTTGCATGACTTTGTACGCTCCTTCGGCCCACCAAACAGAGGTTTCGGGTGTTTTAGAAATGAGATAACCATAGCCGCCGCTTGCGGTATGATTCGGGTCTGTTTTCGCTGTGGCAAATAGGGATGTGCACAGGAGTAACATTGCCAAGGGTAATGTTTTAGTTAGCATTTGTTTTTACGATATAGGTTTAGATAATGTACAAATATAAAAAGAAAAAGGAGCATACTCCAATAATGGAAGTATACTCCTTCTATGATCATCAATGCTGAAAGGTCGATTTGATTCAAAATCTTATAACAAGACTTTGGTTCGTTCGATCAAGCGATTGTCTTTTTATTTTGAGAACTGTGCGTCCATAGCTGCCGCTGCACGACGTCCGTCGCCCATTGCCAAGATTACGGTTGCACCACCGCGTACAATGTCACCGCCGGCATAAACATCCGGAAGGTCTGATTGCATGGTTTCTTGATTTACAATGATAGTACCCCATTTGCTAATTTGAAGTCCTTCGAAAGCACTAGGGATAAGCGGATTTGGTGATACACCAATACTTACAACCGCTACATCGATGTCGATGGTTTCAATAGCACCTTCTACCGCAACCGGGCGACGACGGCCCGAAGCATCCGGTTCGCCAAGCTCCATCTTCTGCAAGCGAACTTGTTTTAGGCGGCCTCTTTCATCGCCGATGTATTCGATCGGATTGTGCAATGTAAGGAACTCTACACCTTCTTCTTTCGCATGGTGTACCTCTTCGAGACGTGCCGGCATTTCTTCTTCGCTACGACGATAAATAATCATCGCACGCTCTGCACCCAGGCGACGCGCTGTACGTACCGAGTCCATCGCAGTGTTACCACCACCTACTACGGCTACATTTTTGCCGAAGAATACAGGAGTGTCTGATTCAGGATTCGCAGCATCCATCAAGTTTACACGAGTAAGGTATTCGTTACTCGACATTACGCCTACAAGATTCTCACCCGGAATATTCATAAAGTTAGGAAGACCGGCACCGCTGGCAACAAAGATTCCTTTGAAGCCTTCGTCGTGTAGATCTTGGTAAGTAATGGTCTTGCCGATGATGCAGTTCTTGATAAACTTCACGCCCATCTTTTCAAGAATGCTGATTTCAACATCTACGATGCTGTTTGGCAAACGGAATTCAGGGATGCCATACTTCAATACACCACCAATTTCGTGTAGTGCCTCGAATACCGTAACGTCATAACCAAGTTTGGCAAGGTCACCTGCGCAAGAAAGTCCGGCAGGACCCGAACCTACTACTGCAATTTTGATACCGTTTGCCGGTTTCAATTCCGGAATAGATATGTTACCTGTCTCACGTTCGTAATCAGCGGCGAAACGCTCCAGATTACCAATTGCTACAGCGTCTTTCTTTAGTTTTTGTGTATAGATACACTGGCTTTCGCATTGTTTCTCTTGTGGACAAACGCGTCCGCATACAGCAGGAAGTGCGCTTGTTTCTTTCAATGCTTTTGCAGCTTCAAGGAATTCGCCGCGTTCGATGTTTTTTACAAACTTAGGGATGTTGACACCTACCGGGCAACCTTGCATACAGGTTGGAGTAGGGCAGTCAAGACAACGTTGCGCCTCGCACATGGCTTGGTCTGCTGTATACCCTAAATTTACCTCTTCGTTGTTATGGCTTCTGAATTCCGCATCAAGGGAATTCATCGGCGTACGTGGAAGGTCGGTACGTTCTTTGTTTTTCTTTCCTTTACGCAATGCCTCTCTCCATGGCTGATTGCGCTCTTCGGTTAGTATATCTTGTAAAGTCATTTTCTGTTACGCTTTTACTGTGTTTTTTGTTTCTTGATCTTTGTATGAGCCCAAACGCATCAACATTTCGTCGAAGTCTACTTTGTGCGCGTCAAACTCTGGTCCGTCTACACAAACGAACTTCGTCTTTCCGTCTACAGTAATACGACAAGCGCCGCACATACCTGTACCGTCTACCATGATGGTATTAAGGGATGCCATCGTAGGTACGTTATACTTTTGCGTAAGAGCAGAAACAAATTTCATCATAATAGCAGGACCGATCGTTACACACATATCCACTTTTTCGCGGTTGATAACTTCTTCGATACCTTGTGTTACTAGTCCTTTCTTTCCGTACGAACCGTCATCTGTCATCACGATTACTTCGTCAGAATTTGCACGCATTTGTTCTTCAAGGATAACCAAGTCTTTGCTACGAGCCGCCAATACGGTGATTACGCGATTACCGGCTTTCTTAAATGCTTCTACAATAGGAAGAAGAGGGGCTACACCTACACCACCGCCGGCACATACTACTGTACCAACTTTTTCTACGTGAGTAGCTTGTCCCAGAGGTCCTACAAGGTCAGTGATGTAATCACCTTCGTTCAGTGCGCAAATCTTTTTCGATGATTCGCCTACTTGCTGAATAACCAAAGTGATGGTTCCTTTTTTTGTATCTGCCGCAGCAATAGTTAAAGGAATACGTTCACCTTTTTCGCCAACTTTTACAATGACAAAGTGGCCGGCTTTGCGAGCCTTCGCAATCAGAGGTGCTTCTACCTCCAACTTAACGACATTTGTAGAGAAAAACTCTTTGCTTACTATTTTATTCATTTATCTCAATGAGTTGTTATTTCTTTTATTTGCAAAAATATAGTAAAAACACTAACTATGAAATAAAAAGTATGTTTAGTTTCCCGTTTTATCTTTCATGGTTTTGCTTTTTTAGCGTTGTGGGTGTCAATTTGTGAGCTGAGGTTTAAAAGTTGAAATCGTTACAAATTCGTTTGAGTTTAATAAGTTTATGTAACGAGGATCGGATAAAATAAAATCCGATTACTGAAAGACCTTCTTTGAAGATCGTTTCGGTAACCGGATTTGCTATTATATAAAATTATAAAGGGTCTTGCTTATTGGGCACGAGTTTGTGATACTCCTTGACGAAGTGTTTTTATTTCATGCATTAAAAACAGTCCTGTTAATAATGCAGAGAAGAAAGAGGCTACCGGATTGGCTGCCCATACGCCGTCGAGACCAAAGAAGTTTGGCAAAATAAGCATGCCGGGAATTAAAAAGATCACTTGGCGTGTGAGTGATAAAAACATCGACTTCCATGCCTTTCCGATGTTTTGAAAATATTGTGCGGCTACGATTTGGAACCCGACAACAAAGAAGATGGCAAAATAAACGCGCATCCCTTGTGCCGAAATTTGTACGAGTTGATTGTCTGTCGTAAAGAGTTGTACCATGGTTTGTGGCATCACCATACTAAAGATAAAACCAACACCGGTAATAATACTCGCAGCAATGATACCTAATTTTAGCACCTCGAGTAATCGGTCGTATTGTTGTGCTCCATAATTGAACCCGATAATGGGTTGCATTCCTTGCGTGATACCCATACACAACATCACAAGCAATGTTTCGAAAGATGATACAATTCCGTAGGCCCCAACGGCAAGGTCTCCACCGTTGCTATTCAAGGTTCGGTTTACGACAATGGTAACAAACGAGGCTGCGATCATCATCCCAAAGGGAGACATCCCAATGCTTAAGATGCTGAATACGGTTTGCTTATGCAGCTTGAGGTGCTTGCGTTGGAAATGAAGGATGCTTTCTTTGCTATAGAAGTGCGACATCACCCAAACGGTACATACCAACATCGAGAGTACAGTTGCGATAGCTGCTCCTTGAATCCCCATTTTGAACACAAAAATAAATATAGGGTCCAGGATGATGTTGATCCCTGCTCCCAAGAGCATGGTAAGCATGGCTTTGCGCGGATATCCCGATGCCCGCATCATGGCGTTGAAGCTAAAGCTGAGCGTCATAAAGATGGTAGACGGAATTACAATGTAAAGGTAATCTAAAGCAAAAGGGATGGTTGCTTCACTTCCTCCAAACTGAAATAACAGAGGCTTGATGAAAACAAGCGATAAAACGGTGGTGAGAACCGAAAAGATAAGTGAGAGCATCAAGGCATTCCCCAATACACGCTCTGCTTTATCTACCTCGTTACGACCTAAACGTATGGAAATACGTGTGGCTGCACCTACACCTACGAGCATTCCAAATGCATGAATGAAGTTAAGAACAGGGAACGTTAGCGTTAAACCTGAAATAGCAAGAGCGCCTACTCCTTGGCCGATAAAGATCCGGTCTACAATGCTATATAAGGAATTTACCATAGTTCCTACAATGGCCGGTATCGTGTAGTGAAGGAGAAGTTTGCTTATTTTTTCTTGCTGTAGCCTATTCGTGATTGATTGTGTGCTCATATATAAAACGTTTCGAGGTGCAAAGCTATTCATTTCTTTTTGTATATAGCGTACAGATCTAATTTGTACTGTGCTTATTCTTATTAAAGAAGTTGTAATATATGTTTATGCAAGTGTTTGCAGATCTGCATCTCGTCATAGATTTCAATGTTAATTTACTGAAAATGGTATTGTATTCGTGAAGACTCGTAATATATTTATGCTCATTGCATTGTTAAATAAATAAGAGGTAAGGTGACCAACTTTTGATGGGGAACTTTGTTAAATTAGAAACGATTAAAATAAGAGATTATGAAACAGGTATTGATTCTTTTAAGTGTTATTCTTTTTGCTTCATGCTCATCATATAAAGCTACAGACGGAATGTCTAAAGAACAACGCCAGATGCAAAAAGAAGCTGAGAAAAAAGCACAAGAGGCTGAAGATATGGCTATGTATGAACAAGCAGTGGAAGCCTTGCAACAGCAACACTTTGTGCTAGAAACAGATCGTGTTTACTTTAAGCGTGGACACGTAGAATATGTGACTCCGTCTACCAACTTTGTGATGTTGGACGGAACCAAAGCAAGTGTTCAGTTAGCATTTAATACAGCTTATTCCGGAGCAAATGGATTGGGTGGAGTAACTGTGGATGGAACTGCTTCGAATATCAAAATGAAAACGGATAAGAAAGGGAATGTTCGCTTTTCAATGAATGTGATTGGTACAGCGATTTCTGCTCAAGTAGAAATTTATATTCCTTATGGAACTGCTAGTGCACAAGCTACTGTAAATCCAAATTTCAATAGCAATCGCATTTCATTTTCAGGAACAGTATGGCCACTTGATCAATCTAATATATTCAAAGGCCGCTCATTGTTCTGATTTAGTTTACTTACATATGTAAGATCGTTTGTTTTCCCTATTATTTAAATAGTAAAACCGTTCATTCATTTCAGAGTAAAAACTCCGAAAGAATGAACGGTTTTTTTAGTAGAAGTGGTATAGTGGTAATTTCATTATTCACCTCAAAAGAAGATTAATCTTGTTTGAAATGAATATAGAACCCTTATGTGTTGGTTTTTACATAAGGAAAAGACCATCTCAAATATTCTTCGAGGTGGTCTCTCCTTAATTGTGTGGTTTTTTCAAGAAAAGTGGTTTAAATATTGTGTGTGGTTTCTCAATAATGTAAAATCATTAAAGAATAATATCACTTATATAACATAGATAAAGCCTTCTTGTTTTCCAAACTGTTTATTTTGTCATGTAATTTTATTTTTGTTAACAAGAATGGGCCTTTTTACCTGTTGTTTTGATGTAAATGCAACAGGAGAGACTCGTTTTATGTTTGATTAAAAAGATGGCGAGTGCAGCCATCGGAATCAAGATGTATGAATGAATAGATAAAGAATAAAATATAGCAAATGAAACGAGAAATAGACTTTGAATCATGGAATCGCAAAGAGCACTTCGATTTCTTTAGTGCCTTTGATGAGCCATTTTACGGACTAGTAGCACAATTGGATTGTTCAAAAGCAATGCAGGAAGCAAGAATGTCGGGAACTTCTTTTTTCCTTTATTCGCTACACAAGATAATGCGTGCGGTAAACGATACTCCCGAATTTCGATATCGTATAGAGGCAGGTAGTGTGTACGACTATGAAACGATTCATGTTTCACCTACAATCGGACGTGCAGACAATACCTTTGCTTTTGCATTTTTGAAGTTTGATCCAGATTTGTCTCGCTTTGTTGCGATTAATAAGCAAGAAATGGAAGCTGCGCAAAACTCAACGGGATTGCGACTCAACGAAGATTCGGAGCGAATTGATACGATTCATTTTTCGTCACTCCCATGGATTGATTTTACAGGTCTCACACATGCGCGAAATTACAAGACGAATGATTCGATCCCGAAAATATCTGTAGGAAAAGTACATGCCGAAGGTGAAAAGAAACGAATGCCGATACAAATCAATGTGCACCATGGTTTGGTGGATGGAATACACATCGCAAACTTCTTGGATCGGGCACAAGCATATTTAAATGAGTAGTTGCTATAAAACAAAACACCCGGAAGTTACATCTTTCGGGTGTTTTGTTTTTATTTATTGATCCGGACTTTTATTCATAACCCGGATTGTTGATCAATTTATCGTTACGTTTCAACTCGTCTCTGGTAATAGGCGCGAAATACATTTTATCTTTCCAATTGCGGTTTTCACGAGAGGTAAAGTCGGCAACTGTCCAAGTATAATTATATTTCGTTTCATCGTAGCGGTAAGGAAGAGCACCGTCTGCTCCCGGTTTTAGTTGACCAAAAACACTAATGCCCGTAAGTTTTTGATTCATCACTTGAGGAGCAATCATCCAACGACGTATGTCATAATATCTACTTTCCTCGAATGCCAATTCCACTCTTCGCTCCTGGCGAAGGAAGGAGCGCATGCTTTCTTGTGTGTAAGCATTACCTCGAGAAGTAAGTGTTGTTTTCACGTCGGGCATTCCAATGCGGGCACGAAGTTCGTTTAACTTAGATACAGCCTCGTCGAGCTGGTTGAGTTCGATACAAGCTTCGGCATAAATCAGATATACCTCAGCAAGACGAATGTAGTTCCAAGGCACTTCTTGTGCAAAGTTCTGGCCATCTACTGCTTCATCTATAATTTTACGCATATAATATCCGGTATATCCGCCGTTCCAGTCTTCGATCGGACCTTTGCGCGTATCTACTCCAAAGAAGTTACGTTTACTACCATTTTCGGTGACTTCATAGGTGCCGCATTGCAACTCATTATACGGGTCAATGTTTTTCACATCGGCCGGACGATCGCGTCCCCATTTGCTGCCATCGTAACCAATAGTGCCGTAAAAGCGCGGTTCTCTATTTAGATATGGATTGATTGTGGTGTTGCTACCTACTTCTCTCAGTCCTTGGGTTAATGTTCCGTCTGCATACTCAAAATCCATCACTAAGTCTTGGATTGGCGTGTTGCCACCCCAGTTGTGATAACCGTTTGGTCCGTTTTGAATTACAGCGTTATTGGTCCATAAGTTGGCAAGGAACTGACGGGTCAGAATCTTCTCCGAGTTATTTTTGTCGGTAATAATCTTTTGAAAGTTCTTACCAATCTCCCAGTTTGTAGTGGTGCCTTGTGTGCAATCAATCAGGCTATATATGCCAAGGTCAAGTACAGCTTGTGCGGCTGCTTTTGCTTTATTGTACAAATCAGCTTGATCTCCTTCGTAAGTTAATAGCGGTTGCAAATCGGCCGGATAGGATTGATTGTAAAACAACGGACTTGCCAAATGTAAGTACATACGCGCTTTGAGAGCAAGTGCTGCCCCTTTTGTAATTCTACCCAGGTTTTTCTCGTTATGAGAAAGAGGGAGAAGTTCGGCAGCCATATCCAAATCGGCCGTAATAAAGTCCAAACACTCCTTGAGTGAGTTTCGAGGGATCTTCATTTCCTCTACTTGGTCGAGTTCATATACCTGCTCTACAATCGGAACGCCTCCATATCCGCGCACCAATTGCGAATACATGTAGGCACGAAGAAATAGCGCTTCGCCCTTCATTACCTTGTTATCAAACCCCAACTTTTCGGGAACGTTGTCTACCTGTGATATGAATTGATTTACATAGCGAAGACCTTTGTATTTGTCTCTCCACTTAAACGGGCAAGCACCATTGTCGTACCAGTATATTGCACTTTGTGTAGGGTCTGAAGCAACAACGTTTTGCAAGCCGTAGCCATGAATGAACTGCGACTCATCACAGGCCGAAGAGAGCATGGTCTCGTTGGTTCCATGTCCCATGTATGAATAGATTTGATTGAGATATGATTGCGCCAATGCCGGGTCGGTCCATACATCGGCATCCGAAAACTGGTCGAGCGGCTTTGTGTCTAGAAAGTCAGAACATCCCGACAAAGCGAGCATGCATAAAGCACTATATAGATATGTTTTTATATTTCTCATAGCATGATTGTATTAGAAGGTTATTGTTGCTCCAAAGTTGAAGATTCTTGATTGCGGATAAGAAACAGCATCTTTACTATCAGCTTCAGGATCAAAAACTTTAAGTTTATCTACCGTGAAAAGATTGTTTGCGTTGATATACAAACGAAGGTTGGAGATACCCGCTCTAGACATCCAAGCTGAAGGGAATGTATAACCGATTTCTGCATTCTTTAAGCGGAAATAGTCCATCGGGCGAAGGAAATATGTGTTTCGTTCGGTAACCCAATATTCTTGTTCACGATTGTATACACGAGGATGCTCTACGTTCGGATTTTCTTCTGTCCAGCGTTGATCGTAAAACTCTTTGAGGAAGTTTCCAACCTCGCCCGACCAGGTTTGTACATATACTTCCGCTCCGGTAGCACCTTGAAAGAAAAGAGACATATCCCATTGTTTCCAACGAAGATTGGCTGTAAAGCCACCCACAAAGCGAGGCTCGTAATTTTTGTCTCTTCGTACGCGGTCTTCGGCATCTATCTTACCGTCGCCATTTACGTCTACAAACTTGATATCACCGGGACGTGCACCATTCCAGTGCGGATAACTATCCACTTCGGCCTGATCATTAAATACTCCGTCGGCAACATAGTAAAGACTTGTCCAGATAGGGCGGCCGGTGGATTGTTGATATGAAGGAGCTCCCGGTGTTTCGTCCCAGAAGAGAATTTTATTCTTCGCGTAGGTCATGTTGAATGAAAGGTCGTAATAGAAATCACCTGCTCTGTCGGCGTATGAAATCATCGATTCAAAACCTCGGTTACACATTTCTCCAATGTTTTCTTCCGGCAACTCCATTCCCGAAGTCTCAGGGATAGACGCATTTCGCTTGATAAGCATTTGAGTACGTTTGTGGTAGAATGCATCCGATTCCCAGCTAAGTCTGTTGTTTAAGAATTTAAAGTCGAGACCTACATTATAGGTAGTACCCTTCTCCCAAGTAATATTCGGATTGGGCACACGTATCGGGTAAAGTGTTTTATACTCGTCACCTCCGAATACAAAGTTATCGCCAAATCCATACGTATTCAAGAACTGATAGTTGGCAATGCGGTCGTTACCGGTTTGAGAGATCGAACCTCTCAACTTAAAGTAATCGATAAAGCGGATGTTTTCTTTCCAGAAAGTTTCTTCCGAACCGCGCCATGCAGCCGAGAATCCGGGGAAGAATCCGTAGCGCTTACCTTTAGGGAAGCGGAATGATCCGTCGTATCTCCAAACAAACTCTACTAGGTAGCGCTCGAGATAGTTGTACGAAAAGCGACCGAAGTAGTTGAGGCGGGCTTCTTCCCAAGCGCTACCACCGTTGTTTTTGTCTTTATCGCCTCCGGCAAACATTTGGTCCACCACATCTGAGATAAAGTATTTTCTGAAAGCATTCAAGTTGTCGTTTCCTTTTTTCTCGCCCTCGATACCAACCGTAGCACCCACGGTATGCGCTCCAAAGGTACGGTCATACATCAAGATACCACTAAGCAACCAATTGGTTTCGTCGTGATTTTCTTGATACAACTCCGGTGCCGAATAACCGCGAAGTGAAGGTGTCAGCACGTGGTCGTCGCCACCATCCCATGAATAGAGTATCCATGGCTTACGAAAAGCTTTCCGGAATCGGAAATATTTGTCGTAAGCAGCGTTGGCAACCAATTTTAGCCCCTCAACTCCCGGAATAGAAGCATTTAATTGAAGGTTGTTTTGTACGTAATAGCGTTTATCGCGGTCGTATCCCGTAGCATCTGTGCCTGTCACGGCAGGGTTGTCTCCATATTCAATATCCGGACCGGGTTCGCCGGTAGGCCAAAATGCAGGAAGCGTCGGTTTGCTTCGACGAAGCGCTGAGAAGATCGAGCCGGCACTTTTGTTGGGAAACTGACGATACTCGAAACGTCCAAGGGTTCCGTAAGTCAAGCTAATGTACTTGTTGATTTTCGCATCGATGTTGGCACGAATGCTGTACTGGTCGTATCGGGTCGCACTATTCTTATAAAAGCCATCTTGCCCGTTGGCCGCCAGATTTACATAAAACTTATACTGTTCATTTCCACCTGTAATGTTGATATCGTGACGATAAACCATTGCATTTTTCTTTATCCCTACGTCGTACCAATCCGTATTGGGGTGGCCCCAAGGATCGCTTCCGTCTCCAAACATGCGCAAGTCATCTTCTGTATACGCCGGAGATTCTCCGCGGTAATACTTGATCTCATTAATTAAAGTAGCGTATTCAACGGCATCACACATCTCTGGTAAGCGAGTAGGTTGTGCCAGTCCCATATTTCCGGAATAAGTAATTTGTGGCTTACCCTCTTTACCGCGTTTGGTCGTAATCAAGATAACGCCATTGGCTGCACGTGAGCCATAGATGGCTGCAGAAGCATCTTTAAGAACCGAAACACTTTCGATTTCGTTGGGATTGAGTCGGTCAAATCCGCCTGCTCTGTCAGGGATACCGTCAATTACAATCAGCGGATTGTTGTCTCCCAATGTATTTGCTCCACGAACGCGGATTACGGTACCGTCATATCCGGGTTCGCCCGAACGGGTAAACCCAATTACGCCCGGAAGACGCCCCAGCATTGAGTTTGAGAGATTGGTAACCGGCGATCCTTTCAGTGTTTCTCCGGTAACCGTAGCCACCGAACCTGTAACAGAAGTCTTCTTTTGTGTGCCGTAGCCCACAATAACAACTTCCTCCAGTTTCTTGGTGTCTTCTATCATAACAATATCGAATTTTCGTTCTTTTCCTACGGTGATGTCTTGGGTAACAAAGCCAACATAGGTAACATGCAATACGGACTTATCCGAAGGAACTTCGAGGGAAAACTTTCCGTCGATATCGGTCATCGTACCGGTAGTTGTGCCGGCAATAGAGATGTTTACACCGAGTAGCGGAGATTTCATTTCATCCATTACAACTCCGGAAATCTTGATATTTCCTTTTTGTTGGTTACTCGCGTAAGCGGTCGATTGTAGAATAGGTAAAAGAAATAGTAATAGAGGTAAGATCATACTCCTCACACAGCAGGGAGTAGGTTTAGGCTTTAGATTGTGTAGTTCTCTCATAAAGCGTGACTGTGTTTATGGTTAATAAAAGATATAAATCGATCCAAGGTTGTTTCTTTTATACAAAAAGAACATTATAACTTGAAATATTGTTTCCAAAAATATATGTTTTCTAAATAAATGCCTTTGTTTTTTGTAATAATCAGATGGTTAAATAATTATATGTGTATTTGAAATGTGTTTTCACTACATTTTCTTTCCGATATAACCATGCTTTTTGGGACTGGAGTATATGAATAGTTGCTCTCGAAAGCATGTAGAGATTAAGGTAGGTGGTAGTAATTATGAAAATTCAAATAAGTTTGTACTTTTGCGAAAGTAAAAATGGGTCAACCTTGCAACCCTTCTTTTTCGTAAAGAAAACGTTGTCGACCTGTAATGTTAACTATAAAATAGAAGTTTATGAGAAAAATTCATTCACTGGTTGTTGTTCTTGTGATGTTGGTTTTAGCTTTACCGGCTAGTGCTCAATTGCGCTTTGGGGTTAAAGCAGGGGTAAACATCGCAGATGCATCATTCAGCTGGAGCGCTCTTGACAAAGGTAATGTAACCGGGTTTCATGTAGGGCCATCTTTGGAAATGGGTATTCCATTGACAGGGTTAAATCTAGACTTGTCTGTGCTTTATTCTCAAAAAGGGGTAAAGGTAGACGATCTTACGATGAAGACAGACTATTTGGATGTTCCATTGTATTTGAAATGGAAAATCGGATTACCTATTGTAAAAGTATTCTTACAAGCTGGTCCGTATGTAAGCTTTAGAGTAGCAGGAGACAAGCTATTGGATGTAACAGACAACGTGATCGACGACGTGAAATCCAAATCATTCGGAGCAGGTTTAAACTTTGGCTTCGGGGTAGAAGTATTTAAACACCTTCAGGTGAGTGCCAACTACGGCTTAGGTCTTACCAACAACTTTGAAGCATTCAAAGCAGAAGACTTAATCTCGAAAGGTAAAAACCGTGTTTGGTCTGTAACCGCAGGATATTATTTCTAAGCAATAACGAATAAAGTAAAGGTCGGATTCCAACAGAATCCGGCCTTTTTTTGTTACTTCTCATTAAGAATCTGTTTTGATTTTGCATGGGTCTCTTTTATAAGCTATTTTTGAAAACGATTTAAATCCCATTGCGGTACCGCTTATGAAATATGCAGATATAATACTTCCTCTTCCGCTCGACAACCGTTACACCTATCGCGTACCTGCCGACATGCAAGCACACATCGGGCAGGGTTATCGGGTTATTGTTCCTTTCGGAAAAAAAAGATTCTACACCGGAATTGTATTAAACCTGCACGACAATGCACCGACCGACGGTTTCGAGATGAAGGAAATCTTCTCGCTGCTCGACGAAGAGCCCATTGTGACACCGTTGCAGCTTGGGTTTTGGCAATGGATTGCCAATTACTACTTGTGCAAACTAGGCGATGTGTACAAAGCCGCTTTGCCTTCGGGATTAAAGCTCGAAAGCGAAACGAGTGTCTCGATCAATGCCGATTTTGAAGCTTCGTCGCAACTTCGCAATTCGGAGCAAGCGGTGCTCGATCTACTCTCTGTCAATGCCAAACTTACGGTGCAAGAACTTGAGAAAGCCACAGGCATAAAGAATCTGATTCCGGTACTCAACCGACTCATCGACATGGAGGCGGTATATCTGCACGAGGAAATAAAATCCGGCTTCAAAGCTAAAACCGAAACCTACCTACGCATTGCGCCGGCATTCAGAAACGAAGAAGCCTTGAGCGCCGTAGTCGAAGAGATCAAGCGCGCACGCAAACAACAAGAACTACTTGTTGCCTTTCTCGATCAGTTGCAAGAACGGGGAGGATACCTCACGCGCGACATTCCTAAAAAAGAATTTCTACAGTCGACCGGATTCTCTACTGCCGTGCTCGACGGAGTGATCAAGCGAGGGGTGATCGAATCCTTTGCGGTGGAAGCATCGCGTATCGGGTGGGAAATCGATACGGTGGCAGCACTTTATCCGCTCAACGAACACCAGCAACGTGCCTACGAAGAGGTGAAAAATACCTTCGAAACCAAAGAGGTGTGTTTGCTGCACGGGGTAACTTCGAGCGGAAAGACCGAGATCTACCTGCACCTCATTCAGGAGGTTTTCAATGCGGGCAAGCAAGTCTTGTTTCTCGTTCCTGAGATTGCGCTTACGGCTCAACTCACCGAACGTCTCAAACGTGTGCTTGGCGACAAACTCTACGTTTACCACTCTAAATATTCAGACAACGAGCGCGTCGAAGTGTGGCGCAAACTCCTCACATCGAACGAACCGTTGGTGATACTCGGTGTTCGTTCGGCCGTGTTTCTTCCCTTTGGTAATTTGGGATTGGTCGTGGTGGATGAAGAGCACGAATCTACCTACAAACAACAAGATCCGGCACCGCGGTACAACGGACGCAATGCGGCGATTGTACTGGCGGCCATGCACAAAGGAAAAGTAATCCTGGGGTCGGCCACGCCGTCACTCGACTCGTATTTCAATGCCATGTGCGGGAAATATGGACTGGTCAACCTGAGCGTGCGTCATGCCGAAGTAAAGCTTCCGAAAATAATTCCGGTAGATATCAAAGAGTTGAGGCGGAAGAAGCAGATGAAAGGTTTGTTTTCGCCGTTGCTGCTTCATAAGATCACCGAAACGCTCGAACGCGGCGAACAGGTGATTCTCTTTCAGAATCGCCGTGGATTTGCCCCGTTGCTCGAATGCAAAACATGCGGTTGGGTACCTCACTGTGTCAATTGCGACGTGAGTCTTACCTACCACAAATATCAAAATACCTTGTCGTGTCACTATTGCGGCTACACGTATTATCCGCCCAAAGCCTGCGAAGCTTGCGGTAGCGAAGAGCTGGAGTTGATGGGCTTTGGTACCGAGAAAGTAGAGGAGGAGATAGCGGCGTTGTTTCCCGATGTCCGCGTAGATCGTCTCGATCTCGATACTACGCGCAGTAAGACAGCTTACGAGCGCATCATCAAAGACTTCGAAACGGGCAAAGTGCGCATCCTGATCGGAACACAAATGATCACGAAGGGTCTCGACTTTGGCGCCGTTAGTCTGGTGGGGATTCTCAGTGCCGAGAGTTTGCTCAACTACCCCGATTTCAGAGCGCACGAAAGGGCGTTTCAAATGATGGTGCAGGTAAGCGGACGCGCCGGACGCCGTCAAAAGCAAGGCGAAGTGGTATTGCAAACTACACAGATCACGCATCCGATCATCGACATGGTGGTGCGCTTCGATTACAAACAACTTATCGACGTGCAACTGATGGAGCGACAACTCTTTAAGTATCCGCCGTATTATCGATTGATTAACCTCATCTTTCGATCCAAAGATGCCTTTGTGCTCGATCGCATCTCGAAGCAATATGCCGAGCTGCTGCGTGAGAAGTTTGGCCCGCGTGTGCTAGGGCCGGTTGCGCCGCCCATTGGTCGTGTGCAAACGTTTTACATCAAAAATATTGTAATCAAGATAGAAGTGTCGGCACCGATCGCACCCGTTCGGGATGTGCTCGATGGTGTTTACAAACAAATGCAGGCAGTACCGGAATTCAAACAAGTGTTGCTGCATTACGATGTCGACCCTATGTAAATTCAAACTTAATGATAACGGAATCGTTTGATGCCCATCGAACGATTTAAACTTCACGGTGAAAGAATTGTTTGATGCCCATCAAACGATTTGAAGTATACGAAGACCAAATCGTCAGATCGCCATCTGACGATTTAGTTATAGTGAAGAATGAATCGTCAGATCGCCGTCTGACGATTCGCTTCTCATTAGAAACGAAATCAATCGATTCGAATAATAAAAACGATACTATGGAAGAAAATAAGAACAAGAAGCGAGTACTGTTTGTGTGTCTGGGCAATATTTGCCGCTCTCCTGCTGCCGAAGGCGTATTCGAGACGCTAGTAGAGCGAGCCGGCAAAGCGAGCGAATTTGTGATCGACTCTGCCGGAACTTCGGGTTATCACCAAGGGGAATTGCCGGATGCCCGCATGCGTTCGCACGCGCAACGCAGAGGTTACAACCTGACTTCGCTTTCGCGTCAGATCAAGTATGAAGACTTTGATAAGTTTGACTACATCATCGCGATGGACGATTCGAATTACGACAACCTCTGCAAGCTGGCTCCCGATATGGAAGGTCGCGAAAAGATTCACCGCATGGCCGAATACTTTACACAATTTGGCAACGACCATGTTCCCGATCCCTACTATGGCGGTTCTTCGGGCTTCGAATTGGTGCTGGATCTACTCGAAGACGGTTGCGCCGAATTGTTGCGTCGTCTTACCGTTGCTTAAGCTCCGGATAACTTATTCGTGTATGATACATCGTCTTCAGTTTCTCGCTGAAGACGTTTTTTATATCCTGCACATCGCGATAGGTCAACGGCGTATCGTTGAGTAGTCCTTCTGCAATCTGCATGTCGATAATGCGGTTTACCAAGTTTTGAATCGACTCTTCGGTATATTCCGAAAGGCTTCGCGACGAAGCCTCCACGGCATCGGCCATCATCAAGATAGCGGTCTCTTTCGAGAAAGGATTTGGCCCCGGGTAGGTAAAGAGCTCTTCGTTGACTTCCTTGTCGGGGAATTCGTTTCGGAAGGAGTTGTAGAAATAACGCGTCTTACTCTTGCCATGGTGGGTTTGAATAAAGTCGATCACCTGCTGAGGTATGCCTGCTTTCTGCGCCATCTTTACGCCGTCGTGCACATGGTTGATGATGATTTGCGCGCTTTGTTCGTAGCTTAGGTTGTTGTGCGGATTGATTTTATTGATTTGGTTTTCGGTAAAGAACGTAGGGTTTTCCATCTTGCCGATGTCGTGATAAAGCGCGCCCGTACGTACAAGTTGGGCATTGGCCCCTACTTTGGCCGCAGCCTCCGAGGCAAGTATCGATACGTGCAGGGAGTGCTGGAAAGTTCCCGGCGCATATTCGGATAGTTTGCGTAAGATGGAGTTGTTGATGTTTGACAATTCGACCAAGCTGATGTTTGAAATGAATCCGAACGACTTTTCAAGAATGTAAACCAACAGGTACGAAAACATCAACAGCACGAAGTTGATGCCGAAATATAGAAACATTTTCCAATTGATCTTGGCAATGTTGGCGTCTTGATACAATACCAGCGAAGTGTATACGATGGCATAGGTGAGGAATATAAAGAAGGTGCTGCGAATGAGGTGGGAGCGTTGCGACAGCTCTTTGAGACTAAAGATCACAACCATGCCGGCAATGAGTTGTAAAACAAGGAACTCATACGAAAAAGGCACCATGATGGAACACATGACCATGGCTACCGTATGGGTGAAGATTGCTGTGCGTGAGTCGAAAAAGGTACGTACCACAATCGGAAGGATTGCATACGGAATGATGTATACATTAAAGAGATTGTAACTTACGGTAAGGCCGGTGAGTACGCACGATACTACCATAGAGAGCAATAGGAAACCGAGATTCCGTTTGTTGAAGAAATAGTTGGGACGAAATAGATACAGGTAAAAACCAAAACAAAACATAAGTCCCACTACGATCAAAAATTGCCCCAAAAACATCAGGCGGTCGCGTTGTTTCGAACCGGCGCGCTGTTCTTCTACACTCTTCAACGAATTAAGTACGCGGAAGGTATGCGAGTCGATGATTTGTCCGCGGTCTACAATACGTTCGCCCGCTTGCACCATACCGCTGGCCGGTGATACCGACAGCAAAAGCTCTTGCTTTACTTTGTCAGACATCTTAGGGTCGAAAGCAATGTTTTCAAGAATGTATTTCTCAAGATTAAACGACTGAAGCGTTTGCTTGTTGAGTGCAGACGGACAATTGTCAATAATGTATTCGTAGGCCGTTTTGGGTGTGAAGTGATTTAGAATACTTTCGGGCGAGGCGATGTTGTTTTTGACCAGCATGATTTCATTGCGCGAAGATTCGGCTTCCTGCATGGCTTTGTTAGATACGATTCCTTTGGCGTAAATCTTTATCAAACTCTCGCGAATGTAATGGATGTAGGGCACGAGTTGCTTATCGGAAAGCTTCTCTTTTTGCTCATCTTCAAACTCGGCCATTTGATCTTTCTCTACATTTCCTTGCAGGAGATAATATGGAACAAACTTCTTTAATACACTGTCTCGCTCGGCATTCACTTCTGCTTCGCTTTTGTAAATAGGAAAGTCGGATGTGGCCGTAAGCAGACCATACCTCCATGGCTTCCCTTCGTTAAATTGGTATCTGAATTTACCTTCTTTGGGAAAGAAGTAAGCGATTACTACTGTCGCAAAGATGAAGTAGAGCGCTAGCGGTATTTTAATAGAAGTCTTTACCATACACGTGAAATTTTCCGAAAAGTACAAAGAAACCTTCAAACTTCTTTCTCTTAAGGCATGAGTATGTAGAAAAAGCACTACTTTTGTCCAAAATTTCACGAATAACGATCATGACTGAAAGAAAAGTAAGAGTAAGATTCGCGCCTAGTCCTACAGGCCCGCTTCATATCGGAGGCGTACGTACAGCCCTATATAATTATTTGTTTGCCAAGCAACACGGAGGCGATTTGATTTTGCGTATCGAGGATACCGACTCACAACGCTTTGTACCGGGTGCCGAAGCTTATATCATAGAGGCTCTTACCTGGTTGGGTATTCATTTTGATGAAGGTGTCAACTTTGGCGGCGAATGCGGTCCGTATCGTCAGTCGGAGCGTAAAGAAATCTACAAACAATATGTAGATCAGTTATTGAAAGACGGTCTTGCGTATATCGCATTCGATACACCGGCCGAGCTTGAAGCGAAAAGAAACGAAATTTCAAACTTTCAGTATGATGCTTCTACGCGTCTATTGATGAGAAACTCTTTGACTTTATCGGCAGAGGAAACAACGCGCTTGATCGAGGAAGGCAATCAATACGTGGTTCGTATCAAGATTGAGCCAAACGAAGATGTGGTTGTTGATGATTTGATCCGCGGCGAAGTGGTGATTAATTCTTCTGTCCTTGACGATAAAGTTTTATATAAATCGGCAGACAACTTGCCTACTTATCACCTAGCAAACATTGTAGACGACCACTTGATGGAGGTTACGCATGTAATTCGCGGTGAAGAGTGGTTGCCTTCTGCGCCTCTTCACGTATTACTTTACAGATTCCTTGGCTGGACTGAAACGATGCCTCGTTTTGCTCACTTGCCATTGTTGCTTAAACCGGAAGGAAACGGAAAGTTGAGCAAGCGCGATGGTGACAGACTTGGTTTCCCAGTGTTCCCATTGGAATGGAAAGATCCTAAAACCGGAGATATCTCTTCAGGATACCGCGAAGCGGGTTACTTGCCTGAAGCGGTGGTAAACTTCCTTGCTTTGCTAGGATGGAACCCTGGCAACGATCAGGAGATCATGTCGATGGAAGAGCTAGTTAAACTATTCTCGCTAGAGCGTTGCAGCAAAAGCGGTGCGAAGTTTGATTACGAAAAAGGAAAATGGTTTAACCATCAATACTTGCAACTACGCTCAAACGAAGACGTAGCCACTATGTTTGCATCTGTTTTGGCAGAGAAAGACATCGAAGCTCCGTTCGACTATGTTGAGAAAGTGGTTGGCTTGGTAAAAGAACGTGTCAACTTTGTAAAAGAATTATGGGATCAGTCGTTCTTCTTCTTTGTTGCACCTACATCGTACGACGAGAAAACAGTGAAGAAACGCTGGAAAGCTGAAACTCCTGCGCAACTAACAGAGCTTTGCGAAGTACTTGCAGGCGTTGAAGATTTCACAGTACACAATACGGAAGAAATCGTTAAGGCATGGATTGAATCGAAACAATACCACCTTGGAAATATTATGAATGCTTTCCGTTTGGCTTTAGTGGGCGAATCGAAAGGTCCGCATATCTTCGAAATTGTTTGCGCGCTTGGAAAAGACGAAACAATCGAACGTATTCAAAAAGCAGTGTCTACTATTCAGTAATATATGATTTATGATTTAGCAATTCGATTCTACTCGAATGTAGTTAAGTCGGTTTCGCCTTTGCACAAGAAAGCCAAGTTAATGGTGGATGGGCAAAGGCAAACTTTTAATATACTACGCGAAAAGATCGATCCCAATGCAAACTATATTTGGTTTCATGCCTCTTCGTTAGGAGAGTTTGAACAAGGTCGTCCGTTGATGGAGAAGATAAAAAAGCAATATCCTCAGTATAAGATATTGCTCACATTCTTTTCACCATCGGGATATGAGGTACGCAAGAATTATGAAGGTGCCGACGTGATTTGTTATCTTCCTTTTGATAATAAAAGTGATGTGCGCCTATTTCTCGATTTGGCTCGTCCGGCGATGGCTATATTTATTAAGTATGAATTTTGGGCAAACTATCTGAACGAGTTAAAGAAGCGTCAGATACCGACCTTTATTATATCTGCTATTTTTAGAAGAGAGCAGCTTTTCTTCAAAGGATACGGAAAGAAGTATCTCAATCTGCTGTTTTGTTTTAATCACATCTTTGTGCAAGACGACGCGTCGAAGCAGTTGTTGAATGAGTTTGGGGTTACCGACGTGACAGCTTGTGGAGATACGCGTTTCGATCGGGTTATTGATGTCTTTAATCAGGCAAAGCAACTGCCACTGGTAGCGAAGTTTGCTCAATCGGCAAAGGAGCAACACCAACTTACATTGGTTGCGGGTAGTTCGTGGCCACAAGATGAGGAGATCTTTGTGAAGTATTTCAACGCACATCCCGATATGAAGCTGATTATCGCTCCGCACGAAATACACAAAGAGCACATCGCATCGATACAAAGCTTATTGAAGCGTACTTCGGTGTTGCTTTCGCAAGCAACGGAAGAGTCGATTGCCAAAGCAGATTGTATCATT
Organism: Tannerellaceae bacterium; assembly: GCA_051660585.1. Classification (GTDB taxonomy): domain Bacteria; phylum Bacteroidota; class Bacteroidia; order Bacteroidales; family CAMTPD01; genus UBA12018. The sequence goes on from JBOFPV010000040.1 coordinate 115,323, forward strand.
GTAGATAGTTTCGGCCTTTTGTCTTCTATTTATAGATACGGTGATATTGCCTATATAGGTGGAGGTTTTGGAAGCGGAATTCACAATACGCTCGAGGCGGCTGTGTATGGAGTTCCTGTTATTATAGGACCGAAATATCAGAAGTTTAAAGAAGCGCGCGACTTGATAGCGTGCGGAGGTGCCTTTAGTGTGACCGATGCTGCCGGCTTTGACGCGCTGATGGATACGTTTAGACGTGATGAAAGCTTTCTGGCAAATGCAGGAGCGGCATCAGGAACTTACGTGATGTCAAACAAAGGAGCTACAGAAGTTATTGCGGCAGAGTTGCCTTTGTAAATATACTTCAATCATATAAGTCAGGCGAGGGGCTTGACACATTCCCATGAAAGAAATAAGAGATTTTTCTGTTTTTTTAGTTCGGGGAGTGTATCAGGCCCTTTTCTTGTTTTGTAACTTTGAATCATCAGTAAAGAATCAGATTATATGGAATTTATCGCAATAGACTTTGAAACAGCCACGCAACATGATCCATGTGAGATCGGGCTTGCAATTGTACAAAACGGAAAGATTGTAGAAACAATCTCGGAGTATATCAAACCGGCATCTTTCCCTTATTTCAATCCTTTCCATCAGCGTGTACATGGTATATCAGCAGCGGATGTACAGCATGCTCCCGACTTCGAACAGCTTTGGGTGAAGCTTCAGCCGTTATTGTCTGAAAAAATGTTGGTTGCGCACAATGCGGCTTTTGATATGGGGGTGTTGCGTGCGATCTTGCAACGTTACGATATTGCTTTGCCGCATTGTGATTACATGTGTAGTGTGTCGATGGCACGAAAAGTGTGGAAGGGGCAGCCTTCGTATTCGTTGGGTAATATTTGTTCTACCTTCGGAATCGAGTTTACGCATCACCGTGCCGGAGCAGATGCAGAGGCATGTGCTAAGTTGGTATTACAAGCAATGCATGATATGCAGGTAAACACGCTCGAAGAGTTGCGCCTTAAAATAAAACAACCACTCAAGCAGCTATAATAAACAAAATGACGTGGTTTCTGATTATAAGAAAAAGCAGAAACCACAGATGAAACGATTTGTAACCATTATTTTGAGTGTGCTATTCCTTTGTTATGCGTCTGAAGGATATGCTCAATACCCCAATGATTTTGAATTCTATAAAGTAGATACGGTAGGGCAGTCTCGATACCAACTCGAACCACGTAAGCGGCCATGGATTGCTGCCGCTGAGGTGTTGTCTCTTGACGCTCTTTTTCATGTGTTGACAAGATATGCGGCAAATAAAGATTATGCTAAAATCAGTTGGTCATCCATAAAGCATAACTTTAAAACCGGTTTCTTATGGGATAATGATTGCTTCGAAACGAATCTGTTCTTTCATCCCTATCAAGGAGGCTTGTATTACAATGCCGCTCGAACAAACGGGCTTAATTTCTGGGAGTCGGCACCGTATGCTTTTGCCGGGAGCTTTATTTGGGAAATGTTTCTCGAAACGCAGCCACCATCGACCAATGATATCATTGCAACTACATTAGGTGGTATTGGCTTGGGGGAAGCAACCTATCGAGTTTCTTCTTTGATCTTAAACGAGCAAAGTAGGGGATTCGAGCGCGTATTACGAGAGGTATCCGCAGCCGTAGTAAATCCGGTAAGGGGGGTAAACCGTCTTATTTATGGGCAGGCTTGGAGGCGAGGGCCTCGCTATGTAGATAAGGAGTCGATGGTCCCCTTTGTAGTGCAGTTTGGGCTGGGCTATCGCTATTTAACAGAGCGCGCAATATCTGATTGTGAGCATGAGAGTATGGGAAACCTAGACTTTACGATGATTTATAATGATCCGTTTGAAATAGACGGAAAGCAACCTTTTCAATATTTCTCAGGGCGTTTGTCTTTGAATCTTCTTTCCAATCAACCGACTTTAGGCATGGCAAAAGTGTGTGCTTCGATATGGGGGCAAAACCATGAATACACTCAAGGGCGTGAGATCTTTTGGGGTATATTTCAAAACTTCAATTACTATAATTCAGAAGCAATAAAGAAAACGGATGGAACCGTTCCTTTTCGTATAGCCGAGACGGTATCTTATGGTCCCGGGCTTATGGCACGTATACCTTTTCCAGCCGTTAATGGCTCATTGGTGTTTGGCGGATTTGGTTCCGGTATTGTGCTTGGAGGAAGTAAGTCGGATCACTTTCGCTTTCAAGATAGAGACTACAATATGGGAAGTGGGTTTAGTCTTCGCTTCGAAGGATTACTCACCATTTGGAAACGCTTAGGAATCTATGCCGGATTTGAAGAATATAAGTTATACACATGGAAGGGGTATGAACATAAAGATTACGAGCATATGGATCCGAACTACCTAAATGCACAAGGAGCCGTAGGTAATGCTTGCCTCAGGGTTGCTAAAACCCGCGTAACATTTGGGCTTCGCAAAGATTTTGGACTAGGGGCGGAGGCTGCTTGGTATAAAAGAATATCCAATTATAAATACTTTCCAAATGTACAATCCGACGCTTTTGAGCTTCGATTAATGTTGACGTATGGATTTTAAGTTTGCTAAAATTATGCTTGTATTTGCTGTATTTGTAAAATAAAGTTTTTAGAAATAAGGTCGAATGTTTGCAGTTTGTTTATTTAATGTATTTATTTGCAATCGAGTCACATTAAAAGTTTTTCATGGGTGGTTCATTTGTTGTTAAATAATTTAATTAATATATGGAAAAGATTGTAGGCCTTATTAACGCACCTTTCACGCCTTTTTATCCCAACGGCGAAGTAAACTTAGAACCTATTGCAGCATACGCCGCATTATTGAAACGTAATGGTTTAAAAGGAGTTTTTATTAACGGATCATCCGGTGAAGGCTATATGCTAACCGAAGCAGAACGTATGCAAATTGCAGAGGAATGGATGAAATATTCAGAAGCTGACTTTAAAGTAATCGTTCACGTAGGTAGCACCTGTGTAAAGTCAAGTCATAACCTCGCAAAACACGCACAAGAGATCGGAGCTTGGGGTATTGGCGCAATGGCATCTCCATTTCCGAAGGTTGCACGCGTAGAAGAGTTGGTAAAATATTGCGAAGAAATTGCAAGTGGAGCACCGGAGCTTCCTTTCTATTTTTACCACATTCCGGCATTGAGCGGCATTTTCTTGCCAATGGTTCCTTTCTTGGAAGCTGTTGACGGACGCATTCCGAACTTCGCAGGCATTAAATATACATACGAAAACCTATACGAGTACAACCAATGTCGCTTGTATAAAGATGGAAAGTTTGACATGTTGCACGGTCAAGATGAAACCATCCTTGCCAGTTTAGCGTTGGGCGGAGCACAAGGTGGTATCGGAGGAACGACCAACTACAACGGTTTGGTTCTAAATGGTATTCTGGAAGCTTGGAAAGAAGGAGATATTGAAAAAGCTCGCGAACTACAAAACTTTGCACAAGCAGTAATCAATGTCATTTGCAACTATCGTGGTAATATCGTAGCAGGTAAAAAGATCATGAAGTTTTTAGGGCTTGATATGGGCGACAATCGTACGCCGTTTAGGAGCATGACAGACCACGAAGTAACTTGCCTTAAAGCAGAGTTAGACGAAATCGACTTCTTTAGTCGCTGCAATAAATAAGACCATTTGTTATAAACCTTATTTTCATGAAAAACAAAACAGAATACCTAAAAGAATATGCTCAGATTTACCACGATCAACTAGTCAATAACATCGTACCGTTTTGGCTTGAGCATAGCGTAGACCATGAGTTTGGCGGATTTACGTTTGCCCTTGATCGTGACGGAACCGTGATGGATACTACCAAAGTAGTATGGATTCACGGCCGCTTTGCATGGCTACTTGCTACCATGTACAATGAGGTAGAGCCTCGTAAAGAATGGCTGGAAATGTCGAAGCACGGGATAGACTTCCTCGAAAAACACTGCTTCGATACCGACGGTCGTATGTATTTTCTCAACCTACAAGATGGGACACCGCTTCGCAAACGTCGCTATGTATTTTCCGAAACATTTGCAGCCATTGCCTACGCAGCGTATGCAAAAGCTTCCGGAGATATGAGTTACGCGCAAAAAGCCCTAGACTTGTTTAAGTTGATCCTGCATTACAAAAATACGCCGGGCTTATTACAGCCTAAGAATATCCCCGGAGCACGAGATGCAAAAGGGCACTCGATGTGTATGATCCTTATCAATACGGCCTATGAAATCAGAAAGGTCATTCAAGATCCGATACTTGATCAGCAAATCGAAGAGTCGATTCAGGAGATCAAGCGAGACTTTATGAAGCCTGAATTCAAAGCAGTATTAGAGACGGTAGGTCCTAACGGTGAGTTTATAAACTCCATCGACGGTAGATGTATCAATCCGGGTCACTCCATCGAGACTGCATGGTTTATCCTCGAAGAAGCGAAACACCGCGGATGGGATAAAGAACTTGTAGAGATGGGTACAACCATACTCGACTGGTCGTGGCAGTGGGGATGGGACGACCAGCATGGCGGAATTCTTTATTTCCGTGATTGCAAAAACTTCCCACCACAAGAGTACTGGCACGATATGAAGTTTTGGTGGCCACAAAACGAAGCACTCATTGCTACGCTTTATGCCTACCAAGCCACCAAAGACGAGAAGTATCTCGACTGGCATAAAAAGATACATAACTATCAATTTACCCACTTCCCCGATCAGGTTTACGGCGAATGGTACGGCTATCTACACAAAGACGGCACAGTATCTCAGCCTGCTAAAGGGAACTTCTTTAAAGGACCTTTTCATATTCCGCGCATGTTGCTAAAAGGTTGGCAATTAAGTAGCGAAATAACAGACAAGGGCTAACTACGATTATAGATAACCATCCACCTTAGAACCACCATGAAACACATCTTAATCAATCTATTTATATGGATTATATCGTGTGCCGCTTTGTCGGCAAGCGATGTAGTGCACGAAATGACTATAGAACCGAGACTTCCCTTACAAAACAAGGTTTTGGAGGGAAGCTTCATCGGCAAATCAGGTAGTACCCTCTTTTACGGAGGAGGGGTTACCGATACCTCTAATGGACACCTTACATTTGTTGGCAACGAAGTATATCGAGTGAGTAAAACCTCTGAAGGATATGATCATAAACAAGTGTTTCGATTGCCTCAATCCGTTGCATTTTCGGCATACTGTTCTACATCACAAGGTTTTATTCTTGCTGGAGGAGTTACTCCGCAAGGACCGGTTTCGGATGTCTTTATGGTATCCGACAGTATAGGGTCTTTAAAAGAATTGCCACAACTTCCCGTTTCGATCTATCGAGCGGGCTTTGGGGTCTTGAAAAACAAACTCATCCTAGCCGGCGGTATCCAAGATGGTACACCGTCAAACCAAGTATGGATGCTCGATCTGCATAAGTTGAAACAAGGTTGGCAGTCGATGCCGGCCCTGCCTATTCCATCCATGGTAGATGGAGCATGCGTTGTACAAAACAACGGTGTAGAAGACCGTTTGTATATCTTCGGTCAAAAGATATTTTCTTATTCGGCTTCACTGCACGACTGGTTTGAGGAGACTACGACAGAAAAAGTAAAACAAGTACTTCCCGCCTTCGAGCGTTCTATCGCTTCGGCATGGGGTACCCACCATATTCTTTTCCCCAATATCGACGGAAAAGTGTGGGCATTTCACACCATCAGTAAGACTGTGATTCCGATTCAAGATTGGGAAACATCGCAAGGAGCACACTTTGCTTCGATCTTTTGGGACAATGCCTTGTGGTTGCTTGATGGAAACGATTTATCCACAGCAAAGTTTTATCACCATGCCTCGTTCGGATTCTTCAACTATGTGGTATTGATACTCTATCTTTTGATGATGGTAGGCATTGGTTTTTACTTTAGCAGAAAAGCAAAAACATCCGATCAGTTCTTTAAAGGAGGAGGGCAAATACCGTGGTGGGCAGCCGGGATCAGTATCTTTGCAACCACATTGAGTGCGATTACCTTTATGGCAATACCGGCCAAGACCTATACGTCTAATTGGCTTTACTTCCCCATGTCATTCTCCATCTTGTTGATTGCACCGGTTATTATCCATTGGTATCTTCCTTTCTTTCGAAAGCTGAATCTTACCAGTGCCTATGAATACCTCGAATACCGATTCAATGTGTCGGTACGTTTGGTCTCAAGTCTGCTCTTTATCATCTTTATGATTACGCGTATTGCCATTGTGCTGTATTTGCCATCGGTTGCACTATCTACCGTAACCGGCATTAGTATCCTTACCTGTATCCTTATCATGTCGATCATTACCTTGTTGTATGCAACCATTGGTGGTGTTGAGGCGGTAATCTGGGGAGACGTTATTCAAGGAGGAATCTTGTTGGGCGGAGCATTGCTTTCGGTGATATACATCGTATTTGAAACAGGCGGATTGGGTGAGACGATTCAGATAGCAGAGGAAGCACACAAGTTTAAGATGCTCGACTTTGCTTTCGACTTTTCTCAACCTACGTTCTGGGTAATCTTTTTTGGAGCGGGTATGGCCAATACGTTGATTACTTATTCATCGGATCAAACCATCATTCAGCGGTATTTTACCACGCACGATATGAAAGCAGCTAAGAGAAGTTTGTGGACAAACGGATTGATTGCTCTTCCGGCCTTGGTATTGTTTTATTTTATCGGTACCGCTCTGTATAGTTACTATACAACGAAGCCGGAGCTGTTGCCTGTGTCAATGAATAATGCCGAAGGAATCTTTCCTTATTTCATTGTGAATGAACTCCCCAATGGAGTAGCGGGGCTTTTGATTGCAGCTATTTTCGCAGCTACCATGTCAACGCTTTCGTCAAATATCAACTCGGTATCTACCGCGATCACATGCGACTTTGTAATGAAGATTCGTAAAGATATCAAAGATAAATCGATTGTACGCGTGGCACAAGTAAGCGGGATTATTGCTTGCTCCATCGGAATGGGACTTGCCGTAATTTTGTCTACCATGAGTGTAAAGTCTTTCTTTGATGAGTTTAATACGTTTATCGGACTGCTCACAAGTGGACTGGGAGGCCTTTTCTTCATTGGTATCTTCATTCCACGTATCAAAGGGTATGCCGCATTGTGCGGATTGATTGGTTCTACATTGCTTTTACTGGTCTTGCGCAACTATTCGTCTTTAAACTTTATGATGTACGGACTTGTAGGCATCGCATTAAGTATCGTAATCGGATATATTTTTAGCTTTGTCTTTCATGAAAAAGAGCGTCCTATCAACGGGTTAACATGGAGCACTCGTAAACAAAAATAAATTCCATTCAATACATCGCTTAAAAGTGGCATCTATTCTTCGAATAATGCGTTTCTTTGCAGTAACTATTTAAGTAAACATTCTGTTATATTTAAAAAGTAGCGCATTTATGAAAACGTCGAAGATATGGATGTCGCTTTTTATTTTATTGTGCGTTTCTTGTGAGAAGAAAAGTACACATGTTATTTATCAATCCGATGCTTTTACGGTTTATGACGACCGAATAGAGCAGGATGATTTTGAAGCACGCGCCACATCCACTAATGAATTAAAAACGAACTATACAAAAAACAATGTAAACCTGGCAGATCCTACACTCGATTTGCGTTTTTGTATCAACGGTAGAAACAACGAGTTTTTGCCCGGTGAGGTACACCGCTATACGGTAATACCCAAAGGACATGAAGCCGAGACACCGGTCTTTTTGTTTGGGATTGCATCATCGCAAGTAGATGCAGACGCCGATGAATTGCCTTACAATACAAAACTCAATGTCCGTGTAGATATCTCGTCGGTGCTCAATAGTTTCAAATCCAAAGGATATTATGCAACAACTTCGGGAGATACCATTTACCGAGATGATTTCAAGGGTATCTATATTGCCGGGAATAAGTATCCGCTGTCGTGTGATTATGATAATCTCACGCGGGATACGCATGCCAAAATGAAAGCAACCTCGCAATACGGAATCTATGAGATTAGCTTGATGCTTAATCCCGACTCGCTGCGTCAACCGTCAAAGCGTGCGTGGAAAGTTGAACTTGCCGATTTGCCGGCCCGATATCCACGCTTTAAGTCAGACCAAGTATTGGTTGATGCCGTTTACAATCTTTCGGTCGATGAGTTGAGTAAACTAATGGGAGCCGACAGTACCTACAGGGCCGATACCCTTTCTACGCAAATCGGAACACGCAACATCAGTTATGCCATTCACCTGGCATTGGGAATGCTAAATCCCGAGGCGGCAAAAGCCGGACTCATTGCTAAGGTCAAGAACATGCGTATCATACAAGACGATGGCACCGGCGGTAGTTGGCCGGTAGCAACAGATCGTGTCGTATGGACTGTTGCCGCATGGGAAATTTATAAAATTACCGGCGATAAAGAGTGGCTTTCTTATGCCTATACCGTAATCAAGAACTCACTCAAAGACGACTTGTATACAATCCTTGATCCGAAAACATTCTTACTTCGAGGCGAGCAATCGTATCTCAATAAAAGTGAGCAATCGTATCCAGAGTGGATGCAACCGGTGAATATCTATCAGTCGATGGGATTATCCACCAATATTCTGCACTATCAAACTTACATGTTGATGAATAGTATGGCCACACAACTGGGGTATTCCGGATCCGAGTTTCGTACGCAGGCTTCGGTGTTGCGAGCCTCTATTCTCAAATATCTGTGGATGGAAAAAGAAGGCTACTTCGGGCAATACCTTTATGGAGGGATTTATCCCATCTTGTCTACCGGTAGCGATGCATTGGGACAGTCCTTGTCTGTACTCTTTCGCGTCACAACCAGCGAGCAGTCCAAACGTTTGGTTTCTTCCATGCCGGTAACCCCCTTTGGTGTAACCGCCCTTTGGCCCAACCGAGATACCGAAGATGCTTATTTTAATAATGCCGTTTGGCCGTTTGTACAAGCTTATTACAACTGGGCAGCCAAGCACACGGGCAACGAAACAGCAGTAACCTACGGAATGGCTGCAATGCTTAGAGCTACAGCTCTGTTTCTTTCCAACAATGAAATGTTTACGGCACAAAGCGGAGACTACCGCCTTGCCGGAAATCCCGATAATACACGCTTATGGAGTGTAGCCGGAAACTTAGCAATGGTATACCGGGTCCTTTTCGGAATCGAGTTAATGCCCGATAAGTTGATGTTTCGTCCGATGGTGCCGAGCACTTTGCCCGGCAAGAAAACATTGGAGGGGTTGAAATACCGCAATGCCGAACTCGATATCACACTCAATGGAACAGGGAGTCAGATCAAGCAGTTTATCATTGATGCCGATACGCTCGAAGCACAAACCTTTGTGCCCGATACCTTGCAGGGTAAGCACACGGTAGAGATTACTCTGACCGATGAACCCATTGCTGCACAATCAATCAATATGAAGGCGGTAGAGTCGATGCCCGAAACCTCTCGTTTTAAGTTCGATAAAGAAACTTCGACGATTGATATAGAAAACTTCAACGATTCGCTTTCGTACGAACTATACATCAATGGCAAGCTATCGGGTGAATATAAAAGCGGAAAGATTCCGTTCTCCGATTTCAGCACCTTTACAGAAGTGATGGCAGTGCCGCGCACACCGCAAGGGTTGCACGGATATAGCGGAAAGCCCGTTTATTTTTATCCCGATACAGGTGTGATTGCCTTGGATATGGCTGCAATGGTTCGCACAGATGAGGCATCGCAGCAAGGTTACAGTGGCGAAGGTTACGTTACGGTAAGTACGGTCGACAACATCCGATTGGATTTTAAAGTAACAGTGCCACGCTCGGGGCGTTACTTTATCGATTTGCGTTATGCCAATGGTAGCGGACCTGTAAATACGGACGACAAATGTGCCCTTCGTACCCTGTATGTCAATAACGAACGAAACGGTGTATTTGTTATGCCACAACGAGGTCTCGACGAATGGTCAAATTGGGGATTTTCAAACCCTTTGGATATCTTTTTACGTGAAGGAGACAACTTGTTGTCGATTCGATACATCATGCCCGAAAACCAGAATATGAACGGCAAGATAAACAAAGCGCTGATAGACCAGATTCGACTGTGGCGATCGGAATAGGAGAGTAGCATGATTTCTTTTTTTAAGAAGCTTTGCAACAAGCTGCGATTTGATTTGTTGTATGGTTGTAGTATGTAAATTTGAAAATAGCATGGATTTTTTATCGCAATCACAAGAACGACAAACAACTGCTCAGTCTAATTTTCTCGCGAAAGTATATGGTTGGATGGCTTTTGCATTAATGCTTACAGCCGGTACAGCCTTTTATGTAGCATCGAGCCCGTCGTTGATTCAGGCCGTTTATGGGAATAAAATTCTCTTTTGGGGGCTAATGATCGCCGAGTTGGTATTGGTATTTACCGTATCGGGTGCAATCAATCGGATCAGTTCTAGCGTAGCAACGCTACTTTTCTTCCTATACTCCCTGCTCAATGGTGTTACGATGGCATTCATCTTTAGTGTATACACCGGAGAGTCGATTGCATATACTTTTATGATCACTGCCGGAACATTCGGGGCAATGAGTTTGTTTGGATATGTAACAAAGCAAGACTTGACCAAGTTCGGTAGCATTGCGTTAATGGCTTTGATCGGAGTAATCATCGCCTCGGTGGTGAACATCTTCTTGAAGAGCTCTACGTTGTACTGGATTATAACCATTGTAGGAGTTTTGGTCTTTGTAGGACTTGTAGCATACGACACTCAGAAACTAAAACAGTTGAGCAGAGCCGGATATGATTCCGAAACACAACGTAAACTTTCTATTATAGGAGCATTAACGTTGTATCTCGACTTTATCAATCTATTCTTGTTCTTCTTGAATATTTTCGGAGGACGTCGCGATTAATAATAACGTATCCTCTTTATAACGTCAAGGCTATATCGGTTAATATAATTTTTTTATTGCACACATCAATCTTCTGATTGGTAAAAAAGTCTGTTATCGGATTCGGTAACAGGCTTTTTTTATTTCCGGTGGCATGTTTGTTTTTTTAAGATCCTGAGAACTAGTTTGTCAATAAAACTTTACCTTTAACGCAATCTTAAATAATACGACCATGACAACTAGAAGAAACTTTCTCAAGAACACTTCACTTTGTGCTTTGGGTGGACTATTCGCAACCAAAGCAGCAGATATGCAAGCTGCATCATTCAACACACCTGCGCCAATGCGCACAACAGCTGCAAAGAATATCGGACTTCAAATCTATTCTCTGGGAGGAGAGCTGTTTGAAAACGTCCCCGTAGGATTAAAGAAACTCAAAGACATGGGATATGCAACGATCGAACTTGCCGGGTACAGTCCGGGAAAAGTAGGCAATGTAGACATGATGGAGTTTAAGAAGATGGCCGATGATGCTGGTTTGGTAATTCTTAGTTCGCACGTAAACCCTCCGGTACATCAATACACGAAAGAGAACAAAGGGCAGATTCTGGAGTTTTGGAAGCAAACGGCCGACGACCATGCAAAGATGGGCGTAACGTATCTCGTACAACCGGGCCAGCCGAGTACGCGTAGCCTCGAAGAGACACAATACGTGTGTGAAGTATTCAACGATGCAGGCAAAGTTATAAAAGAAGCCGGAATCCCTTTCGGTTACCACAACCACGATTTCGAATTCGCCAAAGTAGTGCCCGGCGGAACCGAAGCCAAGTTTAACCGACACGGCAAAGGCGATGCCGTATATGATGTATTCTTGCGCGAGACAGACCCTTCGTTGGTATTCTTCGAAATGGATGTATTCTGGACTGTGATGGGGCAAAACGATCCTATGCGTTACCTCAAGCAATACCCCGATCGCATTAAGTTATTGCATATAAAGGACAGCTCCGTGCTGGGACAATCGGGCATGATGAACTTCGAAACCATCTTCAATCAGTTTTACGCCAACGGCAACAAAGACTACTTTGTAGAGCTTGAAGGCATGAGCAACGGCACCCAATTTGAAGGCGTAAAAGGCTGCGCCGATTACTTGCTAAAGTCTAAATTCGTAAAATAAATAATCCTCAAATAATAAGGATGTAAACTATAAATAGCAACCTGCACAGCCCTTTGTCGACTTGTAGGTTGCTATCTGTTTTGGGTGTCTATTTCAATTTAAAGAATACAAGGATCGCATTGTCATCAAAGGAAACTTCTTCTGCGAACTTTCCTGCCAACGCTTTATGATCAATCAACAACTCGGGGGTTACATATCCTACAAAATAATCATTGTGCGCTGTTACGACAGAAGAGAAAATAAGTCCATTGTTGCAAATAACATTATCGAGATCTGAGAAGGAAATTGTTTGGTTCGAATGCTTATTATAATAGCAGTACATTGTGCCTGTAGCGTTTGCAGTCTGAACTTTAAAGAACAGATGTTTCTCTGTAAAGAAGATTGGAGGTAATATGTGTGCAGAGCAGAAATAGTATGGAAGAAGTTCTTCCGGCTTGTCAATTAGTATTGATAACTTTTCTTTATTAAGCGCATTCTCAAAAGCAGATAAATCAAATTTATATTTTAATTCTACTCCATGCTGACATGCAACAAAGAAGTCGCTTGTGTAATTTGACATGTATGCAATTTGATTATTATTTCTCAATAGTAGGCTTGGCGCATAATTATTTGAGGCATGTATATTTTGAAGAGTAGATGCTTTTAAGATATTTAGCGTTGAATCAAGGATAAACAATGATGAGCCGTCGAATTCTTTTAGTTCAGGATTATTAGAAGAGATCGAAGCTACAATCATTTGTCCGTATTGATCAATTCCAAAGTTGTTATTCTCAAAACGAATTGGTGTAGCGGTTCTTCTTTTAAAGTTGCCTTCAAGGGTGTAAAAGAAAAACTCTTGTTTGAATGAATCATAGACGATAACTTCCTTTTTATTTCGGTCTATCGTAAACGTTGTCAAGTGTAAAAGATCATCAGGCCCGTTTCCTCTTTGTCCCAAGCTGCTGATAAACTTTCCTTTTTTATCGAATATGTATAACAGCTTTGTCTCAACATCTTGAATATAGATATAATTCTTATAGAGTTCAATGTTGCGGTATTGACCAATCAGTGAATTTGGTGTTGTTTCTAGCGGTAAATAATAATAGTCTTCAACGATGGTTTCAAACTTGATGCCACTGGGCTTTTCTAGTTGCAAAACTTGCATTGTAGATGTGTCGGCATCGAAGAGGCCTATACTTGATAAATCGGATACTTTAATTTTGTTGGGAAGTGTATCAGGTGTATTTTCTTTACAACTCAGGCAAGAGATGTAGATTCCAAGTATCAGTAGTAGTTTGTTCATATGAAACTAAGGTGTTAACAGGTTAGGTCTCAGATTCAAAGTAAATAAAAAGAATAACATAACAAGTAATATTTACAGTTTACTCTTTGTAAATATTTTCTTATTGTATATTTTGGTTTTTGCGATGGGAGTGAGGGCTTTGTGTGAAGAGGGCGGGTGTTTTTCGGGTTGATGAAAAATGCCGGCTCTTTTTTGTGTGTTACTTTGACGGGATTACGACGAATGTGTTTACCGATTTGGATGGTGCTCGATAACCAAGTAGTTTGTGGGGTGTCGTTTTGTTGTGGAAAACTCATTGTGAAGAGCAAGTTGTATTTGCTCAACTGCGTGAGAATGGCTTGAAGTGTAGATGGTTGGGTGTTGAGGCGGAATATTGGAGTTTTGAATTGTTGATAAATGGCGGGGTAAAGGAGGTGTTAGGGCCTCTTTGGGGTGTAAAAAGGGGCTTTTTGCGGGATTTATGCATAGTTATCAACAGTTTGTTAATAACTGCGGTGAAAAACCTTGCATGGTTTCAACGAAAACGTTATTTGGTTCTTGCAAGAACGTTGCATGGTTCTCATAAGAACGCTGTAACGTTTTCAATGAAAACAGATTTCGGTGGTCGATGAAGACGGTTTTTACTGAAAGGATTGTCTGTAAGAGGTAGTGGGAGAGGTGAGGCATTTTCCACTCGGCGAGGGCTTATTGTATTGCATCGAAACGGATATCGTCACGCATGGTAAACGAAAACAGTCACGCTGCGTGAAGCAAAATGCTTACGCTGCGTGACTGTTTCATCGCACGCATGGTGAGTAAACTCACGCACGCTGCGTGCTTAATTCCATCCGCCGCCGAGCGACTTATAGAGATATACCAGTGCCAGATTGGAATCGCGCAGGGCATTGCTGAGGCCGATCTCGGCATCGAGCATTCCGCGTTGCGCGTCGAGCACGTCGATATAACTGATAATTCCGTTGATGTATTGCAGGTTTGCCAGTTCGAGATAACTCTGAGCGGCAGAGGCAAGCTTGCGACGTTTTTCTACAATCTCTTTGTTCTTATTGTATGCAAGCAAAGCATTGTTTACTTCCTTAAAGGCGGTGATCACCGTTTTTTGGTAGCTCAAGACCTCTTGCTCGTATTGTATTTCGCTCTTTTTCCAGTTGGCGCGATTCTTTCCCATGTTGAAAACCGGACCAAACAAGCCTCCGCCAATCGACCAATACGGCGACTTTAGGAAGGAGGATAGGTCTCCGCTCTCCACACCACCGCTACCGGTGAGTTTGATCGATGGGAACATCGAGGTGAAAGCAATGCCTACAGCGGCGTTGGCAGCCTTTAGCTTTTGCTCCGCTCCACGAATGTCGGGACGACGTTCGAGCAGTTGAGATGGCAGACCTATCGGTAACTCCTCCATCGCAACATCAGTAGCACGAAATGCACCGAAGGTATACTCTTTCGGATATTTACCCAACAGCAGCGAGAGTTCGTTTTCAAGGATGCCGATTTGCTTCTCGAGCGAAGGTTGCAAGGTTTCGGTACGTGCCAACTCCACCTCACTTTGTCGGAGCGATGTCTCGGAGGTAAGTCCGCTTTCGAAACGCAAGCGAGCCAGACGAACCCCTTCGCGACGGGCCACAATGGTACGCTTTACGATGGATAGTTCGCGGTGAGCAGCCGAAATCTCAAAGTATTTCTGAGCTACTTCCGAAATGATCCCCATGCGCACGCCTCGTTGAAACTCCATGGATTGCAGGAAGTCTGCTTTGGCTTTATCGTTTGCCCAGCGCAGCTTTCCCCACACATCGACTTCCCATCCGAAGGAGAATTTTCCTTCAAATGTGTTGTCGTATACAGGCTTGACTCCGCCATAGTTGTCATATTCACGCTCTCCTTCAATTCCGATTCCGATAGCGGGAAACAGATCGGCAAAGGCCATCTTTTTACCGGCCGCAAACTCTTCGATTCGTTTACTGGCTATCAGCAAATCTTTGTTGTTGTCGAGTGCTTCCACGATCAGTGTTTGCAGGGTAGAATCACTGTATAATTCCCACCATTTGATATCGCTAACGGTAGCGGTATCTACGGGCGACTGATTGCCCGGTATTTGATCGGGCAGGTTGAGGTCGGGTTGTTTATATTGTTTTCCAATCTTGCACGATCCCATCAAAAGAGACAGAGCAAGAAACGGAACGATGTATATCAATTTGCGCATAGGTTACTTGTTGATTCGTTTATTAATAGATGACTTCACCTGTTTTACATGCTTGGCAAAGAGTAGCTGTTGCGCTCTTCTTACTTTACCTACAAGTAAGTTTTGGGCCAAGCGTTGCTTTAGTTTGTAAACGACTACAAACGAGAACGGAACAAATACGATACCGAACGTGATGGCAAACAACATACCGAAGAATACGCCGGTACCAATCGAATGGCGTCCTGCACTACCCGGACCGCTGGCAAGTACCATCGGAAGCATACCCAATACGAATGCCAACGAGGTCATTACAATAGGACGGAAGCGAAGACGGGCTGCGTCGACAGCGGCTTTGATAACATCACATCCGTTATCTACCTGCACCTTGGCAAACTCTACGATCAGAATCGCGTTCTTTGCCGCAAGACCAATCAGTGTAACCAAGCCAATCTGGAAGTAAACGTCGTTTTCGAGGCCGAATACCCAAATGCTCAGGAAGGCTCCGAATGCCGCGATCGGCAACGAAAGCAACACTGAAATGGGAACGAGCCAACTTTCATATTGTGCCGCCAAGAAAAGGAATACGAAAAGGAATACCAATGCGACGATGAGTCCCATTTGTCCTTCGGCTTTCTTCTCCTGATACGACATTCCGCTCCATTCAATACCAATGTTGGCGGGCAAGTGTTCTTTTACGATACGTTCCATAGCTTGCATGGCTTCGCCCGAACTGTATCCGTTTGCCGGCACACCTCTGATCACGGCCGAGGTAAACATGTTGAAACGTTTGATGTTACCGGGTCCCGTTGTATACGATGTAGAGCCTAGGGCGGTAAGCGGAATCATATTGCCCTCTTTCGTCTTTACGAAAAACATGCCCAGGTTCTGTTGTTTGGTTCTGTACTCTGCGTCGGCCTCGATGTATACTTTATAGATACGGTTAAAGAGGTTGAAGTCGTTTACATAAACCGAACCGAGGTAGGCTTTCATCGTAGAGAAGATATCCGACATCGGAATGCCTAAGAACTTGGCACGATCTCGGTCTACGTCGAAATAAAGTTGCGGAATCTCCGATTGCAACGCCGAAGAAAGGTTGCCCACTTCGTTCGATGCTGCGGCATAATGCATCAATGTATCGGTTGCATTCACCAGGTTTTCCCAGGTTGCGCCCGAGCGTGCTTGCAGTTGCATCTCGAAACCTCCCGAACTTCCCAAACCGGGTATTACAGGTGGCTTACTCAAGAAGGCTTTGGCTTCGGGGTATTGCTTGAATTCTTTCTCTGCATCAGCCATCACACTGTTTACATCCAAGCCCGAAGACGAGCGGTCTTCCCAGTTTTTGAGGATAACCATGAGTGTGGCACGTGCTTGTGAGTTTCCTACGCGCGGACTCGATCCTGTTACGTTTTGCACATAGGCTATGCCCGGATGCGAGAGTAAATATTCGGTAGCCCGTTCGGTAACAATACGCGTACGATCTAGCGTTGCTCCTTCGGGAAGTTCTAGTTCTACGTTGAAATATCCTTGATCTTCTTCGGGTATAAAGGCGGTTGGTACCAACTGATTCATCACAAAGATGCCGATCAGTACCAGTGCGAAGGTGGCAAATACTCGTTTCGGAACCTTCATCACACGCTGAAGAATGGATACATACCATGCATTCCCACTGTCGAGCCATTGGTCGATCTTGCGGAAAAGTTTGTTTTTCTCGCCTGTGTTGGGGCGCAGAATGATGGCACACATTGCCGGACTTAGCGTAAGGGCTACCACGGTAGAGATTAGTACCGATACGACGATGGTAACGGAAAACTGGCGGAACAATGCGCCGGTGATGCCGTCAAGGAAACTTACCGGTATAAACACCGCAGCCAGTACCAACGAGGTTGCGATAAGCGCGCCCGATAGTTCGTTCATCGCCTTGTGCGTAGCGGCACGGGCATTGAGCTTTTCTTCGTGCATGATACGCTCTACGTTTTCCACCACCACGATGGCATCGTCGACGACAATACCGATGGCAAGAACCAAACCAAGCAGCGTAAGCAAGTTGAGTGAGAAGCCCAAGATTAGCATTGCGCCGAATGTTCCGATCAGGGAAATAGGCACCGCGATCACGGGTATCAGCGTTGCACGCCAGTTTTGAAGCGAAAGGTACACCACGATAATCACGAGGATCAAAGCTTCAAGGAGTGTTTTGTATACTTCGTGAATAGACTGGTCGATGTAGGATGTGATGTCGAACGGAATCAGATAGTCGAGACCTTCGGGAAAGTCTTTGTGTATCTGTTTCATGTTTTCACGAATCTGCTTCGCCACTTCCATGGCATTCGCGCCCGGTAAAAGGCTGATCGAAAGCACGGCTGCGTTCTTGTTATTCAATCCGCTTTCGGTGGTATATGACGACGACTCGAGCGATACGCGCGCCACATCTTTGATGCGGATCAGCGAACCGTCGTTGTTGGCTCGTACTACAATGTTTTCAAATTCTTGTACCGAGCTCAGGCGTCCTTTCGTACTGATGGGGATGGTTACATCAAGGTCGGAAACGGGTTGCATGCCCAGTTCTCCGGCTGCGGCTTCACGGTTTTGATCCTTCAGCGCGTCTTGCAAATCTTTGACCGTGAGGCCGAAGTTGGCAAGTTTGTCGGGCATTACCCAAATACGCATACCGTAGTAGCGGCTACCAACATTTGAGATGCGGCCCACGCCGGGGATACGTTTGAGTACGTCGATAACGTTGATGGTGGCGAAGTTGCTGAGGTAAATCTCGTCAAACTTCGGGTCGTCCGAAACCAAGCAAAGTGTCATCAAACTGCTCGATGCCTGCTTTTCGATGCTGATACCGTTTTGAATCACCTCGGCAGGAAGACCCGACTCGGCAAGTTTTACACGGTTTTGCACTTCGATGGCTGCAAGGTCGGGGTTGACGTTTACGTCGAATGTGATTTTGATCGAAAGGCTACCCGAGTTGGAACTGCTCGACTCCATGTAGATCATACCGGGAGTTCCGTTGAGCTGCTGCTCGAGTGGCGTGGCCACGGCCTGCGATACGGTTACGGCACTAGCGCCGGGATATGAGGTCCCGATGGTTACAACGGGAGGAGATATCTGTGGATACTGATCGATAGGCAAGAGGCGCATACCGATAAGACCTACTACAATGATTACGATTGAAAGGACCCATGAAAACACAGGTCTTTCGATAAAAAATCCTGGCTTTATCATGACTTAGTGTTTTGGTTGGGAACTTGCGTTGGCTTGGTTGGCGGCAACGGGAATTACCTTAATGCCCGGGTTGAGCTTGTGATATCCTTCGGTCACTATGGTTTCGTTGGTTCCCAATCCTCGCTCGATAACGATGTCGTTTTCCATCTCGTAGCCTGTTTGCACAAATCTCTTTTCAACCGTGCTGTCGCGACGAATGATGTAAACAAATGCACCGCCTGTTTCGATTGATAAAGCTTTGCGTGGGATTACTACTGCATTCTCGATTACGTCTTGTAGTAGCTTTACTTTGGTAAACTGTCCCGGTAGTAATTCTTGATCGGGATTGGCTAGTCGTGCTCGCACGGTAAAGGTTCCGGTTTGTGGATCTACTTTTGGCTCTGCAAAATCTACGACGCCTTTGAGTGGATAGATGGTGTTGTCGGCAAGAGTAACCTCTACGGTTGGTTGCCAAGAACGGGTAGAATCAAGTTGGCCCAGACGTACGTTACGTTCCAAACTCTTTTGATAATCAAGTGCTGTCATGCGGAAATCGACAAGTACGGTGTCGCTTTGTACCACGGTTGCAAGAAGGGATTTAGCACCCGGTCCTACAAGTGTTCCGATGTCCACAAGGCGCTCACTCATATAGCCGCTGATAGGAGATTTTACCACAGTGTAGCCAAGTTGTAGGTCGGCTTGCTCTAAGTCGGCTTTGCTCATTGCTACATTTGCTTCTGCATTTTCTTTTGCGGCGATCGCGTTATCAAGATCGAGCTGACTGGCTGCGTTTTGTTCGTAAAGTGGGCGCAGACGTTCTACGTCGCGCGAAGCTTTTGCGGCAGCGGCAATGTCTTTCTTTAGTTGAGCTCTGGCTTTGTCGGCACGTGCTTTGTATTGCGCCTGACTGATGACAAAGAGCGGAGCATTTTGCTCTACTTTCTTTCCTTCTTCAAATAGCATACCTTCTAGATAGCCTTCTACACGGGCCCGAACCTCCACATATTTATTTGCACGGATACGCCCTACGTATTCGCCTTCGATTTCTACATCGCGGCCTACGGGTTTCTCAAATGCTACAACGGGTCTTTCCGGTTCTGCCTCTTTTTTACACGCAGTCATTAAGGAAGCGGAAATGACTAACGCAAGCATCATAAATTTAATTCTCATTTGTCTAAACGGTTTAATTTTACAGTCTCCTTCTTCGGAGTTTACAGATACGGTCTTATATTGGTTATAAAAATAGGTGATGACTCTCATATTAACAATTAAGTTTAAGTTGTTTAACAGGATGGATGCAATATATCTCTTTAGTGTCTTAATTTTATTAATCCTTTTTTATTACTTGTAGTTTTAACATGTGTATCGGTGGTTTTGTTTATTTGTGTAAATTATATACGGATTTTTTTAGTTTTATGCAGAGGGTTGGTGCTTATTAAAAAAAGGTATTGCTTTAATCCGGGTTAGATTGTAGCAATACCTTTTGATCTTATTTGTTCTGAGCTGTAAGTGAGATTTTATCGCCTACGGTTTTGAATTCGGCCGATGCTTGCTTGGTGTTGTCTTCCGACTCAAACTGACAAGTAAACACGAGGTTAACATTCCCATTGTCGACCATCATCGCGGATTCTTCTATTGGGATAGAACGTAACTCTTTCCAATTGGGATCGTAAATGATGATCTTGTTTCCACCCACATACTTCGCTGTTTCGTTTTTCTTCAAATGAGTCCCGATGGGTACGGTACTGTAGTTGTTGATGGAGAGAACCGGGTTTTTGATGTTCTCGTCGGCAGAGAGCAAGAACTGTATCGGTTGGCGGTCGTTGGTGTTGTTGTATTCCCACTTCGATTGTACGGGTTCGCCCGGCTGACGTACCACATTGGTGTGTTTGAAACGTTGCACATCGTATGGATACAGATCCCATGAAGTTTCGGAAACGGGCTCGAGATGATACTCGTTTGCTAGGTGTTCCATTTCAATTTTCAGCTCTTTGGGAAATGCTCCCGACAGGCGCGCTTTTTCCCATTCGCGGATGGCGGTGATGTTTTGCTCTGAAAGTCCGTTTTGCTCTACGGCAGCCTTGTTGGTTACTAGTGTATAACCTGCATCGAATGCGGCCGATCGGGCAAGTAACCATTCTACGTCTTCGATTCCCGTTTGCGGTCCGTACTTGAACCAGCCCAGCATGTTGGGGATCAGATTGCGACGGTAAAAGTCTTGGTTCATCAGGCGGTAGTTGAGTTGGCTTTCGCGGAAGCCCGCATACCAAGGCTCGCCCCAGTTCATCCGTGTAAAGGTGTGCCAGTTGTAGTGTGTAGTCATGCTGGCGTCGTTGATGCAGTTTTTGTAGGGTGCTTCCAGGTTGTCGTACCACTCTTTGATCATCAACGAGAGTCCGTACTGACCTAAGCCGGTAGACCAAGCGCCTTCGAGCCCGTCGAATGAGATCTGCATGATTCCGGTTTCGTTGAAGAGGTCGGCAAGGTTGCGTGCTTCTTCTTTGGTTAGTTCCGTGTTTGTGAGGAATACGGCATAACCGTGATCGAGCAGCTTGCTGATGGTGTCGCCTTGGTGGTGTGCCGATGCTTTGGTGCCCCAAGCTCCGCGCTGACAATTGAGAAGTGTCCACGGTGCTTTGTCGCTCACTTTTTCATAACGAATCAATTCATCGCCCAGCATTACGCCGTGTAATGTGTTGTTGCGCATTTCGTTGAAGTAGTCGGGAGAGGAGATGGGTATCTCTTTTGCGTTTGCGTCAATGTTGGCGGTGATAAGTCCCGACCCGACTTTGGCCAAGCGTTTGTCCGGAACCGGCGTAACGTACGGGTCATTGGTGGTTGTGAAATTAGACAGCGTGTGAAGGCCCAGTTTGATTCCTTCTTTGCCGGCTCTGTCTACACAGTTTTTCAAACTTGCATATCCGTTGGGGAATTGTTCGGGATTGAGTTCGAACTTGCCCCATGTCTTGAATGGGCCGCCGTGGTAGAGGTATTTCAATCCTGTTTTCTTGGTAAAGGCGATAGCGTCATCGAGGGTTTTCTCGTCGAAGTCATAAATGATATAGGCTTGCGCAGCGGCAGGAGAGGTTTTGCCCCATTCGCCTTCGATGATGGGGTGAGGCAGTCCTTCGCCCAACTCAATGTCGGAAATGTAGTTCAATACACTGTCGGGAACACAGCCGAAGAGTGCGATTTTGGATCCGATTACACCGCCGTCGTTGTAGGCCGGAGCTACAAATTTGTCGTGATTCCACATCGGAATGATGCGGTCTTCGAATCGATTGCGGCAATAGGCCTGAATCACACTTCCCCAGGGTTGGTGCATGGCGGTTTGTCCGCGGTAAAGTACCTTCATGCTGTCGGCAACATCAACGAGCGAAGTTGTTGCGAATATATCGAACGATGGGTCGGTATCGTCTTCGTTGGTCGGATATCCACCGATGGTTTTTGGGTTCAACGCTTGAATTCCTAAAGCAAAGTCGTCGCCTCGCACTACACCTACGCATTCGCCTACTTGTTTGGAAATGTCGTTGGCATAAGGGCCCCACGTAACTAAGTCTACGTTGTTATTGTTGGTGACTTCAGTTACTTCAAACGTAACGTATTTTGGGTTTCGTACGGCTTTTAGTTTGACTTCAACATCGTTTTGAGGAAAAAAGAGGGTGAGGTTTTCTTTGGTCTCGTCCCAAGTTAACTTCGATGGCGATTCGAACTGATTGTTTACACGGATGGCTAGCAGTGGAGAGGTTTGCTGATTTACCAGATAATTGGTTCCGGTATTGGTGTCTATCAGTTCGGTTACATTCCCTTGGTCGTTGATCGAAAGGAGGAACGGTCCTGTTTGATACGATAGGTTGTTGCTTCCGGTGCAACTACTCAGTAAAGTTACTGTAGTGCAAAGGCATGCCACCTTGTAGAATAAGTGTTTCATGTTACTGTAAAAAATAAGGTTATAGATAAGTTGTTTTATTGCCGATTGTAATGTCTTTAACGGATCATTATCAATAAAAAAAGGACGACCCTCGGTAGAGAATCGCCCTTGAAGATAGAAGATATTTTTTTTTATTTAAGAAGTTCGTCGAGCTTTTTATAGAATTCAGGAGATTCTCCTAAGATAACAGCTTCGATTTCGCCTTTTGGACTGATGATCATCTTAGTTGGGAAACCTTGAATAGCATAAGTCGTAGTGATATCGTTCTCTTTTGTGTTTTGAACGTTGATCCATGGAAGTTGGTTGTCTGCTACACCTTGTTTCCATTTTTCTTCTGTATCATTACAGTCGATGCCCACGAATTCAACTTTCTTGTTGTATTTTTCGTAGTAAGACTTCATTTCAGGGAATCCTTTGATACACCATCCGCACCATACACCCCAGAAGTCAAGAACGATGTACTTGCCTTTGCCATAAAGCGAAGAAAGCGTAAACGGTTTGCCATTGATGTCTGTCAATGTAAAGTCTGGTGTTTGCTTGCCAACTGCGATATTCTCTTTTGCTTTGTTGATGGCGATTTGTTTGTTTGCACTCGCCATGTGGTTGTCAATGATACCTTTGAAAGGACCATTTTTCACCTCCGGAGTAATGATTTCATAGAATGCAATCGCACTATCGGCCGAAAGTGTATTGAAGTAGAAACCTGAAACGATGCTACCCGGATTGTTGCGGATGTATTGCATTTTGTATGCATTCAATGATTCAAATAAAGGCATCATTTTATTGTACTCTTCGCGTAGAGTGCTGTCAGGTGTTCCTGACATTTGCATCTGTCTGAGTTTGCTTTGTGCTGCTTTGATTTGATCTTCGATTGGTTTGTGGTCTTTTTCTGTCTTTTTCAATTCGTCGTACAAAGGTGTACCCGTAACTTCGTAATCAAGTCCTGTTTCAGTAAATTCAGCTTTTACGTTCACTTTCTCATTCGGAAAACGGAAGAAGTTGATTGCTTCCATACGCATTGCACGCATGTTTCCGTCGGGTAGAGTTTTTGGCAACTCCAGTATCGATACCATTAATGCTGTAGAATCAGGTAGATTGAAGTCGATCTTTTTGTCTTTTAGGGCTATGGTGTCACGAATGAGACCTCTTTCACCCATTGAAGCATAGGCTACAATTACAGAATCGCTTTCAACACCATTAATTACTCCGGTAAGATTTCCGGATGGCGCTTGCGTACAAGAGGCAATAGTTAACAGGCCGCCTCCCGCCAATAATGAAATAAACTTCTTCATAATATGAGATAAACGTTAATACTCAGTGGTAAAAGTATGAATTAAATTTATTCACAAGTTGCCCTGAGTGTATTATTTTATAAAAATAGCCACTTGTTTTTGAAAAAATCAACAACAGGTGGCTCTGATGAATTATTTGTCTTTTTTGCGACGCGTGAGTCGTCCGATGATATAAATAAAAGCACCGATCAAAACAACATAAATCAGCAATTCGCCCATGTCCATATTTAGTCCCATAATCGTAATAATTTATTGGTTTCTTATTCTTTACTGATAAAACAAATAACAGAGGCAGATTGTGAAATAAATTTATTTTTTTTTCGAAGCTATTTTTTTTTAAATACAAAAGAGCCGTTCCGAAGAGCGACTCTTTTATTTTAGTAGTATTAATTATAAATAGAAAGGTAGGTTAAATCTACTTTTATATTTACGATTCTCCATTCCTAATTAGTCGATAGCAGGTGTATTTGCTTCAAGCGACCATTGAGGGTTTTGATAAATAGGAGAGCTTGTAAGATCTGAAGGATTCGATGCAGTGATCAGGAAGTGCTGAATTGCGATTGGTTCCAAATAATTTGCAGTACTCCAGTTGTAACCATCGTAAACCTTGTTGTTTACTTTGATGATTTGGTTAGGGCGTACGTATTTACTGTTTTTGCGATTCGAAATATTACCTTGTTTGTCAGATGTTCCTTCTTCGATGAACTCGCTTTTGCCTTCGTCATCTACATACTGATTAGCATATGTACTTTCCCAAAGGTTGAATCCTTCGATTTGATAGTTCTTTACCATATCCAATGCTCTCCAACGGATCAAGTCATCGTAGCGGAAGCCTTCTGACATGAATTCGTTACGACGCTCGCGACGGATGTTGAACAATGTAGGATCTACCAATGAAGTACCAGAGTATTTAGCCCAGTCGCCTTCTTTGCTTAGGTCTGTTGCTGCGATTGTTTTATTCAAGTCGTCGCTAACACCAGCTCTTGAGCGAAGTGCTTTCCAGTATTCTGTTGCTTTTGCATCCAAAGATCCGTTCTTAACGTATGAAGCCTCGATGTAGTTTAGATATGCTTCAGCTGCTCTGAATACGATACAACCATAAGTTTGAGCAACACCAGTTGTTGGTTGAGCTGGATCATAAGATAAACATTTACGAGTGCAATAACCTGTTACGGCACGGTTTTCTGGTTGTTCCAATAGAACTGGTTTGCCAAATGTTTGAATTTTAGCGGCTTTGTCAATTGTGCGAAGGTCAGATGGAGCAATCATAAACAGTTGAAGACGTCCGTCGCGATCTTTCTTTACCAGTTCGACTGAGTCTTCTCCTGCATAACCAGAGTTTGATGCATAGATTGGAAGACCATTTTCCATAAGGAAGCCGTCTACCATGCTTTTTGTCAAACCAGAGTTACCACCACCTGAAAGGATGTAAGTTGTAACAGCGTGGTTGATATTGTGGGTTGCAGAGTAAGATTTCCAGAAGATTACTTCCTTGAAGTCTTCCATGCTGTTTGCGTTGAACATGTCAAAATAAGGATTCCAACTGTTGAACTTACCATCAGGATTAACAACTCCTGTGTTTTGTGTTAGAGGAGAAGCATCTGCTACTTCTTGAGCAGCTTCCATTGCCTCTGTTAAGAAGAAGTTGATTTCACTGTCGATATCAATAGAGAAACCTTGATTGTAATCTTTTGATGCACCCGGCCATCCTGGTCCGCCCGGTACGCGAGCTGTTCCTTGGTGATATTTCAACCAAGTAGCTTCGAAAAGAGCAACTCTTGATTTGAATAGAAGGGCTGCGTTTTTAGTCAAACGGTTCTTCTTACCTACAGGATCATTAGTCATTAAAATGATTGAAGAGTCTAGGTCGGCAAGGATAAAGCGAGCTACTTCATTTCTTGGGCTACGTTTACTTGCTGCAATTAGCTCTTCAGGTTTATCCGGTAATGTGTTTTTTACAATTGGGAAATCACCATATGATTTTAATTTATTGAAGTATTCGTAAGCTCTAAGAAAATATACTTCACCAATGTATTGTTCGATGTTTTTAGGAGCTCCTTGTATTTTGCCCGATTTCCAGTTTGGAATCACATGCTCGAAGAAGTAGTTTGCATTACGGATACGGCCGAAGTCCCATCCTCCTCCTGATTGAGGAACACGCTTTTCTCCCGGTACCCATCTTGAGTATGAAGCATCTGTTGTAGCTTGGTTGTCTGTGTTGTCGTCACCACGTAATACGGTTCCTAATCCCCAACCTCCGTGAGTTGTGAAACTATACATGTTGACCGCATACGACGCAAGGTCTGCTTCTGTTGTAAAGAACTGACCCGGTGTTACTTGGTCTAGCGGTTCTCTGTCTAGAAAATCGTTGCACGATGTTGTTAGTAATACACCTGCCGAAAGGCAAGTGTATTTTAATATTGATTGTATCTTGTTGTTCATAATCATTGCTTGTTAATAATTGGCGTCTAATTAGAAGTTTACGTTCAAACCAAATGAAATAACTTTTGATAGAGGGTAGGTTTTACCTTCACCCCATCCACCACCGATTGTTTCAGGGTCGAAAATACTTGTCATTTTAGTACCTGTAAGGAGGTTGTCTCCTGAGATGAATACACGTAAATATTGAAGACCAGCTTTTGAAATCCATTGTTGAGGGAATGTATAACCTACTTGAAGGTTTTTCATACGGATATAAGCAGCATTCTGTAAATATTTAGTTTGCGTTTGTTGGTTCTTACCGCCACCGTCAAAGATAGGACGTGGATAGTATGAATCAAGGTTTGCGCCCATTGGGTGACCTTCAGGACGGAAGAAGTCTAAATGTTCTACGAATCCTGCCGATTGCCACATACCGCCGTTTGCCCCCCAGAAGTATGGACCACCAATTGCGTAGTCACGTTTACCTACCCCTTGAAAGAATACCGAGATATCGAAACCTTTCCATTGAGCATCTAATGTTACACCGAAGTTGAAGCGAGCTGTAGAGTTACCAATCACTTTTCTATCGCCGGTTTCACCAAGGATACCTTTTCCACCATCGATTTTACCGTCACCATTCAAGTCTTTGTACATGATGTCTCCGGCTGCCCATTTGTTACCAAGTGCATTTTGTCCGCCATTTGGAAGTGAAGCCAAGTGGGCATCCATTTCTTCTTGAGATTTAGCGATGCCAATTGTTTCATAACCCCAGATTTCACCGCTGTAACGTCCTGCAAACCATTGACTGATGTTTCCGGTTGCATTTGGATAACGTGTTACTTTTTGTTGAGCATCTGAAAGTACTCCTTTTACACCATATGATACATTACCAATACGATCTCTCCATCCAATTTCAAGTTCGAAACCATATGATTTCATATCGGCATTGTTCAATTTAGGAACACTTGTACCTAAGATAACCGGAAGTTCAGGAGCTGGACCTACCATGTCAAGCGTTTTACGCACGAAGTAGTCAAACGATCCTGTTAAGCGATTGTTGAATGCACCCCAGTCGAAACCAACGTTCCATGATTGAACGCGTTCCCAAGTAAGAAGCGAACTTACAAGACCTGGAGCTGATGATGTATTTGGTTTTTCACCATTGATCAACCATCCGCCGTTTGCAGTACCAAAAGGCATTGTTTGATAGAATGGATACCAGCTTGACATGTTTTGGTTACCAAGTTCACCCCAAGAACCTCTTAATTTCAATGTACTAACAATATCTTCATATGATTGCCAGAAATCTTCACGAGCAATGTTCCATCCGGCAGAGAATGAAGGGAAGAAGTTCCAACGTTTGTCTCCAATAAAACGAGATGTACCGTCGTAACGTCCATTCAACTCAACCATATAGCGTTCTTTGTAGTTGTAGTTGATACGACCAAAGAAACCTGCAGTAGACCAGTGTGAATAGCCACCTCCTGCTTTTTGGTTAGATGTTGCAGTATTGATTGTAGGTACGTTAGGTGTAATCAAACCATCTCTACTTCCACTTACATCACGGGCATTAAGAAGTTCGGCATTGAAACCAACCATTGCTTTAAAGTAGTGACCATTATCGAAGTTCTTGAAATAGTCTGTATAAAGGTTGGTTGTATAGAAGTTTTCTTTCCATGCATACTCACTAACTCGGCTCATGCCTGGAGTAGAATAGTCGTCGTTCCATTTCATTGCATATGCATTTCCGTCACCATCGTGTGCATAAACCGGCAATACTTCCCAGTGATTGAAACGATCTGTTGTGCGCATGTTGCCTTCTGCATAAATCTTCCAGTCTTTGATAGGCTCGAAAGTTAACTGAAGCTGCTGATAGTTCCAGTCTTTTTGATCTTTGTCGCGACCACCATCTCTCAATTGAATAGCTTCACTGCCTTCCATTAAGAATCCATTCGGATCGTATAATGGATTGGTAGGCCAGCGACGAGCGATATTGTGATAGAATAATCCACCTTGATATGCTGCACGGTCGTAGTCTTCACGCACCCAACGGCCACCATAAGATAGGCTTACCCAGTCAGAGATTTGTGCATTTAATTTGCTGTTGATTGAGTAACGTTGGTAGTTGTCGTTGCTAAAGCGAAGAAGACCATTGGTGTCCATAAAGTTACCAGATATCAAATAAGTAACTTTTTCATTACCTCCGTTTACACTGATGTTGTGTTCTTGAGAGAATGCCCATTTTTTGTAGTGTTCTTTGAACCAGTCTGTATTTGCATTCGCACCACCATATTCGTTCCAGCGATTGCTGTTTTTATTAAGTGTAGTACCAGCTTCAAGTTCTCCGCGTTGGTATGCTTGGATACGTCCCATCATTTCATCGTTGAAAACAGGGCTTTGTCCATTATTTGCTGCTGCTTCATTGAAGTATTGAGCAAAGTTATATGAATCCATCATTTTAGGAGTCAACAATGGATCGGTAAAACGCATCGAGTTGTTGTAGTTTACAGTTGCACGACCTGATTTACCTTTTTTAGTTGTGATCAAGATAACCCCGAAAGGTGCACGTGATCCATATACTGCTGCTGATGCAGCATCTTTAAGTACAGAGATGCTTTCGATATCCTGTGGATTAAGAGCATTCATGTTACCCTCCATACCATCGATCAATACAAGAGGGGAACTTGATGAACCTTCACCAATTGTACCACCACCACGGATATTAACACTTAATGTATTATTAAGCTCACCACCACTGTTGTTTGTGCTAAAGTTAAGACCAGGAACAACACCTTGAAGGGCTTGAGATACGTTTTGTACAGGACGAGCTTCGAGTGCTTCTGCAGAAACCTGGCTTACTGCACCTGTAACGTTCACTTTCTTTTGAGAACCAAAACCAACAACAACAACTTCATCCAATGTTTTTGTGTCTTCTTTCATTGTGAACTTGAAGACTGTTTGGTTGCCGATTGTTTGGTTGATTGCATGGTAACCTACATAGGTAAGTGTGATCACGTCTTTTCCAGATACTCGAGGTAATGTAAAATTACCATCTATATCTGTAACGGTACCATTTGTAGTGCCTTTTACTGCAATACTTACACCGATAAGCGGTTCACCTGTTTCATCTACAACTGTACCTTTAATCGTTTTTGATTGCTGGGCAATACTTGTTGAGATTGTAAAAGGTTCTGTTTCATGATTTGTTTCGGGGCTAGCCATTGCTACTGTAGGGACAAGTAATGTAGCTACTAGAATAGATTTAAACTTTCTAAGGTTGCCTTCGTTTCGTAGGTGTTGTTCTACGATTGAGGCGAATGAATAGTTATTCATAAGCTTGTGTTTATAATGGAGATCTAATTGGCGATTAAGTTTACACTCTAAATGATATTTTAGCATTTAGTATCATCTAAGCGCCGGCAAATATATACAAATTAATTAATCTGCAAGTAAAATATATTAAAAATATTTTGTTTTTGTTTGTGTTTCTAATTAATAAAATAACAAAATGCTATGCATTATTCGTATTCTCTGCTTTATATTGATTCTTGTAAATGTATTTATTTCAGTAATATTTACTGTTTGTGAGTGTTTGTTTTTCTAATTATATATGGTTTAAATTATTTAAATCAAAATAAATAATGCGGCGTTTGTGTTAGTTTGTATGTGTTTGGTTTGTTTATTTTGGTTATTCTTCGTGTGTTAATATTGTATACTTTTAGCGGCGCGCGAATCGTTAAGGGGTGGAAGTGTCGATAAACAACATAATCAGCAATCTGTACATGTTGACGTTTAGTCTTAGAGTCGTAATAATTTATTGGCTTCGGGTTGCTTGTTGGTACGATAAATAGTGGAGGTGTTTTTAGGAAAACTAAATTTATTTCAAAACGCAAAAGAGCCGTTCCGAAGAACGACTCTTTTGTATTTTAGTAGTATTAAATATAAATAGATAGGTCGGTTAAGTCCTAGATTAACGATCCCACCAAATACGACCTTTGGAATCTAGTTCTTCACCATATGCCGGGCCTCCGTTTGCTTTCATCAGGTTCTGGAGTGCTATGTCGCGTTCGACCGGATTTTGGGTTGAAGTTGGTAGATTTCGACGACGTGGCATTGTTAATTTAATGCCCGTGTTTGTGTAAGGTTGCTCCCAAATTGCGGCAAATTGGTATGGTGAATCCTCTTCGAATTTAGGATATCCTGTTCGTTTCCACTGTGCATACATTTCGTCTGCATTCTTTAATGAATGCACCCACATTTGAGATAGAATCATTTCTTTTTGTTGTTCGATAGATCCACTCAGTTTTCCATAATCTGAAGCAAGGAATTGATCAATCTCATCTGTAGTAATTGGTGTATTTACAGCAGCCGGAACAAAGATTTCAGTACCTATTGTTTGATACATCTCAATTGAAGAACGGATACCGTCTTGATACCAGGTATTAGCAGTTTTACCCGCAACAGATCCTTTGTATAGAGCACATTCGGCAAGCATAAAACATACATCCGAATAAGTGATTAAAGATGTTTTCATTTTAATCTCATCACCAGGTTTGCGCAGTGCGATTGAAGTTTGATCATCATCTTCACCTTCTTTATATCCTCCATTCTTTACAAAGTAGCGACCTTGTATTAGTGAAGTAGGACGTAGTGTGATGTCGTCAAGTTTTGTAGGATCATCAAGTTTTGGGCAATTTTTGTATACAATTCCGCGAATCCAATTCAACGTATCTTGCACTGCTTTTGGTGAAACCGGAGCTCCCCAATAGTTGTCTTTAGCCCATGATATTTCAGCAGCTTCTGGATAAGCACCAAGAACTTGTTTGTATTTATTTAAATCAGCTCTAAAATCGTTGCCTCTAATCATCAGACGTAGTCGAGGGTCTTCAGATCGTTTCAAGAATTCAACAAAGGCTTTTGTCGTTTGGTATGACTGCCAAATTTGATTGATATCGTCAATGTTATTATTGTGATCTTTTGGGTGTCTGTAGAAGCAAGATTCCTCATTTGATGATGGAAGCATTTCTGCTTTACCAACTTCAGACAAAACTGTTTCGAAAAATTCAGGATCCGATTTTTGCATACGCATTGCTATTCTTAATCGGAAAGCATTTGTGAACTTACTCCATTTAGCATAGTCTCCATTATAAAAGAAATCTTGGTTGCCTAGCTCTATATATCCAGAAGTTGAAGACAAGTCGACTACTGCTTGCTTTAATTTTTCTTCAAACAAAGTATAGAGATCCCAGATGTAATCATATTTAGGTTGGTTGATGTTTTCATCACGACCAAGAAATGCCTCTGTGTATGGCATTGCTCCATGTGTTTCGGCAACCAACCATGCTTGATATATTTCAAGTATTTGACAGATTGCTTTCAATCCTTTGTATTGAGCTTGCTCAGATTCAGTGCGTCGATCTATTTCATTCATTGTTTCTCTTAGATTCCTGCCACGATTATTGTAGTAGTCTCCCCAAGCCGGAGAATGAACAGTTCTTCCTGCAATATCACTAGGATCTACAAAATGGCCATTGTTCTCAACGCCTGATTTAGAAGTCAGGTATTGCATTTGAGCAAGAGCGCCTCCGTATAATCCAATGAGGTGATCTCTACTGCTGTTAAGAAAGTTTTGTGTTGCTGCCGTAAACATATACTCTGGTTTTGTTGTAGGCATTACATCAGGATTTGTATTAATCTCTTGCAGTTCGTCCATGCATGAAGAGAGTAATAATAATGAGAAACAAGGGATAATATATTTTTTGAATTTTAGTTTCATATATTGATAGCTTTTAAAGTGTTACGTTAATGCTAAATGAGAAGTTACGGCTATATGGTGTTGCACCATATTCAACAGGAGACATGATTCGGTTACTTTGAATTGCTTCAGGGTTAAGTCCACCTTTAAGTCCGTTGTAGATATAGCAAAGATTACGAGCTGCAAAACCTAAGCGTAGATTCTGTACATAGAATTTTGATGAAATAGCTCTCGGTAGTGTATATCCCAACGAAATTTCGCGTAAAGCGACCCATGTGTTATCAAATACAGAGGTGTCAAGATTTTTAGACCAACCATAGGTTGATTGATAATATGCTCCTGCGTGTATTGGACTAAGGTGTCCCGCGTCTACAGCTTCTTGAAAACTCATACCAGATAGATCGACATTTTCATTCGTTGTATTTGATTTAACAACTGTATTGCGATCAAAAATAACATCAGGAATTACACCGTTATAATAAGTATTTCCATCTGTTCCAATACGTTCAAGACCTCCGCTCCACTGGTCGCGATATTTTAATGTTTCTGCCAGATTACCTCTAGACATACCCAGTGCATATGAGCTCGAGTAAACAACACCACCAACTCGACCGTCTATTTGAACATTTAAGTCAAAACCTTTGTAGTAGAAACTTTGTGTGTGACCGAAAAAGAACTTTGGTTGTACTTGTCCAAGTTCGGTTCTTTTGTAAGCATCAACTTCTTCAATCTTGTTATAGTCAGATCTCCATCTGTTGTGAAGTGTTCCCTCAGTAACGTGTCCGAATGTTTGTTTGTCAGAGGCAAGTGTTACTACATATTTTCCATTGCGAGGATCATCAATTTGGTTTCCTTGATTATCATATGCTTGATATTTACCTCTAGTAGAGGTGGCTGTCATGACACCAAATTCGCCGCCTTCGTAAGCCCATACTTCAGCCCCTTCGTAATTACCCATTAATTGGAATTCAGAGACGCCAGGGTGGAATTCAATGATTTTACCACGATTGCGCGTAAAGTTGAAAGTCATATCCCATCTAAAGTTCTTGTTAACAATCGGACGTGCATCAATCAATAACTCGATCCCTTGATTTTGAATGTTACCTGCATTAATCCATTTGTTTGCAGCACCACTTTCCGGGGTGTTTGGGATGGTTAGAATTTGGTTAAATGTATTCTTTTTATAGAATGCAAAGTCGATGCCAAAGCGGTTGTCAACAAATCGAGTATCGAAACCAACCTCTATTTCTTGTTGTGTTTCAGGTTTAATGTCGAAGTTTTGAAGCTGATCTAAACCTTGTACACCTCCAGTGATCACAGAGTTTCCGTTTTCGTCATAAATAGAACCTTGCCAATATCCCCATGTTCCGTTTGTAGCATAAGCAGAAGTTCCATAACCTACACGAGAAACAGATCCTCTTAATTTACCAAATGAAAACCATTCTGGCATTTGATCTCTAAAGGACTCTGTGAATATCCATGATAAGTTTGCTGAAGGATAAAATATCGAGTAGTTATTCTTTCCGAAAGGATTGTTCTTCGTATAAAGAAGAGTTGAAGACCAGTCGTTACGACCTGTAATCTCGAGATTCACTTGGTCCTTCCAGCCTAAGTTTACAGCAGCACCAAGACCTATTACTTTTGTGTCTGGGTATCCCGTATTTACTGTAGGACGTACTTCTCCCACTGAGTTTGAAAAACTAAAAAAACCTGGGACTAGAAGACCACCAGCTGTAGATTTGCGCCAATCTTCTTTTTGTCCTGTTCCGTAAATTTCAGAGAATAGACGAACGTCCACATCAAAACGATCATCTAGATATTTTCGATTAGCATGGGCAGAGAATAAAAAGTTGTATTCATTTTTATTGCTTCCATATTGAGAGAATGAACCACCTTTAAAATCTGTACCAGTACCCCATTCTTTAGTTTCTCCAAATATTTTGTAGAAATTGTAATTTGCTTTTGCTGAAAAGTCTAGCCATGGTA
Source organism: Tannerellaceae bacterium (assembly GCA_051660585.1). Lineage (GTDB taxonomy): Bacteria > Bacteroidota > Bacteroidia > Bacteroidales > CAMTPD01 > UBA12018. The sequence continues at coordinate 149,432 of JBOFPV010000040.1, forward strand.
GGACTTGAGCAGTAAGCATAATGTTAGCAAGATAGGAGTCTTCTGTGCGTGTTGTGTTTTTATAATCCATTCGATGAAAGATTGAGCCAATTTCATCAAATAAAGAATAATCTGGATATTTTTTTAGAGAATTGTCGTCGTTGCGATAGTTTTTTTTCCATTCAGCTAGGTCAATATTTCTAGGTAGAGAATAAGCTAAAGCTCTACCAAAGTTTCCATCAGCCCAGCGACCTTGGTTTGCGGCATTCTGAACATCTGTTCTAGAGAAGTTGAAGCCTGCGTCTACTCTAAATATTTTGTTTAGCTCTCCTGAAGCTTTTACTGCAAATGCATTTCTATCAAGGCCATTGTTGGGAAGTACCCCGTCTGAAGAGGTGTTCGAATAAGATACACGGTATGCAACTTTATCGGTACCACCATTAAGAGCGACATTGGTGTTCATATAATGTCCCGTTTGATAAAAAGTTTTCCAGTTGTTTGGTTGTGCAACCATTGGCATTTTTGTGTTAGTCCAAGGAACATTCACTAGCTGACCTTCCATTTTCATACCCCAGCTGTTTGCTGAAAAAGGAACAATCCCAGCCTCATTATATCCACCTTCGAAGTTGCCCCAATATCCCATACCGTATACGTCTTGCATTTCGATATGGTTCTTGTACATAGTTTCAAATTGTTGTGTATGAGAGAAATCTATGCCAAGACCTTGTCTTTTTCCTCCACTTTTTGTATTGATTACGACAGCGCCATTTGCTCCGCGTGATCCATATAATGCAGTAGCCGCAGCACCTTTTAATACGGTCATTGACTCGTAATCATCTGGGTTTAAGTTTTTAAGCTGTGATCCCCAGTCTTCACCTTGCTCGTTTGATGGAGGATTTTCTAAGATCATGCCATCTACTACAAATATAGGTTGGCTATTGTTTCCTAGGGATTTAGCACCGCGGATTACAATGTTTGGAGAAGTTTGTACTCCAGATGTACCCATTGTGTTTACGCTTACCCCGGCAACTTTACCTTGTAGGGCTGTAATTGGATTTACTGCATTAACACGTGCTAACTCATCACCTTTTACCTGTGTTACAGCATAACCCATTTTGGGTTCTTGCTTACGAATACCAAGAGCACCGGTGATTACAACCTCTTCTAATCGTTTGGTGTCTTCTTGGAGGGTGATTTTGTATTGGTCTTTATTCCCAACTTTAACTTCTTGTGGAGCAAAGCCAACGTATGAAAGAACGAGTACATCACCAGTTTTTGCATTGATCGAGAAATTTCCATCAAAGTCGGTAACGGTTCCCACTCTTGTGCCTTTAAGCGAGATGCTTACTCCAATTAGAGGTTCGCCCATTCCATCTATAACAGATCCTTTGATTGTTCTTTGTTGTTGTGTGACGGCGCTGGATGTTGTCATTGGTGTTACTTCATTGCTTGTTTCTGGGCTAGCGATTGCTATGGTCGGAGCAAGAAGTGTTGCAAAGAGAATTGATTTAAACTTTCTGAAATTTCTTTCGTTGCGCAGATATTGCTCTGTGATAGCGGCGAAAGAATAGTTGTTCATAATATTCATAAGCAAGTGTTTAAAAAGGGTATTAATTTAGACTTATTAGAATTGTATCGACGTGAGTATTAATATTTGTGATTATTTACTTGCCACGAATATATGCAAATTAATCAACAAACAAATAAATTAAATGAAAAATATTTCATTAATGTTTCAGGAGTCTTCTAGATTAATTGAAAAAATAGTTGTTTTATATTTTCTTTTATTGTGTATATTGAGCTTGTTTATCTGTTGTTTGTTAGTAACATGTGGGTTTTTATTGTTTTCTTTTTTTTTGTAATTAGAATTGATGAAATACTGTAATATCGGGGATTTATACTGTTTGTATGTGTTAAATATTTAGGTTGTTTATTGTTTAAAAGTGTTTGATTAATATGTGTTGTTATAGTTAATATTGTTTAGTTTTATGGAGGGCTGCTTGTGTTGATAAATGTTGTGTTTTAAATGTGTTGTCATTTGTTATTAATAATCGCAATGAAAATGAGGGAGTGTCAGTAGAATATTCTAATTTAGCGTTAAACCATTAATAAAGTTATGAAATCTGCTTATTGTCGATTAATTACAATCTTACTCGTATTATTCACGACAGACTTGCTACAGGCCCAAGAAAATGAAGACTATGAAACAAATTACCAAGTCGGTTTTTGGTATGGTGTTCAAACATCCTTCAAAGATCGAGGATTTGCTTCCGGCCAAGGATATGCCATACAAGCGGCCTATTTTCCGTATGGTCGCACAGGGATACGGCTTGGGTTTAATTCGTATGATGGATTTAATGGAGTAGAAAAGTATAATACATTTCCCCTTTATTTTGCTTATCGTATAGAATCGAATGAGCCCTCGGCAACACCGGCAGGAACCTATTCAGAGAATATATTTGAAGATCTGATTTGGCAATGTATTTCATTATTGCCAAGTTCTTTGGAATTTAACATAGGCTTATCGCCTGGATATTTTAGAGGTGACGGATCTCAGCAATGGGTTAGTAATGATGGCGGAGCAACTTATTACAGTGATTACTTTCGTGTGAGAAAGAAATTTTCATGTTCGGTCGATGCATCTATAAGGGCCACCTTTTATCTCTGGAGATTTGGGTTGAGTGTGGCACCATCATTAAGTTACTTGCTCACCCGAAATATTGAGCGAGTTTCTGATATTCCCGAGTTGGCAAAGCGTAACCCTTCCCGATGGTGGGGTGGAGTTTCATTCGGGGCATCGTTTCGTTTTTAATACAAAATCAATATTCAAGATAATATAGTATACTGCTTTGGCAGAATACTGATTTTTTTCTTGTGATGTTTTTAAGATCTTAGCAACGCTAACTCAAATAAAAAGATCCATGAAAAAACAATTGTCAATAGCATTGTTTGCCGCCTACTGCATGACTGTAGGAGCTCAAAATACCAAAACCATCTATCAAAAAGGATGGATTGATTTCAACAAGAACGGCAAAAGAGATATTTATGAAGATCCTTCTCAATCGATAGATGTACGCGTACAAGACCTACTTCGCCAGATGAGTCTTGAAGAGAAGACTTGTCAAATGGCAACACTTTACGGATCAGGTCGAGTGCTCAAAGATTCGATGCCAACAGCATTATGGAGTAGCGAAATCTGGAAAGATGGAATTGGAAATATCGACGAGCAACACAATGGCCTAGGCAAGTTCAAATCTCAATTTTCATTCCCTTACCGCACAAGTGTAGAAGCTCGCCATACGATGCAACGTTGGTTTGTAGAAAATACCCGTTTGGGGATTCCGGTTGATTTTACCAATGAAGGAATCCGTGGATTATGTCATGATCGAGCGACTTTCTTTCCGGCACAATGCGGCCAAGGGGCTACTTGGAATAAAGACTTGATAGCTCGCATTGGAGAAGTCACTGCAAAAGAAGCCAATGCACTTGGTTATACCAATATTTATTCACCGATTCTTGATATAGCACAAGATCCGCGTTGGGGTAGGGTTGTTGAGTGTTATGGAGAAGATCCGTTTTTGGTAGGGACACTCGGCAAACAAATGATTACAGCTCTGCAAAAAGAGAACCTTGTAGCTACCCCTAAACACTTTGCCGTATATAGCATTCCGGTAGGCGGACGAGATGAGGATACTCGTACCGATCCGCATGTGGCACCTCGGGAAATGCGAACACTTTACCTTGAGCCATTTCGAATGGCATTTCAAGAAGCAGGAGCATTGGGCGTGATGAGCTCATATAATGATTACGATGGGGTGCCTGTGTCGGCAAGTTCCTATTTTCTAACTGATATTCTTCGCAAAGATTGGGGATTCAAAGGCTATGTGGTTTCAGATAGTGAAGCCGTAGAGTTTGTCCATACCAAGCATAAAGTAGCCGAGACATTGGTCGATGCAGCTGCGGCAGTTGTAAATGCCGGCCTAAATATTCGTACACAATTTACGCCACCACAAGATTTTATTCTTCCACTTAGAGAAGCCATTGCATGCGGAAAGGTTTCACAGCAAATGCTCGATACACGAGTAGCCGAAATTCTGCGCATAAAGTTTTATCTCGGTTTGTTTGATAACCCTTATCGAGGCAATACTGAAGAGGTGGAAAAGATTGTTCATTCGCAAGAGCACAAACAAGTTTCGCTGGAGGCAGCTCGCCAGTCGGTTGTTTTACTAAAGAACGACAAACAAATTCTTCCTTTATCCAAAGACTTGAAGCGCATAGCAGTGATTGGGCCGAATGCCGACGAACGTAAAAACTTGATTTGCCGATATGGACCGGCTAATGCACCTTTGATTACGATGGTAGAAGGAATCAAGAAGCAGATGCCGAAAGCAGATATTCTTTATGAGCAAGGTTGCGAAATTGTTGATGCAAATTTTCCCGAAAGTGACTTGTTTGATTATCCACTCACATTAGACGAAAAGAGTAAAATAGATAAAGCGGTCGATGCGGCTCGTAAAAGTGAAGTTGCCATCGTTGTGTTAGGAGGTTCGGAAAAGACGGTACGCGAAAGCTACTCACGCTCCGATCTTAATTTGCCCGGGCACCAAGAGAAACTGCTGAAAGCTATTTACGAAACAGGAACTCCGGTTGTACTGGTGTTACTTGATGGAAGAGCGGCAACCATTAATTGGGCAGATAAGTTTATTCCGGGTATTGTGCACGCATGGTTTCCCGGTGAATACTGCGGACAAGCAGTCTCAGAAGTGCTTTGGGGCGATTACAATCCGGGCGGAAAGTTGGCCGTGACATTCCCAAAAACCGTAGGGCAGATACCATTTGCCTTTCCTTTCAAACCGGGATCGGATACGAAGGGGGCGGCCCGTGTATCGGGAGCACTCTATCCATTTGGCTATGGACTTAGTTATACTTCATTCAAATACTCTGATTTGAAATTATCTGCTGCACAAATCGGAGCGCAAGGAAATATTCACGTTGAATGTACTATAACAAATACTGGTAGTAGAAAAGGAGATGAAGTTGTACAGTTGTATGTCAACGACGAATACAGTAGTGTGACTACTTACACCAAAGTATTGAGAGGTTTTGAACGCATAACGTTAGAACCGGGAGCTTCGCAAAAAGTCACCTTCACTCTTACACCACAAGAGCTGGGTTTATGGAACCAACACAATGAATTTGTTGTAGAACCGGGAAGCTTTGAAGTGATGGTGGGTGCTTCTTCTCAAGACATCCGGCTAAAAGATAAGTTTGAAGTACGTTGAATCATACGATCTGAATATACATAAAATAGAAAGCCTCTTACGACAACTCGGAAGAGGCTTTTGTGCTATTACTTAGCCGGGTATCCAACGGTTTGTGACAGTGTGATCATTTGATCTTTCTTTAGTTTTAGTTGTGTGCCTAGTTCTGCTTTATCAATCATGGCACGAATCACACAGCTAAGTCCGTCCGATGCACAAAACAAATAGACATTTTGAGCAATGAAACCGGTATTTGCATAAGTTGCCTCGATCAAAGCCTGATCATCTTTGCCTGAAATCTTATTTTTGTTGCATACATAAACTAAGTTAACCGGAGCTGATGCTACAAACTCTTGAGTGCCGGCAAAGCTTCTCAAGTCCTTTTTCGAAACTTCGATCAGTGTATTTGCTTTTGCATCGTAGATATATGTCCCTTTTTTTAATAAAACATATACATCGATTTCTTGTCTGTCTCGCGAAGATGGCGCTGTGCGTTTGTTTTCACGATTAAAGCCCCAGGCTGCCCAAAGCAGGTTCGAAAGCGTTTGATCTGATAAGTCTTTGTTTGCAAAGGCACGGTTCGACTGTCTTTCGTTAAGTACTTCCATCAGCGGTTTGCCACCCGTTTTTTGCGGAGTAGGTAATTTGATGTTCTGTGCCGAAACACCAAAGCCAAGTCCGGCAATTGCTACCGATAGTAAAAACTTCTTCATGAATTAATTGATTGTTAAGGTGAAACAGTATTTAAATTGTTCGGTATAAAAATAGTATGATTTATACACTTTATTGTACAACAACGGGCGAAAAGTATATGCCTTCCGCCCGTTGAGTGAATTATTGTAATGAAATCGTATAATTAAGGATTCTGTGTCAGCTTACAACCAATACTGTTGTAAGCATTGATCTGATCTTGTGGGATATAATGAACAACACGTGTGTCTGTCGCTTCTATTTCTTCTAAAGAGTTATGCGGTCCCGGATAATGACGAGTCAATGTGCCGCCATTACGATATACGTCATAACTTCTATCGGCTTCGAATGCTAGTTCCAGTTGACGTTCTTCTTCAATAAGAATGCTTGCATTTTCTGCATTTAATGAAGTGTATCCCATTCCAGGAAGAGATCGTTCTCTTACGATATTCAGGTTAGTGAGAGCATTTACGTAGTCTCCTTTTTTAGCATAACACTCTGCTAAGATTAAATACATCTCAGCCAATCGAGAAATTGTAGGGGAGTGCAAATGCGATTCGCCATCTTGAAGAGAACACTTCGTGATATAATACATCGGATATACACGATTCAATAGCATCACATAATCTTTTTCACCGGTATATGTTTTACCGTCACGATATACAAAACTGTAATATTGATCAGCGTCATTTACTAAAGTCAAAGGAGCTTTGTATTCTTTTTCTTCTTCATTAACTGTTTCTTTATAAACCGCATAAAGCGTGTTACCCGAAGTTTCAAGTGTTGTTTGAATGTAATTATATCCTTTAATCGTATTGTTGTTATCATAAAGAGGTACAACGACACGGAAGGTAGGAATCTTTTTACCGGCTTTGTCTAGTTCATATTGCGGATCGATAAAGGCAGATCGGGCATCCTTCCCTTTTCCATGTTTGTTCAGTAGATTCAGGTATTTGGCACTAGCATACATCTCACCCCAACCCATTCCGTCAATGTTGGCATACATACCACCAATTCCATAATAATGATCATAACCCGAATACTCTGAAGACACGCGTTTAACAGCAAAGATTGTTTCTGTTTGACCGGCAGCATCAGGAGCATACGTGTTGTATTTCATAAAGTTTTCGCGACTCAACATTTTATATTTGCCATTGTTAATAACTTGGTTGGCAAAATATATAGCTGAATCTGCATATTGTGTATTAGGGTTATTCCATGTGCCACTCATATACAAATACATTCGTGATAGAATAGCCTGTGCTGCACCTTTGCTTGCATATGCAGCAGTATTAATAGAGTCAAGCATTGCTTCTGCTTTACGAAGGTCTCCCAACGCTTGATTATAAACCTCTTTAACTGTAGAGCGGTCTGGTAACTGAAGGTTATCTAAATCATCTGGCATTCCGTTAATGATAGGAACACCAAGGTTTGTTTCCGGCGATTGGTAATAAGGACGTCCGTAAGCTCTACATAAATAAAAATACATAGTTCCGCGAAGAAAATAAGCTTCACCTAGTTTTTTATCCAATGTTGCACTTTCTCCTTCAGGCATCATCTTCATGATGTCACTAGTTTGAGAGATGATTTTATAACTATTATTCCAGAAAGTATTTAACCGATAGTTATTAGGAGTGTGCTGGTAAGAGATAAATGAGTAAAAAGCGTCAGTAGAAGTACCTCTAATCATCATGTTATCACCGGCATACTCTCCAATACGGTGCATCACATCAGACCAATCTCTTAATTGTCCGTAACAGCCATTTAGTAAGATGTCGACAGCGGCTTCTTTATCAGCCATGATGTCTTCTTTTGTATACTTATCATATGGATAGCGATCAATATCGCACGAAGTGAGCAACGAAATACTCGCTGCAAGGCATATTGCTAATTTTTTCATGAATTCGATTATAAAGTCAGATTAATACCAAACATAAATTTACGTGTCGATGGATATACCGTTGTAGCTACACCCGTAATACGACCATTAACCGGAGGAATCTCAGGATCAACACCAGAATAGTTTGTAATTGTGAAAAGATTTTCACCTGATGCATAGATTCGAAGATTTGCAATATAGTATTTAGGTAACTGAATCGTGTATCCGATGGTCAGGTTGCGAAGCTTTAAATAGCTACCATCTTCCAGAAAACGAGATGATGCTTTATTTGAGTTGGTATTATTATTATACAAAGCTAATGGGTGGGTAGCAATGTCTCCTTCTTTTTCCCATCTATTCCAACCATCTTGAAGTTTCATTTGATTTCGATCGGTATATGCTCCATCCGAGTCGAACTCCGCTCTGGCGTAGTTGTAGATTTTACCTCCAACTGAGTACCCAAAGTTTGCAGACAAGTCAAGCTTACGCCAGCTTAGGTTTGTAGAGAAACCTCCAAAAAAGTCAGGAGTATATTTATCTATTACGATTGGGTTTTTAGATGCCTCGGAATACGACTTGGTGATAACACGCTCACCTTCGGTGTTTGTTGTATACCATTGAGGAGCCCCTGTTGCAGGGTCTACACCAGCCCATTCTGTTAAATACCAGCTGTCTACATCTAAGCCTGGTCTTAATAGTTTATTGGCCGATCCGGCGATGCCAGTGCCGTCTCCAACAATAATTTCAGATTTACCGCCATAAAGGCTACCAACCTTATTTCTATTCAGTCCGAAGTTTGCATCTACACGCCAGTTCCAATCTTTTGTTTGTATGATCTCTGCGCCGGCAACCAACTCAAATCCATTATTAATAACGCTACCAACGTTTCGCCAGATACTAGTAATACCGATAACACCAGGAAGAGGTACCTGATAAAGTAGATCAGAAGTATTCTTATTATAATAATCTACGGATACATTAAAACGCTCTAAGAACATAAAGTCAACACCTACACCGGCAGTGTACGATTTTTCCCATGTGATGTTAGCGTTTTCAGCTTGAGAAATTAGAGCTCCCGGAAGTTCGTTGTATTTGCCGGTAAGACTATAAAGGGCATATTGCGGATAATAATCTGATGGGCGATTACCAACAGATCCATAGCTGGCACGAAGTTTGAGTTGATTAACCCAATCGGCAGTAAAGAATTTCTCACGATTGATATTCCAACCACCACTCAAAGAGAAAAAGTTACCGTATTTTGCATTTACCCCAAAATTAGAAGCTCCGTCACGGCGAAATGAAGCTTCTGCAATGTATTTATTATCATATGAGTAGTTGGCACGGGTGATAAATGATTGCAATGCTGATTGCAGTCGACCACTTCCCACTTTTTCCGGAACTGCTGCTACGTCTGCAACCTCAAATCCCGGAGCAAACCCGGTTGCGATACCGGTATTCGAGCGATAGTTATACTCATTCCAGTCGTAAGCGATTACACCACTCAATGCATGTAAGCCAAAGTTCTTGTTTAGATTTAGCATTTGAGAACTATAAATACGATTTGTGTTGGATTCAAAATCTTGTATTCTACCATTTACAGACAAAGCAGAGGACGATCGAGGGTCTGAATATGTTGTTGAATAGTAATTAGTATATTTATAGTTGTTTGTTGACGTAAATTTAATCCAATCGGCAAGTTTGATATCGAAATTAAAACTACCGGCAAAGTCGTGCGTTGTTCCTTCTGAAAAGTTCCATTGCAAATCATATAGATAGTTAGACCCCGTTGTATTTACCCATGTTGGATTTGGTGCATTTCCAACCAAAGAGCCATCTTCATTGTACGGACTATCCCAAGGCATATTCATATACATTGCACTGACAGAGTGTTGTCTGTCTTTGATGTCTTTGCGTGACCCATTCACTTGCGGTCTGATGGTAAGCCATGGAAGTGGGCGGTAGTCTGCGTTGAATGCAAAGCTATAACGTTTGTAATTATAACCCTTTACTGCACCATCTTCATCATAGATTCCAAGTGAAGAGTATATTTTAAGATCTTCGGTTCCTCCCGAAACAGAGAAGTTATAATCTTGGGCAAAACCAAGCTGAGTCGCATTATCCCACCAATCATAGTTGTCATATCTCAGGTCGTTATTCCATCTCGGAAATTTAATTTGTTCTTGGTTGCCAAAACTTTTGTAATAGTCATATAGCTCAGCCCCGTTCATTACCTCAAAGTTTCCTTTGTTGAGTTGGGTGATACCTAGTTTAGCATCGAAGTTGAATGTTGCCTTGCCGGTTTTCCCTTTTTTGGTTGTAACGATAATTACGCCGTTAGCACCTTGTGATCCATAAATAGCTGTAGAGGCAGCATCTTTCAGGATAGTCATAGACTCAATATCTGAAGGATTTACTGACCCTGGACCTGCACCAACGATAACACCGTCTACGACCCAAAGTGGATCAGTGCTTCCATTAACGGTTGATTTTCCACGGATTACAATTGCGGCAGCATCTCCGGGACGGCCTGATCCTGAGTTTACATATACGCCAGGAGCCTTTCCGCTAAGCATGTTTTCCACAGTAGGTGTTGTGACATCTTTAAGTTGCTTGTCGCTTACTACCTGCATTGCACCGGTTAAACTTTCTTTCTTTTGTACACCATATCCTACTACTACAACTTCTTCCAAAGCTTTGGTATCCTCTTGTAATTTAATTTCGATTTTACCTGCTTTTTGTACTTTGATAGATGATGGAGCATAGCCGATGTAAGAGATTTCAAGAGTGCTTCCGATTGGAGCATCTAGGGTGAATTGTCCGTCGATATCGGTACTAGTGCCTAGAGTACTGTTTGCAACAACCACATTTGCACCAATAATAGGCTCGTTGGTTTTAGCATCTACAATTGTACCTTGTATTTTCACACTTTGTTGTGTTATTACAGACGTGTGTAGCTTATGATTACTCTCTGCATGTAACAGCGGAGTTACCAGCGAAAAAGATGCTACAATAGCTAAGGTTTTACGATAGTTTCTCACTTTTTTCAAGCGCATAGTTTAATGTTAAAAGGTTATTAGATATAATAAAGTTGTTTTTAATAGAATCTAAAGAATACGACGATAGTTTTATCATGGTTCTCAGTTGATTAATTTGACATAAGAATGTCCTCTTGTGTATATTCTTTAAATAGTATGGGTGCAAATAAAGCAAAAAAACCACTAATAAACATAATATTAGTGGTGGTTAATTGATTAAATTTTTAATTTGAACTACTAGAAAGTGTTGTAAACACTTGTTGCATGGCCCGATTCTTTTTTTGAATAACAATAAAAACGAACATGAAAAACTTAAATGATGTACTAAAAAAGGGTACAGTAACTTGCTTGCTGCTTGCGATCGGTATTTCTGATGTTGTTGCTCAGGAGATAGAGGTCCCTCAGATTATCCGGGAGGATATTCAGGCTACAAGTCGGCGTATGACCGAATACATTGGTAAAGATCAGGTCTTGGTATTTCCCATTCTAACCGATTTGCATCTTACGAGCAGCGGGGCCTATGATCATATCGACTATACGGTTGAAGCCGGAAAGTTGATGCATTTTGACTTTGTGGTAAATCTGGGTGATTTAGGACTCGATGTGGGGACAGAGACCACAGAGAAAGCCGTAGGTTTGATGCAAGATGTGTATCACCGGCACAGTAAGTTCGACGGCGTAACGCTGTTTGTCAGGGGGAATCACGACGGCAATGTTCGTTATAATCCGGTTACGGCACAAGCCTGGTACGAGCAATTCAATAAGTCGGTGTCACAAGCACAAGCTGCAAATTATCATTTCGAGACTACCTACGGATACTATGACATACCGAAAACCAAGACAAGAGTGATTGTATTAGATACGTCCGACGGGTCGAGTGATCTAACGAATGTAAACTATTATAACCTCAGTGATATGCAATTACAATGGCTAGCCAATAGTTTGCAGTTTGATAAAAAAGGCTGGAATGTGATTGTGCTGACACACTTTTGCATGGATCTTATCGGGAAATGGACCGGATTTCCGTACGAGGTAGCTGCCGGAGATACGGCAATGAATGCGATGTTGCATGATTTTATGCTGAAAAAGTCAGGAGGTATGGGGGCAGTAGCCTGGGACTTTAGAAAGAATAAGTCCAATGCATTGGTTGCTAATTTTTGCGGAGACTCGCACTTCGACAACTCCGACGTCACGAATGGATTGGTACGTGTAATAACCCAAGGTTACGGCGGTGTTTCAGAAGCAGATGTACCACCTGGCGGACATGTATGGAGCAAAGACGGGCGTATGCTTGTAGATGTTGTGGTTGTAAAACCAAAGCAACGTGAATTTAAAATGTTCAGACTTGGAGTAGGAGAGGACCGATTGTTCAGATATTAATACAAAGAGGTGTAAATTGATTGGAAAAATCTCTTGTGATTCGGGTCCAATAATATTGGATTCTAACAAGGGTGGCGAACTTTTTTAGATGATAGTTCGTTTATTCATATATATAACTTGATGTATGCACGGGGAATGGTATAAGGAGATTTTGAGTTTTATGGCTACGGTGATAAGTGCCATAAGTTTGATTATCGTGGTGTATGGCACGTTGATCGGGTTTGTTGCCTTTGTGCGCAACGAATGGAGACGTCGCAACGGGACGTTCGAGATGGTAACCATTCGGCGTATTCGGGTAGAGTGTGGTAGTTACTTGTTGCTTGGGCTCGAGTTTTTGATTGCGTCCGATATTCTCGAAACCGTATTAAAGCCGGGACTTAATGAGCTTGCCATTTTGGGCGGAATCGTAGTTGTGCGGATTATTCTTTCTTATTTTCTAAATCGCGAGATCAAGGAGTTGAAAGAGGAGTAGATGAAGTATGTGCATTTTTTGCACCTACTCAATATTTATGTTTTATAACTATCTGGCAGCGTATCGTATTAGTGTTTAATAACTAGGAATCGGGTTGTAAAATATTGATTTTTGCGGAGATATTTCCATTATTCTTGAAAAACAATATTTATGACTCGAAACTTAACTGATGACAACCGAATGGTATGGCTCGACGTGGTGCGTTGCGTCGCGATGCTAATGGTGATCGGGGTGCATTGTATAGATCCGTTCTATATATCGCCTACGATGCGCACGATTCCGGAGTACACCCACTGGGCAGCCGTTTACGGTTCGTTGCTGCGTCCGTCTGTTCCTTTATTTGTAATGATGACCGGTTTGCTGCTACTCCCTGTAGGCACCGATGAGCTTGGCAAGTTTTACAAAAAGAGGATCTTCCGTGTTCTTTTCCCTTTTCTGATTTGGTCTGTACTCTACAGCATGTTCCCTTGGTTTACCGGAGTGCTGGGATTGCCAAAAGAAATCATAGGTGACTTCTTTTGCTATACGCAAGGACATGAGTCGCAATCGCTGGTAGATTCGCTAAAAGACGTAGCCATGATTCCGTTCAACTTTAGTCACAAAGAAAACCACATGTGGTACATCTACCTGCTGATCGGGCTCTATCTTTACATGCCTTTCTTTTCGGGATGGATTGGCTCGGCAAGTAAAAAGACCAAACAAGCTTTCTTGTTTATCTGGATCATCTCCCTGTTTATTCCTTACATCCGCGAGTATGTATCTACGATGTTGTTTGATCGCAACGGGTACATTTGGGGCGCCGATACGTGGAATGAGTTCAATATGCTGTATTACTTTGCCGGATTTAATGGGTATTTGCTTTTGGGGCATTACCTAAAGCAAGGTGTAAGTTGGAGTACTTCGAAAACGATGTTGATCAGTGCGCTGATGTTTGCCGTAGGGTATTACGTGACCTATACTGGGTTTAGTACAACGGCTGCCAATCCGCAGGCGACGGAAACCGAAATGGAGCTTTACTTCACCTTCTGTAGTCCGAACGTATTGTTGATGACTGCCGCCGTATTTTTAGCTTTGCAGAAAGTAACCGTTTCCAATCCGGTGGTTGTGAAAATGCTGGCCAATATGACCAAGTGCGGCTTTGGAATCTATATGGTTCACTACTTTGTGGTTGGGCCTTTCTTCCTTCTGATTGGACCTTCTTCGTTGCCGATTCCGTTGCAAGTACCGTTGATGGCCGTTTGCATCTTTATATGCAGTTGGATTTTTACGGCATTGGTGTATAAAGTGATGCCTAATAAAGTACGTTATATAATGGGATAAATGCATTCGTTCATTGCGATGAATGAAATCATTTATAGTGAAGAGTGAATCGTTTGATGCCCATCAAACGATTCACTCTTCGTTTGTTTCAAATCGTCCGATGCCCATCGAACGATTTGAAGTATGCATGCTTTTCAATCAAAGCTAACGAGCTTTCGAATTGATTTACGTGAAGTTTATAGATACAATTCGGGTTCTTTGCGGACAGAGCAGTTGTTGAAAAGCCACTCGGCACGTGGTTGGAAAAATGTGCGGGCTTCTTGCGGACAAAACTTCACGCAGGCGCAGCATTTGATGCATTTGCTTTTGTCGCTCAGGGTTGGATCGATGGTGTCGATGGCTTCGGCCGGACAGATGGTTACGCACTCACCGCATCGGATACACAAGTCTGCATCCGTTGCAGGTGCGGCTGGTGTAAATTGTGGCATCTCCTTGTACGGACAGTTTCCCTTTGGCGAAGGAAGGTCGGTGTTGTTGGTTTGCAATTTGGCGGCGATTGCCTTGCCGGATTTTTGAGCAAAGAGGCTGTCTTGTTCGTCGGGGCGATGTGCCGCGATGGGTTGGGCAGGGGTGCTGTATGAGTGTTCGCCGATGAACGCAGCCGAGGCAACGGGGCGAAAACCCTTCGAAGTCATCAAGTCTTGCAGTTCGATCAGCGCATCTTCATAGGCACGATTTCCATATACCACGACCGAAACCGCAGGGATGTTATTTCCTTTAAGAGATTCCATCCGTTCCACCGCTAGTTTGGGTAGTCTGCCGGCATACACGGGGATTCCTACAATAGCCAAGTCGGCCACGTCGAACGCGATATCGGGTAAAGCTTTGCAGGTAAGGTCGTGCTTTACGATGCGTACGTTTTCAAATCCTTTTGCGATGTTTTCAACGACCTGCAGCGAAGTGTGCGTAGGCGAGAAGTAAATAAGATGTATTGTTTTTATCGTATTCATGTTCATGGAGTATTATTGTTGCAACCGTTGAGCAAAGGTATAAAAAGATGTGGATGCTTGCTGTGCCCGATAGTTTTTGTATCTTGTCGTTGATTACGAACAACCTTATTATCAGATGAAAAACACGTCTTTAGACTTGAAAGTGATTCGGCTGCGTATCGCTAAAAAAGAATACCTCACCGACGCGCTCAAGCGTCATGGTTTTGTGGCATTGCCTTCCAATGCGATTATCAACAAACGACTTCCCGGATTGGGGGCTACGTATTGCGAACTTACGGCTCCGCGTCACTCCATCATCATCGAACCCAATGTGCCGGTTATTGTAGGCAAAGCCTTGAAACATCCCGAGGCTTTTGGTGTGTACAGAGGGGTTACGGCCAAGCAAATTCAAGCCTATCTGAAAAGTGATGTACCTTATAAGAAAATCCTGACTACGCCCGAGAGTTTCGGACGGGTCAAGGAGGCTGCCGCTAAAGCGAATGTCTGTTTGCACAGTGATTACTTTATGCTGATCGACGAATGCGAGAAGTTGGTGCAGGATATCCATTACCGCGATTCCATCGCATTGCCGATCGACGACTTTTTTAAGTTTGATCAAAAAGCGCTGGTTTCGGCAACTCCGCTTTATGCGGTGGACAAGCGTTTTTACCGACTCGATTCAAAGAGATAGTTTGTTTTGTAAGTGTTTGATTATTAGTGTTTGTTTGGTTTTTGATGCTAAAAATAGGCATGTCTGTATTTGGTTAAAGTGTTGTGTAATAGTGTTGTATGTGGTTTGTGCGCAAAACGGGCAAAAAAGTTTTCAATAAGGAATTTTGATGTCTGCACGGCGAATGTTTCGTAAGTGTTTGTTTACTAGGTGTGTGCTAGTAGTGCTGCCGCCCATTATATTGTAGAAAAAAAACGAGTTCGATATAACACTTGAACTTTTTTGAAAAGATGTAAAAACAAAACGCGTGGTAGTGGGGAGGTGATCCTTGCTACCACGCATTGTTATGTTGTGTGAGTGGAGGTTTATTTCCAGATCAGGCCGTCTTGGCGGATGTGCCATACGTTGTTTGCGCCGCCATTGTATGTAACTTCATACATTGAGCTGGTGTTTTGTAACGATACATTTGCCAATTCGTTTGCAGGGAAGATTTCCGATGCTTTTAGTTCGGCCAATGTTGTTGCATAGTTGCCGGTTGCTTTTTTGTATTGCGACTGACGGTAGTATATGCGGCGAAGTTTCCATTTGATCTCTTCTTGTGAGTTCAGGTTGAAGGTAACGTCACCTTTGCCTGCAACAACGTCGGTAAGTTGTACGAATCCCCATTTTTCAGGACAGTGCATGTTTACTTCACCTGTTGGTGACCATACCCAGTTGTCTTCGTTGATGCCTTCTTTACCCGGACGCGGAGCTTTTACGTACTTCCCGTTTTCGATGGTGTGATTCCATTGTACACGCGAGAAGTTTACACGCATTTGCTCGCCGTTGATCGGAAGCGGATTGCCTTTGCGTGTTTCGTTGATGCTTTCCCAAGAGAAGAATACCTCTACAGTCCACTTTTGGTCGGTATCGTTCGGGTTGTTTAATGTTCCGTAGACTTTTACGGCCGACTGCATGTCCATAAAGTTCCAGCCATTCATGTAGAAGTTGCCTTGATCGCGATAAGGTTGTTGTAAGAACAAGTCCCACTCGGTGCCCAATGCGTTCATTTCAAACTCAAGGTAGTTGTGCGTATCTGCCGTAGGATCGATAAAGATTTCGAAGTCGTTGTCGTGGTAGATTACCGATTCGCGTTTGGTAAGTGTGCCCCATACGTGCGGTTCTTCCATTTCAGCCGCAAAATACATTCCTTTCTCGTCCCAAGCCATTTTGGCACGTGTGCGATATTTAGGCTTTGGTTGTATGTCGCCTTCGATATCTACAAAGTCGTTTGTCCATGGAATGTTGTCCCATTCTGCCGAAGTCATGTTTCCATCTACGGTAATTGGTGCCGCAGCTTTGTAACATACGTATGTTTCGGGATGAAACCATGCTGAGTCTGTAAAGTTAACATCGGCAGCAGGTGCTTGAGTTGTCGTGGTATTACCGGTGCATGAAACAAGTGCTGTTGCAACGGCAGCCAGAGAAAGTGTCATGAATTTTGCCTTCTTCATCTGTTGATTCGTTATAGGTGTTTTTATTAGTTTTATTGATCGTTTGCTTCTTCGTCTTTATACCAAGATGCATACATCAGATAGTTCTTTGCAATGCGTTGATTGATCTCTTTAGCTTGCTCGGGATCTACCTTTTTGACAAATTTGGCAGGAACGCCTGCGTAGATCGAACCGGGTTCTACTTGTGTGCCGCTAAGCACAACCGATCCGGCTGCTATGATCGCGCCTTCGCCGATTACCGCGTCGTCGAGAATCACCGAGTTCATGCCCAGTAGTGCGCCGTTGCAAATCTTTGCTCCGTGTATCACAACGTTGTGTCCTACCGATACGTCGTCACCGATTTCGATGGTCGACTTTTGGTAGAGGGTGTGTAATACCGAGCCGTCTTGCACGTTTACGCGGTTTCCGATACGGATGGAGTTGACATCGCCACGCAATACGGTACTAAACCAGATGCTGCAATCGTTGCCGATAACGACATCGCCTATGATGGTTGCATTATCTGCCAAGTAGGTGTTTTCTCCGATTTGCGGAGTGAAGCCTCTTACTGATTTGATTAATGCCATGTTGTTGTAGGTTTTAAATTTCGGCAGTTTGTTGTTTCAACCATGCTTGCTCGTCGGCATTCAAATGCGGAGTCAAGGTGTCGAATACAAACTGATGGTATTTGTTTAACCAGACACGCTCACGTACCGAAAGCATTGCCGGGTCGATAAGTTTGCGGTCGATCGGGAACAGTGTCAATGTTTCGAAGCTGTAGAATTTGCCAAACTCAGTTTCGCTGTCTTCTTGTACACGGATCAAGTTCTCGATGCGGATACCATATTCGCCGGTGCGATAAAGTCCCGGTTCGTTTGATAATACCATGCCCGGTTGAAGTGTAACAGGGTTTTCATCCATACGAATGCTTTGTGGGCCTTCGTGCACATTGAGGAAGTGTCCGATACCATGACCTGTGCCGTGCAGGTAGTTTAGTCCGTTGTCCCAAAGAGCTTTTCTGGCAAGGATATCCAATTGCGAGCCTCTGGTGCCTTGTGGAAACTTGCATTTACCCAACGAGATGTGACCTTTTAGTACACGTGTAAAGTCTTTGATCATTGCTTCGCTTGGTTCTCCTAATGCAACGGTACGAGTAATATCGGTGGTGCCGTCGAAGTATTGTGCGCCTGAGTCGATCAACAGCATACCTTCGTTGCGAACAACGGATGCAGTCTCCGGAGTTGCGCTGTAGTGAACGATGGCTCCGTGTTCATTGTATCCGCAGATTGTTCCGAAACTGTCTGATACATAAAACGGCTGTTCGCTGCGGAAAGCTGTAAGCTGTTCGGCAATTTGGATTTCGGTAAGTGGTTCGCCTCCTGCAAGGGATGCTTCAAGCCACATAAAGAATTTGGTAAGGGCGATACCGTCTTTTACCATTGCGTTGCGGAAACCTTTTAGTTCGGTTTCGTTCTTTACGCTCTTTAGCAATGCAACGGGAGATGTTGTTTCTACTTTGGTGCAGTGTTGCGGAATGGCATTGTAGACCGAAAGATTGGTTTTGGCTTTGTCGACCAAAATGATGGTATCTTCTTTTAAGTTGTTGAGATACGGGATGATCTTGTTGTAGTCGGCAATGATAACACCGGCATGCATTAACGCGTCTGCTGTTTCTTTTTCAAGTTTGCCGCGCTCCACAAAAAGAACATTTTCATTTTCGGATACGAATGCATAACTAACAACTACCGGATTGTACGATACGTCTGTTCCGCGGATGTTGAAGGTCCATGCGATTTCATCCAATGTGCAAAGCACGGTGCAATCTGCTCCGGCTTGGTGAAGAGCATTGTTCACACGATTCAGCTTTTCTTCGGTTGTTGCTCCCGCATATTCTGCTGGATAAGCGAAGAATGGTTCTTGTGGGATTGACGGACGGTCTTTCCAAATGGCCTCGATGAGATCGAATGAGCTTTCGATGTTTATTTTCTTGCGCTTGAATGCTGCAATCAGATTTTGCGCTTCTCCGGCACCGAAACATTGCGCGTCGAATCCGACAGTGTTGCCACTGCTTAATGTTTGGATGAGGAATTCGGTGTAGGAAGGTGTATCTGGTAATCCTTGACGGTAAAGATCAATGCCGGTTCCGGCAAGTTCGGTCTCTGCTTGTAGAAAATAACGCGAATCGGTCCATAAACCGGCTTTGTCGCTGGTGATTACGACGGTTCCGGCAGAACCTGTAAAGCCTGATACCCATGCACGCGATTTCCAACGAGATGCGGGATACTCACTCAAGTGAGGATCTGTACTTGGTATGATATAAGCATCTATATGATGCAATTTCATTTGCTCCCGTAGAGCACTTATGCGATCCATAGTGTTTGTTTTCATAGGTATATTGTATTGAATATATGGGCAAAGTTATTGAATTCTATTTAGTGGAAGAATAAAAAAAAGCGAAATCTTCGATGAAAGTTTTGATTATCACGAAACAATGTATAATTTTGCTGCTCGATATGCTATGGTGTATCTGAGATGAAGAAATTAATCAACAATATAATTAATAATTAGTATGATCGTAGTTCCATTGAAAGAGGGCGAAAACATCGAAAAAGCTCTTAAGAAATTCAAAAGAAAGTTCGAAAAAACAGGTGTTGTAAAAGAACTAAGAAGCAGACAAGCATTCATTAAGCCTTCTGTATCAAAAAGAAAGAAAATGATTAAGGCTGCTTACGTTCAACAATTGCAACGCGTAGAAGAATAGTATTTTCTTCTATACTTTGGTTTGTAGCAAACTAATTTCTATATTCGTTGCATAACGTTTACCGATATTCGGTATATTAATACGCAACGGCTATGTTAACAGACTCGTTTCTAAAATATCTTCGGTATGAGAGGAATTATTCTTCTTGTACGCTTGATGCCTATCGTAGGGATCTTGATCAATTTGAAGCATATTTAAGGAACGAGTCTGTTTTTTTTGATCCTAAGGGTATCGATGCAGACATTGTAAGAGGATGGCTTGTGTCGTTGATGGAGAATGGGGCTTCTACGACTTCAGCTAATCGAAAGTTGAGTACGTTGAAGTCTTTTTTTCGTTATTTGCAAAAGATAGGAGAGGTGGATGCAAATCCATTGCGCCTTGTTACGGGTCCGAAGAATAAGAAGCCGTTGCCGGTTTTTGTACGCGATTCGGAGATGGAAGAATTATTGCAAGAAGAAAATTTTGAAAAAGACTTGCAGGGTTCACGAACAAGATTAATTTTGGAGATGCTTTACGTGACTGGTATGCGTAGGGCAGAATTGATAGGGTTGAGACTTTCGGATGTGGATTTTTCGCTTATGCAATTGAAAGTGAGTGGTAAGCGAAATAAGCAACGAATTATTCCATTTGCCGAAAGTTTGAAGATGTTGATTGAGGAGTATTTGAATTTTCGAAAAGAGATTTGCCCCAATGGGGTAGATTGGCTTTTTGTTTCGGATAAAGGAGAACAAATGCCGGTTTCGGCTGTTTATAAAGTGGTGAGGGAGAGGTTAGCCTCGGTTACTTCTCTGGCAAAACGAAGTCCGCACGTGTTGCGACACTCGTTTGCCACCAGTATGCTAAACAATGGTGCGGAATTGACGGCGGTCAAGGAGTTGCTTGGGCATGAAAGCCTAGCCTCGACCAGTGTGTATACGCATACTTCATTTGAAGAATTAAAGAAAATGTACAAAGCTCATCCAAGAGCACTTAAAAAAGGAGGTAGTCATGGAAGTTAGAATTCAGGCCATTCATTTCGACGCATCAAGTCAATTGGAGTCTTTTATTACAAAGAAAGTATCTAAGCTTGATCATATTTACGATGGTATAGTAGAGGCCGATGTAGTTCTAAGAGTTGTAAAACCCGAGTCGGCTTTAAACAAAGAAGCATCGATTAAGTTGTTGGTGAAGAATGACGAATTATTCGCTGAAAAAGTGTGTGATACGTTTGAGGAAGCTATCGACTTGGTTGTGGATGCGTTAGCTAAACAGTTAGGTAAATACAAAGAAAAAATGCGCAACGCGTAAAAAATATTCGCAAAATGTTTGGTGATTAAAATTTAATCTATAATTTTGCAGCCGTTTCAGGGACGTAACTACGACTTGAAACGGCTTTCTTATAAGCTTTTAGTTTTGCCTCTTTAGCTCAGTTGGCCAGAGCACGTGATTTGTAATCTCGGGGTCGTTGGTTCGAATCCGACAAGAGGCTCAAAAGAAAAGAAGATAGAAGGGCAGTTTCCAGAGTGGCCAAATGGGGCTGACTGTAACTCAGCTGGTAACACCTTCGGAGGTTCGAATCCTTCACTGCCCACTTCTTTGATTTTGTATGCGGGAATAGCTCAGTTGATAGAGCATCAGCCTTCCAAGCTGAGGGTCGCGGGTTTGAGCCCCGTTTCCCGCTCTTTTGTTGCCTATGTAGCTCAGGGGTAGAGCACTTCCTTGGTAAGGAAGAGGTCACGGGTTCAAATCCCGTCATCGGCTCATTTTTTTTGTTTAGGATATGATCATTAATCAAATAAAGAACTATTAAGTTATGGCAAAAGAACATTTTAACAGATCGAAGCCACACGTAAACATTGGTACGATCGGTCACGTTGACCACGGTAAAACTACTTTGACTGCTGCTATTACTACAGTTTTGGCAAAGAAAGGTCTTTCTGAATTGAAATCATTCGATCAGATCGATAACGCACCAGAAGAAAAAGAAAGAGGTATTACTATCAACACTGCTCACGTTGAGTACGAAACAGAAAACCGTCACTACGCGCACGTTGACTGTCCAGGACACGCCGACTACGTAAAGAACATGGTAACTGGTGCTGCTCAGATGGACGGTGCTATTATCGTGGTAGCTGCAACAGATGGTCCTATGCCTCAAACTCGTGAGCACATCCTTCTAGCTCGTCAGGTAAACGTACCTAAACTAGTTGTGTTCATGAACAAATGTGACATGGTTGACGACGAAGAGATGTTGGAACTTGTTGAAATGGAAATGAGAGAACTTCTTTCATTCTACGAATTCGACGGTGACAATACTCCAGTTATCCGTGGTTCTGCACTTGGTGGTTTGAACGGTATCGAACAATGGGAAGATAAGATCATGGAACTTATGAACGCTGTTGATACATGGATTCCACTTCCTCCACGTGACGTTGATAAACCATTCTTGATGCCAGTTGAAGACGTGTTCTCTATCACAGGTCGTGGTACTGTAGCAACAGGTCGTATCGAAACAGGTATCATCAAATCTGGTGAAGAGGTACAAATCATCGGTCTTGGTTCTGAGCCTAAGAAATCAGTTGTAACTGGTGTTGAAATGTTCCGTAAGATTCTTGACGAAGGTCAAGCAGGTGACAACGTTGGTCTTCTACTTCGTGGTATCGACAAAGCTGAAATCAAACGTGGTATGGTTATTTGCCACCCAGGTAAAGTAACTCCTCACACAAGATTCAAAGCTGAGGTTTATATCTTGAAAAAAGAAGAAGGTGGACGTCACACTCCATTCCACAACAAATACCGTCCTCAGTTCTACCTACGTACTCTTGACGTAACTGGTGAGATCACTCTTCCAGAAGGAACTGAAATGGTTATGCCAGGTGACAACTTGACTATCACTGTAGATCTTATCTATCCAGTAGCTTGTAACGTAGGTCTACGTTTCGCTATCCGTGAAGGTGGTCGTACAGTAGGTGCAGGTCAGATCACAGAATTGTTAGACTAATAACAATCTCCATATTTAATAAGCCGGTTTTACCGCCGGCTTATTTTCTACGGGTCTAGCTCAGTTGGTAGAGCATCGGTCTCCAAAACCGAGTGTCGGGAGTTCGAGTCTCTCGACCCGTGCAAAAATCTATAGATTCAATGAAGAAGATAACTACATATATTAAGGAATCTTATAACGAACTTGTATATAAGGTATCTTGGCCCTCAAGAAACGAGCTGTCAAACAGTGCTGTTGTGGTAATGCTAGCTTCCCTTATTATTGCAGCGATGATCGCCGTTGTTGACTTAGGCTTTGAAAATGTGATGCGTTTCTTCTACGAAAAGATCTTCTAATTTTATTTGAGATATGTCTGAATTTGAAAAGAAATTTTATGTGCTTCGTGCCATTAGTGGTAAGGAGAATAAAGTAAGAGAGTATCTTGAAGCTGAAATTAAGAATACAGATCTTGGAGATTACGTAGCACAGGTTTTGATTCCAACCGAAAAGGTTTACTCTGTACGCAATGGCAAAAAGGTAGTTAAAGAACGTGCCTATTTGCCAGGTTATGTATTAGTAGAAGCAGCTTTGGTTGGTGAAGTCTCTCACCGATTAAGAAACATCCCCAATGTTATTGGCTTTTTAGGTGGAACGGATACTCCGGTTCCATTAAGACCTTCAGAGGTTGCCCGCATTCTCGGCACTGTCGATGAGTTGCAGGAACAACAAGAAGAGTTGGATGTACAATTCATGGTTGGTGAAAACGTTAAGATCAATTTCGGTCCGTTTAGCGGATTTACCGGAATTATCGAAGAAATCAATACCGAAAAGAAGAAGCTTAAGGTAATGGTTAAGGTTTTTGGCCGTAAAACTCCGTTGGAGCTCGGCTATATGCAAGTTGAAAAAGAGTAACTTCAGGTTACGCTGAATTTAGCTCTTTAGTTACGTGTTATAATCTAAAATTTTAGAAAAATGGCTAAAGAAGTTGCTGGACAAATCAAATTGCAGATTAAAGGAGGGGCAGCAAATCCTTCTCCCCCTGTTGGACCTGCTTTAGGTTCTAAGGGTATTAACATTATGGAGTTTTGCAAGCAATTTAATGCCAGAACTCAGGACAAAGCTGGTAAGATTTTACCTGTGGTAATTACTTACTATGCTGACAAGTCTTTCGACTTTGTTGTTAAGACTCCTCCTGTGCCTATTCAATTGTTAGAAGTAACAAAGGCTAAGAGTGGATCTGCAGAGCCAAACCGTAAAAAGATCGCAGAAATTACTTGGGATCAGGTGAAAGCTATCGCTGAAGACAAAATGGTAGACTTGAACTGTTTCACACTAAAGTCAGCTATGACTATGGTTGCTGGTACAGCTAGAAGTATGGGTATCACCGTTAAAGGAGAATTCCCGGAGTTAAATTAATAAACTTCAATTAGAATGAGTAAACTTACAAAAAATCAAAAGTTAGCTTTAGGCAAAATTGAAGCTGGGAAATCTTATACACTTAAAGAAGCTTCTGCATTGGTAAAAGAAATCACAACTACTAAGTTTGATTCTTCTGTTGATGTTGATGTGCGTCTAGGTGTTGACCCACGTAAAGCTAACCAAATGGTGAGAGGTGTGGTTTCACTACCTCACGGAACAGGTAAGCAGGTTAGGGTTCTTGCATTATGTACACCTGACAAGGAAGCTGAAGCACTTGCTGCTGGCGCTGACTATGTAGGGTTGGACGAATATATCGACAAGATTAAAGGTGGTTGGACTGATATCGATGTTATCATTACAATGCCTTCAATCATGGGTAAGATTGGTGCTCTAGGACGCGTTTTGGGTCCTCGTGGTTTGATGCCAAACCCAAAGAGTGGAACAGTTACTAACGAAGTTGGTAACGCGGTTAAAGAAGTGAAACAAGGTAAAATCGACTTCAAAGTTGACAAAACTGGTATCGTTCACGCTTCAATCGGTAAAGTTTCATTCACAGAAGATCAAATCCGTGATAATGCTAAGGAATTCGTTTCTACGCTTATTAAACTTAAACCATCAGCTGCTAAAGGTACATATATTAAGAGCATCTTTCTTTCAAGTACTATGAGCCCGGGTATCAAAATTGACCCTAAATCAGTTGAAGAAAATTAAAACAATTGAGAAGTTATGAGAAAGGAAGAAAAAAGTGCTATTATAGAACAAATTGCTTCAACCATTCAGGAATACGGTAACTTCTATCTGACTAACATCGAGGCACTAGATGCTGAGAAGACGTCAGCACTTAGAAGAGAGTGTTTCAAGAGTGAGGTGAAGATGATGGTTGTAAAGAACACTTTGCTTGAAAAAGCTCTAGGAACTATCGAAGGAGATTTCTCTGGACTAGTTTCAGCAATGAAAGGCAATACAGCTGTGATGTTCTCACAAACAGCAAACGCTCCGGCTAAATTGATCAAAGCGTTCGCTAAAGAAGCTGGTAAACCTGAATTAAAAGCGGCTTACGTTCAAGAATGTGTTTACGTTGGTGCTGATCAATTAGACGCACTTGTAAACATCAAGAGCAGAGAAGAACTTATTGGCGACGTTATTATGTTGCTTCAATCTCCAGCGAAGAACGTTATTTCAGCTCTATCATCAGGTGGACAGACAATTCATGGAGTTTTAACAACTCTTGCAGAAAGATAATTTATTCATATAACTAGATTAGTAAATCATTAAAATCATACAAAAATGGCAGATTTGAAAGCTTTTGCAGAACAATTAGTAAACTTGACCGTAAAGGAAGTTAACGAACTTGCTGAAATCCTAAAGAACGAGTACGGTATCGAACCTGCTGCTGCAGCTGTTGCTGTTGCTGCTGCTCCTGCTGCTGAAGCTGCAGCTGAGAAAACTTCTTTCGACGTAGTGTTGAAAGCAGCTGGTGCTAACAAATTAGCTATCGTTAAACTTGTTAAAGAACTTACAGGTCTTGGTTTGAAAGAAGCTAAAGATATCGTTGATGGTGCTCCATGTAACATCAAAGAAGGTGTAAGCAAAGAAGAAGCTGAAGCGTTGAAAAATTCTCTAGTAGAAGCTGGCGCAGAGGTTGAACTTAAATAATATAACCTGTAACGCAGGTAATTTGGTTAAGAATCTTCGTTTCGGAGATTCTTAACCTTTTTGTGTCTATAGTTTCATTAAGTTCAATTAATTTCTGAATAGATGTCTTCAACAGCTGTAAACCCAAGAATTAATTTTGCTTCGGTTAAATTCCCACTACAATATCCGGATTTTCTCGAAGTACAATTAAAGTCATTTAAAGACTTTCTTCAACTAGATACTCCTCCGGAACAAAGAAATAACGAGGGGTTGTATAAGGTATTTGCAGAAAATTTCCCAATTGCAGATACTCGTAACAATTTCGTGTTGGAGTTCCTTGACTACTACATTGATCCTCCTCGCTACTCGATAGATGAGTGTATCGAAAGAGGCCTTACATATAGCGTTCCTTTGAAGGCTAAATTAAAACTGTATTGTACAGATCCTGATCATGAAGATTTTGATACAGTGATTCAGGATGTGTATTTGGGGCCTATTCCTTATATGACGGATAGGGGTACTTTCGTGATAAACGGGGCTGAACGTGTGGTTGTTTCGCAGTTGCATCGTTCACCTGGTGTATTCTTCGGACAAAGTACTCACGCCAACGGTACTAAGCTTTATTCTGCACGTATTATTCCTTTCAAAGGTTCGTGGATCGAGTTTGCTACCGACATCAATAATGTGATGTATGCTTACATCGATAGAAAGAAAAAGCTTCCGGTAACAACGCTTCTTAGAGCGATCGGCTTTGAGAGTGATAGAGACATTCTTGAGATATTCAACTTGGCCGAAGAGGTTAAGGTGAATAAAACAAATCTTAAGAAACTTCTTGGCAGAAAACTTGCAGCCCGCGTTTTGAAGACTTGGGTGGAAGACTTTGTAGATGAAGATACAGGTGAGGTAGTTTCAATTGA
Organism: Tannerellaceae bacterium; assembly: GCA_051660585.1. Taxonomy (GTDB): domain Bacteria; phylum Bacteroidota; class Bacteroidia; order Bacteroidales; family CAMTPD01; genus UBA12018. The sequence continues at coordinate 176,210 of JBOFPV010000040.1, forward strand.
ACGTAATGAAGTGATCATTGATCGTGAAACTGTTCTTGATGCTGATCATCTTGAAGCAATCCTTGAGTCGGGTGTTCAAAATATCCTTCTTCACAAAGAAGACTTGAACTCATCTGATTTCGCGATTATTTACAATACGCTACAAAAAGATCCAAGTAACTCTGAAAAAGAGGCTGTTCTTTATATATATCGTCAACTTCGTAACGCAGAACCTGCTGATGAGGCAAGTGCACGTGAAGTTATTACTAATCTTTTCTTCTCTGATAAGAGATATGATTTAGGTGAAGTAGGTCGTTACAGAATCAACAGAAAGTTGAATTTGACAACGAGCGCCGATGTAAAAGTTCTTACTAAAGAAGATATTATCGAGATCATCAAATACCTAATCGAGTTGATCAACTCGAAAGCGATTGTTGATGATATCGACCACTTGAGTAACCGTCGTGTACGTACTGTAGGTGAGCAACTTTATAACCAATTTGGTGTAGGTCTTGCTCGTATGGCTCGTACAGTTCGCGAACGTATGAATGTGCGCGATAACGAGGTGTTTACTCCGATTGATTTGATCAATGCTAAAACAATCTCATCGGTTGTTAATTCATTCTTCGGAACGAATGCATTGTCTCAGTTCATGGACCAAACAAACCCTCTTGCTGAGATTACTCACAAGCGTCGTATGTCTGCTCTTGGGCCTGGTGGTCTTTCAAGAGAGCGTGCTGGTTTCGAGGTTCGTGACGTTCACTATACTCACTATGGTCGTTTGTGTCCTATTGAAACTCCAGAGGGACCAAATATCGGTTTGATCTCGTCTCTTTGTGTGTATGCAAAAATCAATGACCTTGGTTTCATCATCACTCCTTATCGTAAAGTTACGAATGGTGTTGTTGACGTTACTACAGAAGGTATCGATTATTTGACAGCAGAGGAAGAAGAAGGACAAATCATTGCGCAGGGTAATGCTCCTATCAATAATGATGGTACATTTATCCGTTCTCGCGTAAAAGCAAGACAAGAGGGTGACTTCCCACTAGTAACTCCAGATGAAGTTAACTTGATGGACGTTTCTCCTACACAGATTGCTTCTATTGCAGCGTCTTTGATTCCTTTCCTTGAGCATGATGATGCGAACCGTGCGTTGATGGGATCTAACATGATGCGCCAGGCAGTTCCTTTGTTGAGAGTAGATGCTCCGATTGTAGGTACAGGTATCGAAAGACAATTGGTTAGCGACTCTCGTACGCAAATTGCTGCTGAAGGTGAAGGTGAAATTGTATTTGTTGATGCAACTTGCATTAAGATTAAATATGATAGATCTGAAGATGCGGAGTTTGTAAGCTTCGAAGATTCAATTAAAACATATAATATCCCTAAGTTTAGAAAAACGAACCAAAGTACAACTGTTGACTTACGTCCTATTTGCCGTACAGGTCAACGTGTAGTTGCAGGTGAAATCTTAACTGAAGGTTACTCTACTCAACAAGGAGAACTTGCACTAGGACGTAACGTTCGTGTTGCATATATGCCTTGGAAAGGATATAACTTCGAGGATGCGATCGTATTGAACGAGCGTATGGTTCGTGAGGATATCTTTACTTCTGTTCACGTTGATGAGTACATTCTTGAAGTACGTGAAACTAAACGAGGAATGGAAGAACTTACTTCTGATATTCCTAACGTTAGCGAGGAAGCAACAAAAGATCTAGATGAAAGAGGTATTGTTCGTGTGGGTGCTAGAATCCGTCCGGGTGATATTCTTATCGGTAAGATTACTCCAAAAGGAGAATCGGATCCTTCTCCGGAAGAGAAACTTCTTCGTGCAATCTTTGGTGACAAAGCCGGTGATGTGAAAGATGCTTCATTGAAAGCTTCTCCATCTCTTAACGGTGTTGTTATCGGAACAAATCTTTTCTCTAAAGCTGTTAAGAAGAGAAAGTCTCGTCTATCTGACAAGGCTATTCTTCCTAAACTTGATGAAGAGTACGAAACTAAGATGGCCGAACTTAGAGTGGCCCTTATTGATAAGTTAGTGATCCTTACTTCAGGTAAGACTTCTCAAGGTGTGAAAGACTATATGAACACCGAGATTATTCCTAAGGGTGCTAAGTTCTCTCACAAAGCGTTGAGCGAATTGGATTATAATGCAATCCAAGTGAGCAAGTGGACTACAGATAACCACAAGAACGAGCTTATCAAGCAAGTTATCTTGAATTATTTGAAGAAATATAAAGAACTTGATTCTGACTTGCGTCGTAGAAAGTTCGATTTGACTATCGGTGACGAGTTACCAACAGGTATCGTTCAAATGGCAAAAGTTTACATTGCTAAGAAACGTAAGATCCAGGTTGGTGATAAGATGGCGGGTCGACACGGTAACAAAGGTATCGTATCGAAAATCGTTCGTCAAGAAGATATGCCATTCTTGGAAGATGGAACTCCGGTTGATATCTGTTTGAATCCTCTGGGTGTACCTTCTCGTATGAACCTTGGTCAGATTTTTGAAACTGTTCTTGGATGGGCAGGTACAAACTTAAACTTGAAGTTTGCTACTCCTATCTTTGATGGTGCTAGTATCGATGACTTGAACGAATGGACAGACAAAGCTGGTGTACCTCGTTATGGTAAATCTTACCTTTATGATGGTGGAACCGGTGAGCGTTTTGACCAACCGGCAACTGTAGGTGTTGTGTACATGCTTAAACTTGGCCACATGGTTGATGATAAGATGCACGCACGTTCTATTGGTCCTTACTCTTTGATTACGCAACAACCTCTTGGTGGTAAAGCTCAGTTTGGTGGTCAGCGTTTCGGAGAGATGGAGGTTTGGGCACTTGAAGCATTCGGTGCTGCTCACATCCTACAAGAAATCCTTACAATTAAGTCGGACGACGTTGTTGGCCGTTCTAAAGCTTATGAAGCGATTGTTAAGGGTGAACCAATGCCACCTGCTGGTATTCCGGAATCTCTAAACGTGTTGTTGCACGAACTTAGAGGTCTTGGTTTAAGTATCTCACTTGATTAATTCTTATAGATTTTGAGGATGAGCTCTGAACAAGGGCTTGTCCTCTTATATATCAGATAACTCTTTATAAACAAATAATATGGCTTTTAGAAAAGAAACTAAGATAAAGAGTAACTTTACCAAAATATCAATCGGTTTAGCATCACCTGAGGAAATCTTGGAAAACTCAAGTGGTGAGGTATTAAAGCCGGAAACAATCAACTATCGTACCTATAAACCTGAGCGTGACGGTCTTTTCTGCGAACGTATTTTTGGTCCGGTTCGTGACTACGAATGCCACTGTGGAAAGTATAAAAGAATTCGTTACAAAGGTATTGTGTGTGACCGTTGTGGTGTGGAAGTTACAGAAAAGAAAGTACGTCGTGAACGTATGGGACACATTCACCTTGTTGTGCCTGTTGCTCACATCTGGTACTTCCGCTCGCTTCCTAATAAAATCGGTTATTTGTTAGGTATTCCTACAAAGAAACTTGATTCTATTATTTACTATGAACGTTACGTTGTTATTCAAGCGGGTACAGCTGAAGGCGTATCTGCATACGATCTTCTTTCTGAAGAAGAATATCTACAAATCCTAGATACTCTTCCAAGAGAAAATCAAATGCTTGATGACAATGACCCTAATAAATTCATCGCTAAAATCGGTGCTGAAGCAATCTATGATCTATTGGCTCGCCTTGATCTAGATACTCTTTCATACGAACTTCGCCACCGTGCTAGTACTGATGGATCTCAACAACGTAAAAACGAAGCGTTGAAACGTCTTCAAGTTGTTGAATCTTTCCGCGCTTCAAAAGGTCGCAATCGTCCGGAGTGGATGGTAGTACAGGTTGTTCCTGTTATTCCACCAGAACTTCGTCCTCTTGTACCTCTTGATGGTGGACGTTTCGCTACTTCAGACTTAAATGACCTTTATCGTCGCGTTATCATCCGTAACAATCGTTTGAAACGTTTGATCGAAATTAAGGCTCCTGAAGTTATCTTGCGTAACGAGAAGCGTATGCTTCAAGAAGCGGTAGACTCATTGTTTGACAACTCAAGAAAATCAAGTGCGGTTAAAACAGACGCTAATCGTCCGTTGAAATCTCTTTCTGATAGCTTGAAAGGTAAGCAAGGTCGTTTCCGTCAAAACTTGTTAGGTAAACGTGTTGACTACTCTGCTCGTTCGGTAATCGTTGTAGGTCCTGAACTTAAGATGCACGAGTGTGGTCTTCCTAAAAACATGGCTGCTGAGCTTTATAAACCATTTGTGATCCGTAAATTGATCGAGCGTGGTATTGTAAAAACAGTAAAATCTGCGAAGAAAATCGTAGACCGTAAAGAGCCTGTTGTCTGGGATATCTTAGAACACGTAATGAAAGGACATCCAGTTCTGCTCAACCGTGCCCCGACTCTTCACCGTTTAGGTATTCAGGCTTTCCAACCTAAAATGATTGAAGGAAAAGCTATTCAGCTTCACCCACTTTCATGTTCGGCCTTCAATGCCGACTTCGACGGTGACCAGATGGCGGTTCACTTGCCTCTTGGTAACGAAGCTGTATTAGAAGCACAAATGTTGATGCTTGGATCTCACAATATCCTTAACCCTGCTAACGGTGCTCCGATTACCGTTCCTTCTCAGGACATGGTGCTTGGTCTTTACTACATTACCAAGCTACGTCCGGGTGCTATGGGTGAAGGTCTTATTTTCTACGGACACGAAGAAGCGATGATCGCTTATAACGAGAAGAAAGTTTCTATTCATGCTCCTGTGAAAGTATATGTTCACGACGTAGATGAAAACGGTAACTTTATCAATCATATGATTGAAACTTCTGTAGGTCGTATTATTGTAAATCAATTCGTACCAAAAGAAGTAGGTTACTTGAATGAAATTCTTTCAAAGAAATCTCTTCGTGATATCATCGGTAATGTTATCAAAGTATGTGGTGTAGCTCGTACAGCACAATTCTTGGATGACATTAAAGATTTGGGTTATCAAATGGCGTTCAAGGGTGGTTTGTCATTCAACCTTGCCGACGTTATTATCCCAGAAGAAAAAGATGAGTTGGTAAAAGAAGGTTACGAAGAAGTGGAACAAATTCTTGCTAACTATAGCATGGGTTTCATCACTTACAACGAACGTTACAACCAAATCATTGATACGTGGACACACGTAAACTCGAAATTGTCAAACATCTTGATGAAGCAAATTTCGAGCGATAACCAAGGATTCAACTCAATCTACATGATGCTTGACTCTGGTGCCCGTGGTTCGAAAGAACAGATTCGCCAGCTTTCAGGTATGCGTGGTTTGATGGCTAAACCTCAAAAGAGTGGTGCAGAAGGTGGTCAAATTATCGAAAACCCGATCCTTTCTAACTTTAAAGAAGGACTTTCGGTACTTGAGTACTTTATCTCTACCCACGGTGCTCGTAAGGGTCTTGCGGATACCGCTTTGAAAACAGCCGATGCAGGTTATCTTACACGTCGTCTTGTTGACGTTTCACAAGATGTGATCATCAACGAAGAAGACTGTGGTACACTACGTGGTCTTGTTTGCACAGAACTTAAGAACAACGAAGATGTCGTTGCTTCTCTATATGAAAGAATCCTTGGTCGTGTTTCTGTACACGATGTTCAGCACCCAATGACAGGCGAAGTGCTTGTTCACTCAGGTGAAGAAATCACAGAAGACATTGCTAAGAAGATTCAAGACTCTCCAATCGAGCGCGTAGAAATACGTTCGGTATTGACTTGTGAGTCTAAAAAAGGTGTTTGTGGTAAGTGTTACGGACGTAACCTTGCAACAGGACGTTTGGTTCAAAGAGGTGAAGCGGTTGGTGTAATCGCAGCACAATCTATCGGTGAGCCTGGTACGCAGCTTACACTTCGTACGTTCCACGTTGGGGGTATCGCATCTAACATTGCAGCAGAAAATAATGTAACTTCGAAATACGATGGTATTCTTGAAATCGATGAGTTGAGAGCTGTAAACGCTCAAGACGAGTTGGGCAAGAAACACATGGTGGTTGTAAGCCGTTTGGCTGAAATGAGAATCGTTGATCCAAATACGAAAATCGTATTGGTAACACACAACGTTCCTTATGGTGCTAAACTTTACTTCGACAATGGCGCGACTGTGAAAAAAGGTGATGTCATCATCGAATGGGACCCATTCAACGCAGTTATCGTATCAGAGGTTGCCGGTAAGGTTCAGTTCGAAAGCTTGATCGACAATGTAACTTGTAAGGTTGAGTCTGACGAAACAACAGGTCTTAAAGAGAAGATTATTATCGAATCTAAAGACAGAACAAAGGTACCTTCTGCACACATTTGCGCCGACAATGGTGGTTACTTGAAAACATACGCACTTCCTCTTGGAGCTCACGTAGTGAAAGAAGAAGGAGATATGATCAAAGCCGGTGAAGTACTTGTTAAGATTCCACGCGCAGTAGGTAAAGCGGGTGATATCACAGGGGGTCTTCCACGTGTTACTGAGTTGTTCGAGGCTCGTAACCCATCGAATCCAGCTGTCGTTTCTGAAATCGACGGTGAAGTTTCGTTCGGTAAGATCAAACGCGGTAACCGTGAAATCATTGTTACTTCAAAAACTGGTGAAGTTAAGAAGTACATGGTTCCATTGTCAAAACAAATCCTTGTTCAAGAAAACGACTACGTACGTGCAGGTATGCCTTTGTCAGACGGTGCTACAACTCCATCTGATATCCTAGCGATCAAAGGTCCTACGGCAGTACAAGAATATATCGTGAATGAGGTTCAGGACGTATATCGTCTACAAGGTGTAAAAATCAATGATAAACACTTTGAGGTAATTGTACGTCAGATGATGCGTAAAGTTGAAGTTGTTGATCCGGGTGATACTCGTTTCTTGGAAACTCAAATTGTTGACAAGCACGACATCATGGAAGAGAACGACCGTATCTGGGGCAAGAAAGTTGTCATAGAAGCAGGTGATTCTCAAACATTGAAACCAGGTCAGATTGTAACTGCACGTAAACTTCGTGATGAGAACAGTATGTTGAAGCGTCGTGATATGAAACTTGTTGAAGTAAGAGATGCAATTCCTGCAACTGCAAATCAGATCCTTCAAGGTATCACAAGAGCGGCACTTCAAACAACAAGCTTTATGTCTGCTGCATCGTTCCAGGAAACAACAAAAGTACTGAACGAAGCTGCTATCAACGGTAAAGTTGATAGACTGGAAGGTTTGAAAGAGAACGTTATTTGCGGTCACTTGATTCCAGCCGGTACAGGACAACGCGAATTCGAGAAGCTTGTAGTTGGCGCTAAAGACGATTTCGATCGTATCTTTGCAAACCGCAAGAATGTTGTCGATTTGAAAGCTGTTGAAGAATAAATAGAACCATTTATTGGTTTAATAAGAAGGGATGTCTAGAAATAGGCATCCCTTTTTTTTTGTGGTTACCCGTTGTATTTCTTATCGGTAAAGGTACATTGCTTTCACATATATAGTCAGAAAGACCATTGCGCTCTTTAAATTCTTATTTAAGTTTTTAAACAAATCATTTCAAACCTCCTCATTATAATTTATCTTCGTATTCTCTAATCTTAATATCATCTTAACTTAATACATTTAATGATGAACAAGTCAATTCTAACACTGGGCCTATCGGCACTTTTATCCACTTCTTTATTTGCACAAAAAGAGCAATTAAACGTGATGACGTTCAACATTCGTTATGACAATCCTTCAGATGCTCCGCACAACTGGGGTAATAGGAAAGAGTTTGCCGCCAACGCCATTAAATTTTACGATGCAGACATTGTAGGTACGCAGGAGGTATTGCATCATCAACTACAAGACATGCAGTCGGCACTTCCCGGATACGCAACAATTGGAGTGGCGCGAGAAGACGGAAAGACCAAGGGAGAATACAGTGCAATCTTTTACAAAAAAGATCAGTTCAAGATCCTTGATAGCGGCACATTTTGGTTGGCTGAAGACATCCATGCTGTTGGTAAAAAAGGGTGGGATGCTGCATGTGAGCGTGTAGTAACTTGGGCATTGATGCAAGACAAAGCAACCAAGGAGAAGTTTCTATTTATGAATACTCACTTCGATCACGAAGGACAAGTAGCACGTCGTAATAGTGCCAATCTATTATTAGACAAAGCCAAGGAGTTGAGCAAAGGAAACCCTATTGTTGTAACCGGCGACTTCAATGCAACCATCGACGAGGAGCCTATCAAAATCATAACAGATATAACAAATCCTAATCACCTTACAGACTCACGTATAAAAGCATCCATTGTATATGGGCCCGATTGGACCTTTCACGACTTCGGTCGATTGGATCAGGCAAAACGCAACATTATAGATTATATCTTTGTTTCTGATAATATAAAGGTTATTTCTCACGGTATTATTACCGAGACGCACAATGGATTATATCTATCCGATCATAATCCGATTGTTTCAAGAATTGAGTTTTAAGAAATACTTCAGACATGCATACCATCTCTGTTTTGCGTGAAGCTGCAAAGTTATCAAATGAAGATTGCTTCCTTGTTGTTAAGAACAAGATACTAAGTTTGACATATCCTGTTCATACCCATCCCGAGTATGAGTTGATTTTGGTTGAAGGAGCAAACGGTGCGAAGCGAATTGTAGCCGATTCTACAGAAGAAATCGGCGATAAGGATTTAATACTTGTTTCGGGCAATTGTCCGCATACCTATTTTTACCCTGCAATTAATATGCAGCATGTACATGTCACTTCCATCAAGTTTCATCAGTCGATCTTCGATAGCGTAAAAAACAAACGACTTTTCAATACGATTGAGAAGATGAAGAATGATGCTGAGCACGGAATAGTATTTTCTTATAGTGATTATCAATCCGTTTCTGGTTCTCTGGATGAAATCGTGAGTGAAGATAATGAGTTTTGTAAGTTCTTGAAACTGATCTACATGCTTCATAAATTATCAGAATCTAAAGATTACAGAATATTAGGAACGGGGCTCAAATGTGATGAATATGAGGTAGGAGAGCGATTAATTGTTGAGAAAATATTCGCTTTTTTGCATGAAAACTATCAATCTGATTTACGAGTGAGCGATGTGGCCGCACGATTCGGAATGACAGAAGTAACCTTCACACGCATGCTTAAGCGTCATGTAAACAGGACATTTATAGACCTGTTTACAGATATACGCCTTGAATACGTGTCTCAAGCATTGATTGATACAAACGATTCGATATCAGAAATTTGTTATCGCTGTGGTTTCACGAATATTTCTAATTTTAATCGGTTATTCTTAAAGCGTAAAGAAATGACCCCTAAAGAATACAGAAATAAGTATAATTGCTGTGCTTATTTATTGTAGAAAATAGGAAATACCTAATACAATTGTATGTTTTGTCGAAAAAGTATCAGAAATAATTCTGAAAGTATTTGCGAGTTATATTTTTAGGTATTACATTTGCAATGTCTAATAGATGGAATGAATACATAGTATAATCAATCCTTAACTAAAACGTCAAAATACATTACAAATAAGTTTTATACATTGGTCTAAAGAATTGAAAACATCCTGAAAACGGTTGCCTGAGAAGGTAGCCGTTTTTTTTTTATATATATTTGTGGAACTAATAATAAAGTCATGAATAAACAAAACAACGACATCAAGATTGAGCTTTCTCCGGAAGTTGCTCAAGGTACTTATGCAAATTTAGCTATCATCGCGCATTCATCTTCAGAGTTTGTAATGGATTTTGTAAGCTTGCTACCTGGCGTTCCTGCTGCTAATGTGAAATCTCGTGTTATTATGACACCGGAAAACGCAAAGCGCCTAGCAATGTTATTGCAAGAAAACATTGCACAATATGAAAAACAAGTAGGTGAAATTTCACTTTACACACCGCACGAAGAAGTAATTTCTTTTGAAAAAGGAGATGCATAAGAAAAATAATAAATAGTAATATTTTTCTAATATGTAGAAAATTGAGTCGGCTTTGCATTGTCAAGAAGCCGACTTTTTCTTTATTTCGAATAAAGTTTATATTAATATTCTAAAAAGTTATTCTCATAAGAAAATTTTTACGTGACAAAAAAGTATAATTACAAAGGATCGTATGATTAACCTTATTCCTAAAAGGTTATTATCTATAATAAGCTACAATTTAGATACGGTTATTTATTCGAGAGATCAATTATTCAAAAATACGTCTCGATCAATACCATCTCAAAAACATAAAAAAAGCCTTTCGAAGCATCAGCTCCAAAAGGCTCTCAATCTATACTGGCAAGTAATTTTATCGGATTGCTTCAAGCATACGCTTTAACACTGTTTGAGCAGAAATTTCGCGATTAGCAGCTTCCGGGATTACCAGCGACTGAGGACTCTCAATCACGTCGTCGGTCACAATCATGTTGCGACGTACCGGCAAGCAGTGCATAAAGTAAGCATTGTTGGTAAGCGCCATCTTTTCGGCATCTACCGTCCAACTGCGGTCGGTACTCAAGATCTCCCCGTAGTGCGGATCTTGGTAAGCAGCCCAGTTCTTGGCATAGATAAAGTCGGCCCCTTCAAAAGCCTTACGTTGATCGTATTCTACCGTTGCGTTTCCTACAAACTTCGGATCCAATTCATATCCCTTCGGATGTGTAATCACAAAGTCATAGTCGGTCGCGTTCATCCACTCTGCAAACGAGTTGGGTACTGCCTGCGGAAGTGCACGCGGATGCGGAGCCCAAGTAAGCACCACCTTCGGACGTTCGGTCTTCTTATACTCCTCGATCGTAATCAAGTCGGCAAAACTTTGCAGCGGGTGTCTTGTCGCAGCCTCCATGCTGAATACCGGACGGCCCGAGTATTTGATAAACTGGTTGATGATAACCTCGTTGTAATCCTCTTCTTTGCTTTCGAAACGGGCAAACGAGCGCACGCCGATAATATCGCAATACGAACCCATCACCGGAATCGCTTCGAGAATATGCTCAGGCTTGTCGCCATCCATAATCACGCCACGTTCGGTTTCCAGTTTCCAAGCACCCTGATTCACGTCGAGCACCATGGTATTCATGCCCAGGTTCATCGCCGCCTTTTGAGTACTCAAGCGTGTACGCAAACTTGAATTAAAGAAAATCATCAGCAGGGTTTTGTTCTTACCCAATGTATCAAAGCGAAACTTGTCGGCTTTGATCTCAAACGCTTCGTCCAATGCCCCCTTAAGGTAGCCTAAATCTTGTACGCAAGTAAAATTTTTCATGTAAGACCTTTTAGTATGTTACTTATCTCTAACCTGCCCGTTGCCAATCACTTTATATTTGTACGAGGTCAGTTCTTCCAACCCCATTGGACCGCGCGCGTGTAGTTTTTGTGTGCTAATTCCAATTTCGGCGCCCAGACCAAACTGAGCCCCATCGGTAAATGCCGTCGAAGTATTGTGATATACACAAGCAGCATCCACCAAGTTTAGGAACAACGCAGCCATTTCCTCATTTTCGGTTACGATGGCCTCGCTGTGCTTCGAGCTATATTGTGCGATATGTTCCAACGCCTGCTCTACAGACTGCACCGTCTTTATACTCATCTTGTAGTCGAGAAACTCTGTTCCGTAACTCGAAGGAGTCGCTTCGCAAAGCAAATCGTCAGGATAAGAACCTTTGAGGGCGTCGTATGCCGGCTTATCGGCAAAAATAACAACATTATGCTCCATAAGCAAGCCACAAATATAAGGTAAATCATCGACTCTCGATGTGTGAATCACCAAACAATCCAACGCATTGCAAACACTCACCCTGCGCGTCTTGGCATTATTCACAATTTCGCGACCTTTCGCTTTGTCGCCATACTGATCAAAGTAGGTATGACAAATGCCCGCGCCCGTTTCAATCACCGGAACCTTGGCATTGTCGCGCACAAAATTGATCAGCGACTGACTGCCGCGCGGAATCACCAAATCCACTTTGCCCACCGCATTGAGCAGTGCGGCCGTAGCCTCACGATCGGCCGGAAGCAAGGTGCATACCTCTGCCGGAAGATTGTGCTTTTGGAGTACTTCGCGGATGATCGAAACAATCGCAATGTTTGAAAACTCCGCGTCGCTACCCCCTTTGAGCACGCAAGCATTGCCCGACTTGAGGCAAAGTGCAAACACGTCGAAACTCACATTGGGGCGAGCTTCGTATATGATACCGATTACCCCGAAAGGAACAGAAACCTTTTGAATCATCAGGCCGTTGGGGCGAACCGTTTCTTTCAAGATATGACCCAGCGGAGAGGGTAGGAGCGCCACGTTGCGCATGTCGGCAGCAATCGCCTTGATGCGCGCTTCGTTCAGCAGCAAGCGGTCGTAACGCGGATCCGCCTTGTCCATGCGGTCGAGGTCTTTTTTATTCGCTTCGACGAGAAACGGAATCGCAGCTTCGGCCGCGTCGGCTACATCATTCAAGATCGTATTGATCGCCTTTTGCCCCACGGTAAGCAGTGCCGTCGAAGCCTTGCGAGCCCGATCAAGCATCGCATCTACCGTCATCAAATCAGAATCTTTCATCGTCCTTTTCGTATTTAATCGATGTATAAATAATCGTAGTGAATAAATGGTTTGGTTTCTTTGGCACCGATCAGTTTGCGCGCCTTTTCGCTGTCGAAAGCCGAGCGGCCCACGCCAATCTGTTCGCCCTCTGCCGTGATAATCTTCACGATATCGTCCTTTTCAAAATCACCTATGATCTGTTCGATACCCACAAAAAGCAAACTCGTAGCCTGCGGCATCAGCATCGCTTCTTTGGCACCGGCATTGATATGCACTTCGCCTTTGGCAAAACTCTCAGAGTGTGCAATCCACTTTTTGATGTTCGAGGCAGGCTTTTCGGAAGGAAGGAAATGGGTAAATGTAGGCTTGTTTTCGCCCAGAATGATGTCGGTAAGAATGTTGTCCTTTTTGCCGTTTGCCACAATCACGCTCACCCCTTCGCCGGCCACCTTGCATGCAATATTGCACTTGGTAAGCATACCGCCGCGGCCAAACTCCGATTTGCCCGATTGTACGTATTTAGAAACATCCTTGCCATTCTTGATCTCGGTAATCACATGCGAAGACGGATCTTTGGGATCGCCGTTGTAAATACCGTCGACGTTGCTTAAGATCACAAGCGCATCCATGCCCATCATCGCGGCAATAAGGCCCGAAAGTTCGTCGTTGTCGGTAAACATCAGCTCCGTTACCGATATGGTATCGTTTTCATTCACGATAGGAATCACCCCGTTTTCAAGCATCACTTCCATGCAATGCTTTTGGTTGAGGTAGTGCTGGCGCGTACCGAAACTCTCCTTCGTGGTAAGCACCTGTCCGCAAGTGATGCCATATTCACGGAACAACTCATAGTAGCGGTTGATCAGCTTGGCCTGACCCACGGCCGAAAACAACTGACGAGCCGAAACCGAATCCAGTTTCTTCGTCGTTTTCACCTCGCTTCGTCCCGAGGCAACCGCCCCCGAAGAGATGAGTACGATGTCGATACCCGCATTGCGCAACGTAGCCACCTGATCGGTAAGAGCCGACATGCGCGTAATGTCGAGCGAGCCATCTTTTCGTGTAAGTACATTGCTGCCTATCTTTACAGCAATACGTTTAAAGCGATTCATAGTGTTTATATATAATATCGTGTCATTCGCGTGCCTTATTACTCAATGGGGCACACAGTGGTTATACCCAAGGGGCTTTATTACCCCAAAAAAAGAAGCGGCTTTTCGTACAAAGAGAGACTCCCTTTTCCGAAAAACCGCTTACTATTTAAATTGTTCTATAATTCGTAAGTCGACCGTATAAGCATTTGACAAAGTCTGTTGCCGATTATTCCTGCTTATGATTGTTCCGGATCTCTACTCTCCTAATTTTTCCGCTGATCGTTTTCGGGAGTTCGGGCACGAACTCTACGATACGGGGGTACTTATAGGGAGCCGTAACCGTTTTCACATGGTGTTGGATCTCTTTAATCAAGTCTTCATCAGCACGATGCTTGTAGTCATGAGCCAATACAATAGTAGCCTTTACCACCTGTCCGCGAATTTCATCGGGCACACCGGTAATAGCACACTCTACCACGGCAGGGTGTGTCATCAACGCACTTTCCACTTCAAAGGGGCCAATGCGGTATCCTGAACTCTTTATTACATCGTCGGCTCTTCCCACAAACCAAAAGTAGCCATCTTCATCTTTCCATGCAACATCTCCGGTATAATAAACGTTATCGTGCCAAGCCTCGTGTGTAAGTTCGGCATTGCGATAATACTCTTTAAACAAACCAAGTGGTTTCTTTTTGTCGGTACGGATGATGATTTGTCCCTGTTCGCCCGCTTCCACGCTACGCCCGTCGGGAGCCACAAGGTCCACGTCGTATTGCGGATTCGGAATACCCATCGAACCCGGCTTAGGCTCGGTCCAAGGATAAGTTGCAATGGTAAGCGTAGTCTCCGTTTGGCCAAAACCTTCTTTCAGTTTAATGCCTGTGAGACGGTAAAACTCTTCATACACCTTCGGATTCAAAGCCTCGCCCGCAATGGTGCAATACTTCAGCGAAGAGATGTTGAAACGCGTCAGATCTTCGCGAATTAGGAAACGGAATACCGTAGGAGGCGCGCAGAAGGAAGTGATGTTATATTTTTCGATCATCTCCAACACGTCGGCCGGTGCAAACTTGTCAAAGTCGTACACAAACACAGCCGCGCCCGCAATCCACTGTCCGTATAGTTTTCCCCATACCGCTTTCCCCCAACCGGTATCGGCTAGTGTAAGGTGCAACGAGTCTTCGTGCAGGTTGTGCCAGTACGAAGCCGTCACGATATGCCCCAACGGATAGGTAAAATCGTGCGCTACCATTTTCGGATTTCCGGTAGTACCCGAGGTGAAATATAATAAGGAAATATCGTCGTTTACGTTAGGAAGTTCAGGCTTAACAAACGGTGCAGCCGCAGCCGTTTCGAGGTGATAGTCGAGCCATCCTTCAGGCACGACCGGCCCGATCGATACTACACTTTCAAGTGCTTTGCTATCGGCAATCGCGTCGCTTACATGCTTCAGTACCTCATCTTCGCCTACACAAACAATCATCTTTATATCAGCAGCATTGTTTCTGTACACGATATCTTTCTTGGTAAGCAGGTGAGTAGCCGGAATCACAACGGCACCTATCTTGTGCAGTGCAATAATGGAAAACCAGAATTCATATCTACGTTTCAGAATAAGCATTACCATATCGCCACGTCCAATACCTTTCGACTGAAAAAAAGAGGCGGCTTTGTCGCTTTCGCGCTTAATATCGGCAAATGTAAAGTTGATATGTTCTCCCTGATCGTTGGTCCAGCAAAGCGCCACCTTGTCCGGTGCCTGCTCGGCCCATTTGTCTACTACGTCGTAAGCAAAGTTAAAGTTTTCGGGCACGCGAATTTCGAGGTTTTCGATAAAGTCACGCTGGTCCTTAAAAGTAGTTTGCTTTAAAAATTGTTCGACCATTTCTGTTTTTCTTTTAAAAGATTAGATGATTACTGCCAAGAATTTCACTTCCGTATCGTTAAGAGCTTTCATTCCGTGAGGCAGATTGGCATTGAAGTAGATGCTATCTCCTTCGTTCAATATGATTTCTTTACCATTTATCTCAAGCAACATAGTACCGGAAAGCACAAGATTAAACTCCTGTCCAGCATGATTGTTTAAAAAGATCGGAGCATCCGATGGCTGTACCGTTACAACAAACGGATCGGCATTTCGGTTTGCAAAACCCGCAGCGAGCGACTGATATTTATACGCCTTCACGCGTTCTACAGCCAGTCCCTGACCTTTGCGGGTAACGAAGAAGGAGCTCATCTTGGGCTCGTCTCCAAACATGAGCGTAGTAAGCTCCACGCCATATGTCTTTGCCAATTGATGCAGCAAACTTACAGATATATCACAACATCCCGACTCGATTTGCTGAAAATCTTTCAACGGAATGTTACAAGCATACGCAACTTGCACCTGCGACAAATCAAGCGCCTCGCGCAAACCCTTGATGCGCTCCGCAATTTGTTTTATTTCTTCATTCATGGTGTATCTATCTTCAATTATGGAGTATGGTCCTTTCTAAGGGATCTTTACAAATGTATAAATTTATACAAGAAAGCACTCTTTTTGACTGAAATAAATCCAAGAAACCTATCTTTTTTTCATCGATACCCAAATCACTTTAGCAAAGTGAGCAAACCTGTAAAAGTATACTTTGAGCCTGCCAGAGCCGTATTAAAACCCTGATGAAGCTGAATTAAAACCCTGACCGCCCACCACTTATTGTATAATTTAGATAGAAGTTGTTTGCGGTGTCCCATGGGCAACTTACCCCGATATTGCCGGTACAGCCCCGCATCACCACCGTTATTTGCACCCAACCCCACCATTATAGGCTTATAATATCCTGGTTTGACCAAAATCTCAACAAAATAAAAAGCAACCATTTGTCACCATAAGCACCCCTGTGTCTTACAAGCCTTGCAACTTGCAAACGAAGACCCTCCAAACGAACTAGCAAAAAAACAGCCACAACCTGTACGAGCTTTCACTTTGCAGCGGCCAACTCCTCCACACTGCCATCGTGCAAACACCCCGCACGCTCGCCCACCCACAAACCAAGCACGGCGAGTTGACAACAGCAGCATCACCCATACCCCAAACGTTTTCAATGAAAACACTTTCGCGTTATAGTGAAGATGGCAAACTGTCTTCACTATAACAGTAAACAGTCTTCATGGAAAACGCAAACACTCACCACGAATACTTTTCGCACTCACCGTGAATACTTTTTTCACTCACGCTCGGTGCCTAATTTACGCACCGAGCGTCCCTGATTTCGCCATCACGCATGCGCAATTTCCACCATTTCCAAACCAAATAACCTTCTTCCAAGAACCAAACAAGGTTTTTTCGCAAACCTTGCATGCTTTTTCCCAAAACCAAACGACCTTTTTCCAACAACCAAGCAAGGTTTTCAACACCCACCCCCAACTTATCAACAATTTCAACCCCCAACCTCTTGCCAACACCCATCCTCCACAAAGGAACACCTCTTCCATCCACCCAGAACCCCATTTTCTCAACCCGCAAAAACAGCAAATTCACTCAATCTAGAAGACGAGAATGGTGAAATAAGAATGCTGTTATCAGTTTTCCACATTGTAGGTTAAAGATTGCTTTAAGACTTATTGTAGAATTAGAGCATACAAAAGAAGAATAGACTACAAGATATTAAATTGTTACAGACCTAATTGCATGAGAATAATTGATCTATAAGTCTTATATTTGAAGGTTCGTTTAGTTGTGAGATATACGTTGAGAAGATTGAGTCCAATGTATAATCAAATTACTTCTCAAACTCTAATCCTTCTATTTTAGGCTAATCAAGTCTGTTTTCAAAAATTTAATATGTATAATATATTATGGGTATAATCGAGACTCTAGGACTACCATTACTTCTTTCTGTTGTTGCAAATAAGATTTCAGATGGAATAGCTCCTGATATTTGGGGAAAAATAAAGAATGCTTATAATAAAGCTCTAAATAAATGGAGCAAAAATGAATCTATCGTTAAGAATAGAAGCTGCTTAGTCTCTTCAGATTTTAGAAAAGTCATTAATGACTTAATATTAAAACCAGAAGAGCTAAATGATGAAG
>JBOFPV010000041.1:0-6836 GCA_051660585.1 Tannerellaceae bacterium
ATCGGCTACAAAATAGCCCATGAGCATTGTAAAGGATACGATGATCAGAGTGAGCCATCTTTTGGATTTAGAGTCTCTGATACTAGAATTTTTCATTGGATAAGTTTTTATTATAATACGTAATTTGTTATTCTGCTGTTTTAGATTGTTCTGTCTGTTCGAGATAGGATAGTAGATCAGCTACGATAAAGCTGCTTCCCCCTACAAAAATAAGGTCGTCCGGATCTGCATCTTTTAATGCTTGCTGATAGGCAATGTCGACAGATGGATAGGAGGTGCCTACTAGTCCGTTTTTACTTCCTAGTTCTTGTATCTCGTGCTCATCCATGGCGCGCTTGATGGTTGCCTTTGTGAAATAGTAGGTTGCATCTTGGGGCAGAAGGGCTAATACGCCACTAATGTCTTTGTCGTTGACCATTCCAATGACGATGCGAAGCTGCTTGTAGGTTTGTTGCTTTAATTGCTGAATAATGTATTGTATTCCGCCTATGTTGTGACCGGTATCGCAAACTACAGTAGGGTTACATTGTAGTTGTTGCCAACGACCTTTTAGCTCTGTTAATTCGATGACGTGTTCAAACCCGGCAACGACGTCTTCTGTAGTTATATGGTAATCGAGATCTTGTAAAACACGTATGGCTGATAAGATTGTGCGTGTGTTTTTTTCTTGAGCCAATCCGCCAAGCTGACCTTTTATTGTGCCATACAAGCTCGTGTAATAGCTCCAGCTTCCGTCTGCGTTGATCTTAGAGTCGAGAAGTATATGGTCTTTTTCGGCAAAGATGATCGGCGCTTTTTCTTTTGCTGCTTTTTCTTCGAAGATCTTTTGTGTTTCGGGGGTTGTTTCTCCAATAACAATGGGGGTGCGAGGCTTGATGATCCCTGCTTTTTCGGCTGCTATCTTTTCAAGTGTATCTCCGAGAAACTGAATGTGATCGAAGCTGATATTTGTGATGATTGATAGGTCGGGGTTGATGATGTTTGTACTATCAAGTCTACCTCCTAATCCTACTTCAATAATGGCTACATCTACTTTTTGTGCTGCAAAATAGGTGAATGCCAGCATCATGGTGAGTTCGAAAAAGGACGGTTGCACTTCTTCGAATTTTGCCTTGTGTTCGTTTACAAAAGAAACTACAAATTCTTTCGATATCATACGACCGTCTACACGAATACGCTCTCTGAAGTCGACAAGGTGTGGTGAGGTATATAACCCAACCTTGTATCCTGCTTCTTGTAATATAGCGGCGACTGTATGCGAGGTGGATCCTTTTCCGTTGGTTCCACCTACGTGAATTGTTTTGTATTTGCGATGTGGATGTTGCAGAGATTCATCTAATATCATCACATTTTGCAATCCTGGCTTGTATGCATCGGCTCCTATGTGCTGGAATACCGGAACACTATTGTATAAATAGTTTAATGTTTCGTCGTAATTCATGACAATTCTATTTTTTGATAGATTGATTAAGCGTTTCAAAAGTACTGAATTTGCTGCATATTTATTCGAGGAATGCCGTAGAATTTGCAATGAGTACTCAGTTTCTTGTATACTTATTCTTTTATGCAAAATATAAAGGTGTTGCGCAATCGTTTGCGTCTTAACATTGTTATATAAATATATGATTTACTAAATGTTGAAGCCATGGGGACAAAAAAGAATTTTGTACTTGACACAAATGTTATTTTGCATGATTATAAATGCTTGAATAACTTTCAGGAAAATGATATTTATCTGCCTATTGTAGTGCTCGAAGAGCTAGATCATTTTAAAAAAGGAAGTGATCAAATAAATTACAATGCTCGCGAGTTTGTGAGGGAGCTGGATCTGATTACGGGGAATGATCTTTTTTCGAATGGGGCATCGCTTGGTGAAGATAGAGGGCGTTTGTATGTGATCACAACGGATGAATATCATGAAAGTGTTTCTCGTTCGTTTCATGAACGTACAAATGATCATCAGATTCTGTCAATGACGTTGAATTTGATAGCAAAACATCCTACTACTCCTACTATTTTAGTAACAAAAGATATCAATTTGAGGCTTAAGGCTCGGTCGCTCGGGATTCCTGTAGAGGATTACATAACAGATAAGGTTATTAATACTGATATTTTCGAAAGGGAGCATGAAACTTTCGATGGGATTGATCCGGCTCTTATTGATTTGCTGTATTCTTCGAAAGATGGTATCGAGCTTGAAAAACTTGAGTTTGCTTCAAAACTTGAGCCGAATCAGTGCTTTGTATTGAAGAGTGATCGCAACTCGGTGCCTGTGCGTTATAATCCATTTGAGCATCGGATCAAAAAGGTGACTAAAGAGGCAAACTTCGGGATTATGGCTCGTAATGTGGAGCAAAGTTTTGCACTGGATGTGCTCAACGACGACAACATCAAACTGGTAGGTATTACAGGGAAAGCCGGTACAGGGAA
This sequence comes from Tannerellaceae bacterium, assembly GCA_051660585.1. GTDB lineage: Bacteria > Bacteroidota > Bacteroidia > Bacteroidales > CAMTPD01 > UBA12018. Next base: position 2,431 of record JBOFPV010000041.1, read on the forward strand.
GACTTTGTTGGCCTTGGCTTCTGCGCTAAAACAAGCGGGAAAATATAAGCAAATCTTGTTGGCTCGACCTATTGTGTCGCTGGCGAATAAGGATATTGGCTTTTTGCCAGGTGATGAAAAGCAGAAGGTGGCTCCGTATATGCAACCGCTTTTCGATAATTTTAATGTGATCAAAGGTCAGTTTCCGATGGGAAGTGTAGAATGGCGTAAGCTGGAGGAGTTGTTTGTGACAAATCAACTTGTGATTGAAGCGTTGGCCTATATAAGGGGGCGAAGTCTTTCTGATACATTCTTTATCGTGGATGAGGCTCAAAACCTAACTCCTCATGAAATAAAAACAATTATTACGCGTGCGGGTGAGAATACGAAAATGATATTTACGGGAGATATTCAGCAAATAGATTCTCCTTATCTTGATGCTGAATCAAATGGTTTAGCTTATATGATTGATAAGATGAAGGGGCAGGAGCTTTTTGCTCATATCAATCTGGTTAAAGGTGAACGGAGTGAATTGTCTGAGTTGGCATCTAATTTATTATAAATGCTTTCTTCTTCAATTTTATGGGTGTCGGAGTATCTGTAATAGAAGTATGGATATTCCGATATTCTAGTTTCTAGCTAGAAACTATTTGCTAAAATGAAATGTTGTAACAAGAAAATTAATGCATCTTTGTGATGACTAAATTTTGATTGGTCGATATGATTTTAGGATTAATCAAAGTGTTTAATTGAACGTTTATAACTACTGAAAAGTATGGCAGAAAATTTGATTGTTTCGCAAAACGAAAGTAAAAAAGAAAAATACGAAGTCTTGTTGCCTCAAATAGAGGCATTGGTTCAGTTTGAGTCAAATTTGATTGCAAACTTGGCGAATGTGGCTGCTGCATTGAAATATACATTTGATTTTCTATGGGTTGGTTTCTACTTGGTGGAAGATGAAGAGTTAGTCTTAGGGCCATTCCAGGGGCCTATAGCTTGTACTCGTATAAAATATGGCCGTGGAGTATGTGGTAAAGCTTGGTGCCAAAATGAAACAATATTGGTAGCTGATGTAGATAAGTTTCCCGGGCATATCGCTTGCAGTTCATTGTCTAAATCTGAAATAGTAGTGCCTCTCAAAGTGAATGATCTTGTATTTGGTGTGTTGGATGTAGATAGTGATAAGGTAAATGATTTTGATGAGATTGATCAACATTATCTTGAGCTTATCTCTAAAATACTAGGTGTATCATGCAGCTTGTAGAATTGAAAAATAATCTGGATGCTTTGGTCTTAAAGGTCAATCGTCCGGATTTTATTGTTTATGATCCTGTTCAATTTCCTCGTAGATTCACAGACAAACGAGATGTTGAGATTGCTGGAATACTTTCTGCTACAATTGCATGGGGGAAGCGGTCGATGATCTTGCGTAATATTGAGCGAATGCTTGATGAGATGGATCAAGCTCCGTATGAATTCATAATGAATGCAGATCTGGATGGCTTGATCTCAGATAAAGTGCTTCATCGAACGTTTAATTTTACAGACTTTGCTTTTATGTGTAGGGGATTGCGTAGTATTTATAATGATGTTGATTCATTAGAGGATATTTTCAACTCCGAAAATGATATGTTCGACGCAATTAGCTGTTTTGGAGATTTGATGAGGGAGGCTAATAAAGCGTATCCCGAGAGGTCTCATAAGCATATCTCTACTCCCAAAAAAGGATCTGCATGTAAACGTTTGCACTTGTTTCTTAAGTGGATGGTGCGAAATGATGGTATTGTTGATATTGGTTGTTGGGAAACAATAAAACCATCTCAATTGTATATTCCATTGGATGTACATGTTGGTAATTCTGCTCGTTCTTTAGGTTTGCTAAATCGTAAGCAAAATGATAAAAAAGCGGTCTTAGAACTAACAGAGCAACTTCGAATTTTAGATCCGAGTGATCCTATAAAATACGACTTTGCTCTGTTTGGTCTTAGTGAAGCAGGTTTGTTATTATAATGTTTGAAGAAGGGGAGAATTGCTTATCCTATATAAGCTATTATATCCCCTTTTCTTATTAAACTGCCTTGTTTGCCACAGACTTCAATGATGCGTCCTTCCTGAGTAGATACTACAGGTTCCATCCCGTAGTAAGTTTCGATATAGCAAAGCTTTTCGCCTTCTTTTATTTTGATGCCTTCTTGGGCTTCTATTGATTTGTCATTAAAGTCGATCTCCCAGATTAGAGTGCCACTTGCTTGAGCTCTTAAAGGTGTTGCTTTAGCGTGTTTTAAAGCTTTGATTTCATCAAGCGACATGCCTTGTTTAAGGCTATCATTTTTAGCTTTCTCAAGTTCTTGCTCGTATCGGGTCTTTGCGATGCCTGATTTATAATCTCTATATTGACGTTCGTGCATTGCAAATTCGAATAGTTCTTCTTCATCTTGACCGATATCCCAGCCATTCTCTTCCATTTCTTTACGGAATTTTTCTAATTCGTTGGGATAGTTGCTTTGAGGATTGGTGTGGATAAATTCATATCCGTTTTTCTTTGCAATCTCAATAATTTCAGGATCTAGAGCTCCCGGGAGTTGTCCGGCTTTGCCTAGTATCATACCCCATGAGTCTTTGTCTATCATAGACCATCTGTCTTCTCCTTTACTCATTTGCATGATGTTGAGCAAGGCAATGTTTTTTACATACTGACTAAATGGGGTAACCAGTGGAGGATAACCTAGTTTAGGCCAGATATATGAGACTTCATTGAATAGCATTAGTAATAGCTCGTCTATGCTGAGTCCTGGTTTTCCTTGATTTTTTAGATTGAGATTTATACCTGCTTGTGCTCCTTTCAAGTCGGCCATCATAGAGCCCATCATACCTCCGGGAAGTCCGCAATCAACGAGCAGCGATGAGGTCGTCGCATTGAAGGAGTCTATAAAATATCCGAGTGATTCATCGATAAACTCTTTTGTCAATCTTCGTGCTTCCATATATGCTTTCATATTTATGTCTGCAACTTTAAAGCCGGCACTACGAAGCATTTTCTGTACGGTAATTATATCTGCATGACGCATTCCCCATGCTAATGGCTCTATTCCTACATCAATAATATCTGCTCCGTTTTTGCAAACTTCAAGTATCGATGCTACAGCAAACCCTGGACCTGTATGTCCGTGATATTGAATGATTATATTAGGATATTTGTCTTTTATGGCTTTTACAAGTTTGCCGAGCATGTCTGGTCTGCCTATTCCTGCCATATCTTTTAAGCAAAGTTCGTCTGCTCCCATAGAGATATACCGATCTGCAAGTTTCAGATAGTATTCCACTGTGTGTATTTCGGAATGAGTAATACATAAGGCTGCTTGCGAAATCATATTTGCCTCTTTTGCATACTTAATCGATAATTCGATGTTACGTGGGTCATTTAATCCGCAAAATGATCGCGAGATGTCAACTCCTTGCGATTTTTTTACTTTATACATAAGTTGCCTTATGTCTGCAGGTACAGGATTCATTCGCAGTCCGTTAAGAGCTCGTTCTAACATGTGTGTTTGTATGCCAGCGTCGTTAAACGTTTTGGTAAAAGCTCTTACAGCAATATTGGGGTTTTTACCAGCCATAAGCTGAACTTGCTCAAAAGCACCTCCATTGGTTTCCACTCTTGCAAAACATCCCATGTCAACAATAACTGGTGCTATTTTTTTTAATTGTTCAACACTTGGTTGGTATTTTCCAGATGATTGAAACATGTCGCGATATACAAGACTGAATTTGATTTCTCTTTCCATGGTGAAACGATTATTATTATACATCTAACACTCATAATGTTCACCTTGTTTTTGACCTATTCTTAATTAATTTAGGCTGCGATTAAATCAAAACCTCGTCGGTTTGTGTGTAATATTATAAACGATTGGATATGTTGGGTTTTTTGTTGTAATTCGAAACAAAAGAGTCTTGATTAGTTATGATATGTATTTTTATTCCTCTGTGTAAAAAAAGGAGATGGCTTGCCGAAAATATCTATTTAATACTTTAAAATAGCATACACTATATTAAAGTGTATTTGTAGCGAACGAATCTTGGTATTCGTGGCAAAAAGAATATAGGCTAAAAAAAATAGTAAAACATTTGGAGGGAAAAGAAAAAGCACTACTTTTGTATCCGCAATCGAGAGTGAATGCGACGAAAGTAAAAATGCTGAAGATGCAGTGGGTTTTTAAACGAGCCGAGTTTGACGAGGTCAAGCAACAAGCAGAATTTTTAAAAGCAGCCTGAAAAGAAACTTTGAAAAAAAAACTTCGAAATTATTTGGAGGTTTAAAATAAAAGTTCTTATCTTTGCATCCGCTTTCACAAACGAAGCGCGCCAACAACGGTTGGTGAAAAACAAGAACAAGAGCGATCTTTGAAGATATTAACATAAACGAT
>JBOFPV010000042.1:0-34670 GCA_051660585.1 Tannerellaceae bacterium
TCGCCCATCATAAATGGACGCATGTAAGTAATCACCAATCCTGAAATAATATTAGATATAACGGAAGATGAACCGAGAGAGAATACCAAACCGATAAATACGGATACCCCTTTGAATACCTCACTTTGCGAGTTTGGTAAATATGGAAATATGACAACAAACATAAAGGCATAGATTAAAAATCTCAATATATTGAATGTTGCATGTGCCCAGTCTGAGTAAAAGCCTGGAATAACAAGACGTTTTGCTGCAATCTCGTTTGTAAAATATCGAAGTAGTTTGATGATGTAATTTACGACAATTACGATAATGATAATTGTAAGGAGATTCGGTAGATATTCAATAAAAGAAGTGACAATCTTTTTGACAGGAGTTAATACCCAGCCAAAAAGAATAGCCGACCAATGTGAGGTTGCCGGAAAAATACTAAATAGGATAGGTATCGAAATATAAAACTGAACCAAATTAAGAAAGTATCTAAATAATTTAGAGACAATGAGTAAGGTGTTTACCTCTCGATCTGAATTTAAAACTTCAAAATTTTTAATCTTTAAACCGCTAAGTCGCTTGTCTCTTTGTGCTTTTATGTGGGAATCGATGACATGTGAGAATAAATAATTTACCCCTTTAACCAGTAAAATCTGCACGACAATCACGAGCAAGCAAAGTGCTACTTGTTTCAATCGATTGGTGAAACTTGTTTCTTTTTGATATAACTTAATGGCATCATATAGGTTTGCTCGATCGGTGTGTGCTAATTGGTCTCTTGATTGATTTAACCATGCAGCGTCGGTATCCGTTATATTAAGTAAAACTTGATCGCCATATGCAATCATGGTATTACTACCTGCATCAATAATTCGCAGAGAATCGATAGGATGACCATAGTTTTTGGCAATATCTTTAATCTTAGTCATACTAGCTTCTGCTCTATCTGTTGGCGAGAATTGTCCCAGACTTGTGTAGACGAAACAAATTGTATCTGTGCCTAATGTGATAGGAACACCGTTTACATTATTTCGTAAGATTGAGACGCTAGCCATGAGATTTGCTTTGCGTAAAGAATCGACCGAACGAATACTATCAAGTTCGTATTGTAGTTTGAAATGTTCTTTAGAGTCGCTATTATGTAATCTTTCAAGTTGTTTTTCTAATTGAGCCAGACGCAAAGAGTCTTGTATCCTTAATCTTTCGGCATCAGCCATCATTTGTATCGTTTGTTTAATGACGGCTTCTTGATTTACCCTGGTAGACGAATCTGCCAAAATACTATCTTGTATTATATTTTGAGCATTTAATGCAGTAAAAAGAAAAAGTACGATTGTTGTAAATAGCGTTCTGTACATAAATATTGGTTTAATAGGTAATTACAGGTTGATTGATAGTGATTTGCTGTTTTAAAATCTATGCAATTTTTCTTTAAAACTTACTTTATAAACAATATTTGCTAGTGATATGTTTCTTGATTGTGATTATATTATCTATAACTTAATATGGGAGGATATAAAATATTTTAATTGTAATAATTTATGAAATTTATATTCGTGAATTGTATTTACTTTGTTGCATAGTAAGAAAGGCTAATGATATGAATGCAAAGCTTGTTTTTTTTCTTCTTTTATGCTGTTCATCTGTTGTTGCTCAGGTGAAGAATATGCCAAAAACCTCGTTGCAAACTGCAGCGGCTTGGAATCCTGAAATAGATTTACGAACAGATGTTGCGGTTATTTATTATACGCAAGATTATGCATCAAAGATTTCTCAGTGGCGAACAAAGGGGTATACCGTACACTTTATGATGGGGGTATCACATGGAGATTATAAAGAATATTTTGATGGTCGATATGATGGCGCAACGCACTGGGACGAAGCTCAGACAGATAGCTTAGGGAATATCATTTGGTACAATCAAAAAGACTCACTGCCTTATGTAGTACCGTCTTTAAATTATGTAAATTATTTAAAGACGATTGTGACAAAAGCAATTAGTTTGGGCGTTGATGCTATTCATTTCGAAGAACCCGAGTTTTGGGCGCGTGCCGGATATAGCAAGCAGTTTGTAAAAGAATGGCAACAAAATACTGGAGCGAAGTGGATTTCTCCCGAAACATCGCCTAGTATTGCATATCAAATGAATAAGTTGAAATATAGACTTTACTTCGAAGTGTTGGAAGAGTTGATTGATTATGCAAAGAGTCATGCTCAGTCGATGAGGCATACAATCGAATGTTATGTCCCAACTCATTCTATCATCAATTATTCAGCATCAAAGATTGTAAGTCCAGAAGTTCGCGTTTCCTCAATAAAGGGATGTGATGGATACATTGGACAAGTCTTGGCGGGAACTTCCGGTCAGCCTGTATTTTACAATGGAATTCAGAAAAAGAGGATTTTTGAGAGTGCATTCATCGAATATGCTTCCTTGTTTGGTTTAGCAGCTCCACAAAATAAAAAGCTATTCTTCTTGTCCGACCCGATGGACAATGCTCCCGATGCTTGGGGTAATTATGAGAAAGGATATCGCTCTACTTTTGCTGCACAGATGTTGTACCCGGATGTTACAAACTTTCAAGTTATGCTTTGGCCAGAAAATGTTTTTCAATCAAAGCAAGAGAGTGTATCTGGAGGTAATTGGGTCGGAGGTAAGATCAATGAGGAATATGCAACACAGATTCAGATATTAAATAATACATTGAACTTAATACCAAAGGGGGATACTTGTTCTGGATCGCATGGCGTAGGAGTGTTGGTTGCAAATTCAATGATGTTTCAGACCTATCCGGATTTTGATAATTATTCGGATCCGCGTTTGTCAAACTTTTATGGACTTACACTTCCGTTGGTTAAGAGGGGGATTCCTATTTCGATCATTCATATGAATCACTTAGAATTGAAGAATACGCTCAAAGATATTGAAGTTTTGATAATGAGTTATTCCGATATGAAGCCCTTGGAAGCGAAGTATAATTCGATTCTGGCAAAATGGATCAAAGACGGAGGAAGTTTGATTTATTGTGGTACGGACAACGATCCTTTTCAGCAAGTAAAGGAGTGGTGGAACTCGGATGGACGCTCTTATCGGTCTCCTGCTGATCAGCTTTTTGCTTTGATGGGGCTATGGAATGCTCATGAAGGTGTTTACAATGTAGGTAAAGGTACACTGAGAATCATTCGCACTGATCCGAAGCATTTTGTTATGGCTCCTTATGGTGATATACAATATATCAGCTCGGTGATGCGTGACTATATCGAACAAACGGGTATGCCTATTGATGTGCGTAACTATTTCACCGTAGATCGTGGAAATTATAAGGTAGTTGCCGTGATGGATGAGTCGGAGAATATGCCTAAGAATTCATTTGTAATCGATAGTTTGTGTATTGACTTGTTTAACCCCGAGCTTCCGATTTGTAGAGAGAAGGTTGTGAATCCCGGTGAACAGGCTTTTGTGTATATGCTTAAAGATGTTTATGAAACCAACACTCCGCGCGTGCTTTGTGGTGGAGCTCGCATTTCGCACGAAACGTATGATGCAGATGATTGGATGCTTACTTATTTGGCCAAAGGACCTGATAAAACGATCAATAGTGAGCGTGTTTATGTGCCATTTCCTCCATATAAGTTGACATTGAAAACGATCAACGGTGAGATTATCGACTTCTCTCACACTTATGACGTGGTAAGTAAAACATTACATTTGAAATATCCGAATAAGAGTGAAGGCGTTTTGGTGAATATTGCCTTTTGATTCAAACGAGATAATATCAAAAGTCCCATATATGAAGCCTAGAGCTTATATATGGGACTTTTTTGTGCTGAAATGAATCGATTGTTTCGATTGCATGTCAGTTTATTTTTTGGCCGGACTAATCGAGAGGTCGATATTTGCTTCCGAAAAATAGCATGCATGGTTTCTAGAAAAACCTAATGAGGTTTGTGGAAAAACTAAGTGAGGTTTTTAGAAAAAGTAAGCATGCTTTTTTTTAGGATATAGCCTAGCTTATTTACATTCGTTTTTTACCGGAATCTTATTGATACGGTCGATGTGTCTTCCTCCTTCAAATGGTGTTTTGAAGAATGTTTCTACTGCTTTCACGGCTTCTTCTTGCGAAATGTATCTACCTGGAAGTACCAATACGTTTGCATCGTTGTGAGCTCGTGACATCATTGCAAGTTCTTCTCCCCAGCAAAGCGCAGCTCTGATGCCTTGGTGCTTGTTTAGGGTCATGTTGATACCATTTCCTGAGCCACAAATTGCAATACCCGGATAAACTTCGCCTGCTTCAACAGCTTCGGCCAATGGATGTGCGTAGTCTGCATAATCACAGCTATCGGTAGAATTGGTACCGAAGTCGCGTGTTTCAATTCCATTTGAGTTTAAGTATTCTTTAAGATATTCTTTTAGTTCATAGCCTGCGTGGTCGCAGCAAAGACCTACTGTTTTCATATTGTGTATGCTTTATTATTTGTAGTCGGAAATGTGCTTTGTTATAGAAACAATCGTAAAGGATTGTTGTTTTGGATTTTATGGAAATAAAAAACACCATAGACCAAACATGTTCATACCGGCCTATGGTGTTCATATATGTATTAAGCTAGAAGCTCTTTTACTTGATTGTAAACGTTTTCGCCTGTAAAGCCTAGTTTTTGATCCAATACTGTGTATGGAGCAGAGAAGCCGAATGAATCAAGACCCCATATTTTTCCGAAAGGACCTACAAGTCCTAACATGTTGACCGGAAGACCTGCTGTAAGACCAAATACTTTTGCAGTAGAAGGAATTACTGATTCTTGATATTCTTTGCTTTGACTGCGGAACAAACCTTCAGATGGAGCTGATACGATACGTACTTTGATACCATCGGCACGAAGAAGTTTAGCACCTTCTACCAATGTTGCAACTTCCGAACCAGAAGCTACCATTACTACATCAGGATTGCTGTCGCATTCAAGAATATAAGCACCTTTTTCAGCGCCCAATGCTTCTTGATATCTGTTTTCTTTAGCTGGAAGATCTGTGATGTTTTGACGAGAGAAGATCAAACCTGTAGGAGTTGAAATGTTTTCCATTGCCATTTTCCATGCAACTGTAGTTTCAACGCCATCGGCAGGACGAAGAACCAACATAGAGTTGTGCCCTTTGTGGTTTTTCAATTTCTCCATCAAACGTACTTGTGCTTCGTGTTCTACCGGTTGGTGAGTTGGCCCGTCTTCACCTACGCGGAATGCGTCGTGTGTCCAGATAAACTTAACCGGAAGTTCCATCAATGCAGCCATACGAATTGCAGGCTTCATATAGTCAGAGAATACAAAGAATGTACCACATGCCGCGAATACACCACCGTGTAGTGCAATACCGCAACAGATACAACCCATTGTAAGCTCACAAACACCTGCTTGTAAGAATGCTCCCGAGAAATCACCTCTTGTGAATGCTGTTGTTTTGTTAAGGAATCCATCTGTTTTGTCTGAGTTTGACAAGTCGGCAGAAGAAACAATCATGTTTTCTACTTGCTCAGCCAATACGCCAAGTACTTTTGCAGATGCTCCACGTGTAGGTTGGTTTGCTTTTTGTTCAATAGCAGCCCAATCGATATTTGGAAGTTGGTTGCTGAAGAACTGTTCTAGTTTTACAGCCAACTCTGGGTTTTCTTTAGTCCATGCTTCTTTTTCTGCATAACGTTGAGCTACGATTTCTTTCAATTCAGCTTCACGTTTTGCATACAATTCTGCAACGTCTGGGAAAATTTGGAATGGTTCTTCAGGATTACCACCTAGGTTTTTGATTGTTTCTGACATAGAAGCGCCAGCCGCCGAAAGTGGTTGTCCGTGTGTAGATACTTTAGCTTCATAGCTACAGCCGTCTGCGCCTTTAGCACCTTTACCCATGATGGTTTCACCAATGATAAGGGTAGGACGAGAGTTTTCTTCAATTGCTGCAGATAGCGCACCGCGAATAGCTTCAGCATCGTTACCGTTGATTGTTACAACATTCCATCCCCATGCTTCGTACTTCAACGCAACATTTTCGCTAGTTACTTCGTCTACTTGAGTAGAAAGCTGAATGTTGTTTGCGTCGTAAAACATGATAAGATTGTCCAAACCAAGATGCCCGGCAATACGTCCGGCTCCTTGTGAAATCTCTTCCTGAATACCTCCGTCAGAAATGAAAGCGTAAATCTTTTGGTTCATGATGTTGCCAAAACGAGCTTTCAAGAATTTTGCGGCAATCGCAGCACCTACGGCGTAAGTATGACCTTGTCCAAGAGGACCAGAGGTATTTTCTACTCCGCGCATAACGTCTACTTCTGGGTGACCAGGAGTTGGGCTGCCCCATTGACGGAAGTTTTTAAGTTCTTCTAAAGTGTATTTACCTGTCAATGCTAATACAGAGTAAAGCATTGGAGACATGTGACCTGGATCAAGGAAGAAACGGTCGCGGCCTTCCCATCTCGGATTGGCTGGATCGTAGACAAGGAATTCAGAGAATAGGACATTGACAAAGTCAGCTCCGCCCATAGCTCCACCAGGGTGACCCGATTTAGCTTTTTCGGGCATAGAAGCAGCGAGAATTCGGATGTTATCAGCTGCTCTGTTCAATATTTTAATGTCGTTCATCTTGAGTTGATTAAAATTTTCTACAAATATACGGATTCTAGACTTATTTTGTGTGCTGTTTGTACTATATGATAATAGCTAAATAGAGTTAAATAAAAAAAAGCACTGCTATTCCGAGCTATTTACAGGGTCTATAAAGGTGTGATAATTGTATTGAGACTCAGTAAATAACACAGAAAGCAGTGCTTTCTATCAATATGTTTATATAAATGTACTAATTAGCAAATTTTTCTTGCTCCGTCGCTAATAACAACGTCGTAAACTTTAGGTTCCCAGCCAAATTTTGCTTTGTATGCATTTTTTGCTTTCTCGATAAAGTTGTCGTGAAGGTCTTCTTTTACGATGTTGATAGTACAACCGCCAAAGCCTCCGCCCATAACGCGAGAACCTGTAACGCCGCATTCTTTAGCGATATCATTTAAGAAGTCAAGCTCATCACAGCTTACTTCATAAAGTTTGCTCATGCCATGATGTGTTTCAAACATTCTTTTACCAAGTGTTTCGTAGTCGCCTCTGTTTAGAGCTTCGCAAGCATCAAGCAGACGTGATACTTCGCCAATTACGTACTCTGCACGCATGTAGTCTTCTGCACTTACTACGTCTTTTACCTCAGCAAGCATTTCCATGTTTGCATCACGAAGGTGTTCTACTTCTGGATGGTTTTTGCGAATTGCTGCTGCAACGTTCTCACAAGATTCACGACGTTTGTTGTATGCAGACGATGCTAATTCGTGTTTAACAACAGAGTCGAGTAGTACAACTTTGTAGCCTTCTGGGTTGAAAGGTACATATTCAAAGTCTAGTGAGCGGCAGTCTAGACGCATCAAGTGGCCTGCTTTGCCAAAACAAGAAGCGAATTGGTCCATGATACCACATTTTACACCTACGTAGTTGTGTTCTGTAGCTTGTCCAATTTTAGCCATTTCGAAGCGGTCAATACCAAGATCGAATAGTTCATTTAGTCCAAATGCAAATGTGCTTTCCAATGCAGCCGAAGAAGACATCCCTCCACCTAGTGGTACATTGCCAGCAAAAACACAATCAAAACCTTCCACTTTGCCACCTCTTTTGGTGATTTCACGCACTACACCGAAGATGTATTTAGCCCATCCTTGTGATGGTAGATCTTCTTCGTTCATGCCAAATTCAGCATACTCATTAAGGTCAAGTGCGAATGCTCTGATTTTGTCTGTTCCGTTTGGCTTGATCTCTGCAACCATTGCTTTGTCTATAGCTCCCGGAAGTACAAATCCTCCATTATAGTCTGTGTGTTCTCCGATAATATTTACACGTCCTGGAGATGTAAATACAGATCCTTCAGTTCCGAATAGTTCGGCAAACTTATTTCTGATTCCTGAAATTTCCATGATATTATAGTTTTATGTTTTTATGATAATATGTTTAATGTTCGTTTTAAAAAAAGGCCAAGATAGTAATATGAATATTACCTCTTGGCCTAATATATTTAAAGCAGATATTAAGCTTGTTCTTTGATTTTGCAACCAATTAATGCATAGTATAGCAAGTATGCTTCACCAGCGATAACTAGAGCCCAAGTGATATCCCAGCCCATTGCATCAGCCATCATACCTTGAAGTAGAGGAAGGATTGCACCACCAACTACACCAATCATAAGAGCTCCAGATCCTTTAGAAGTGTATTTGCCAAGACCTGTTACAGCTAGTGAGAAGATTGCTGGCCACATAATTGAGTGGAAAAGACCAACACCAACAAGTAACCATGGGTTTTTAGTTGCCATAGAAGCTGCGATAAGAACTGCGGCAGCAATTGATGTGATTGTAAGTTGTAGTTTTGCAGGAACTTTGCTTAATGTTGCACCAACTAAACGACCGATAAGCATACCGCCCCAGTACATAGATGCCATTGTTGCAGCTCTTTCTGCAAATGAACCACCAAGGTCTTCTGCAAATAGAACGATGTTTGCACCAACACAAACTTCAACACCAACATAGAAGAAGATACCAATTACTCCTAAAGTAAGGTGACGGAACGACCAGATGCTTCTTTCTAATACCTCGCCATCTCCACCTGTTGTGCCTTCAATGTTTGGCAATTGTAATTTGCTAACGATGAAAGTTACGATAGCAATTGTTACCATAAGACCAATGAATGGAATGATCAAAGCTTCTACTGATGTAACGGCAGCACCGCCAAAGATAACACCTGCAACAAAGAAAGGTGCAATTGTAGTACCGATTGAGTTTGCAGATCCACCCATGTTCTGACGTTGTACGTCACTTGTTCCTTTTACGTTACAAGCAACAAGATAAGGGTTGATTACAACCTGCATGATTGTAACAGCTGCACCTACAACGTATGAACCTAGAAGGAAGATGAAGAATGAAACTGGTATTTGAACATCTCCGAAAGATAATGATGACGGAGCGTAAACTTCTTGAAGTACTGAAATTTCAAAGATCCCAAGACCTGCGACCATAACCATAAGGGCTCTGATCATTGCTCCTTTATATCCATGCTTATTGACCAATGACGCAGCGATGCCACCAGTTAGTGGATAAGCAAGGAACCAAGAGAATGTAATCAAGGTTGCCAATGTGTTTTGGATATTTCCTGCATTTGAAAGAAGTGCCGCTTTCAAAGGAGCTTGGAATTGTTGATTTACTACAGTTAGGAAACCTACTACGAAGAATAGGAACACCATTGTAATAAATGGGCCTAAGTAGTTTGTTGTCGATTGATTTTTAGTCATGATGAGTTTTTATTAATTGTTTGTTATTTCGTTGTGAATTTGTATACTGTTTTACTTGTATAAACTTCTCCGGGTCTGAGTTCAGTCGAAGGGTATTCAGGTTTATTAGGACTATCTGGATAATGTTGAGTCTCTAAGCAAAGAGCAGATCTCATTGGATATCTATGATCATGCTTTCCTCGTAAATTACCAGTCATCCAGTTGCCCGTATAAAGTTGTACTCCCGGTTCTGTTGTGAATGTTTCCATCACAATGCCGCTAGTTGGAGATGTTAGCTTTGCACAGAAGCCATATTCATTCAAAGGTTTGTCTATGATATAAGTGTGATCATAGCCTTTACCAAATATGAGTTGTTCAAAGTTTTCGTCGATTCTTTTCCCTACTAACTCTGGCGTTTTGAAGTCCATGGGTGTTCCTTTCAATTTTTCAGGTGCACCATAGGGTATAGCCGTGTTGTCAGTAGGTAGATATGTTGAGGCATTAATCTCTAGGATATGGTCATTGATTGTCTCATTTCCTTCGCCCGATAAGTTGAAGTAGGAGTGGTTTGTTAGGTTTAATACTGTAGGTTTGTCTGTTGTTGCTTTATAGTCAATAACAACTTCATTCGAGTTGGTTAAAGTATAAGTAACAATTGTTGTGAGATTTCCGGGAAACCCTTCTTCTCCATCGGCAGACGTGTACTCTAATTCTATTGAATCAGAAGTAATATTTTTAGGTGTCCAAACTACTGCATTGAATCCTTTAATCCCACCATGAAGACTGTTTGGTCCATTGTTTATCGCGAGGTTGTTGTAGGTGTTTCCATCGATAGTAAATGTTCCTTTTGCAATTCTATTTCCATAACGTCCACAAATTGCACCGAAATAAGGTTCTTCAGAAGTAAGGTAGTCTTCAATGGAATCATGACCTGTAACAACATCTATTAGTTTCCCGTTTTTATCCGGAATCATTAGCGATGCAATTTTAGCACCATAATTTGTTACTGTCATCTCACAACCGTTCTCATTTGTTAGAACGAATAGCTGAGTTTTTTTGCCGTCTACAGTCGTTTCAAACTTTGCTGTTTGAAGTCCTGACAATGTATTACTGTTTTCCATTGTTGTAGCGTGTGTTTATTACTATTGTTTTTTGCCACAATGTAGCAATCATGTTTTTTACTAACGTCGTAAAATTAGCATGCTTTTGTTTTTCCGGCCAATAAATATTCTATGTTGTATAACAGATGTTTTAATTTGTTACTGCTTATGAAGTTGTAAGATGTTGATTTATGGATTGTTGGGGTAGTGTTATTTTTAAGATTAATGGTTTGTTTTTCCTTATGAAATAAAGGCTTTTAAGCATATTCATTGATTCATTCGCATAAAGAAATGAACGCTTTTTCTGAGAAGGTTCAATCTTGAACGTTTGAAGAATATACTTAAAAGCTGTATTTTATTAATTAAAAATGTGCAGTGTGTTTAAAACCATTTGATCTTCTTGAATAAGAAGAATCCAATAGCAGAAAGCGTGAATGACAAGACTACAATAAACAAGAATCCCCACTGTGCATCTTCAAAGCCTGTTGGAACGTTCATTCCATAAAAGCTTGCTATTAATGTCGGGATCATTAGTATGATTGATATTGAAGTCATTCGTTTCATTATGGTGTTCACGTTGTTGGAGATGATAGAAGCAAATGCGTCCATAGTTCCTGTGAGGATATCGCTATAGACATTAGCCATTATATGAGCTTGTTTTAATTCGGTTTCAACGTCTTCAATCAATTCATAATTAATTTGATGCTGTTGCTTGATGATGTTATGGAGTTTAGAAAGCATTACTTCGTTTCCTCTAATGGAAGTATTGAAGAAAACCATACTTTTTTCAATCTTCATTAGTCGGTGTAACTCTTGATTTCTTATCGATTTTTCAAGTTCCTTCTCAGCGTCTTTTACTTCATTGTTTAGTTGTTTTAGATATTTTAGAAACCAGACAGATGAAGATAGTAGTAGTCTGAGTGTTAATTCGTAGTTGTTGTTTATTTTAAACTGTTTACGATGTGAGTGTTTAATGAAGTCTGGTAGCATTTCTGACTTGTAATGGCATACAGTAACAAAAATATCTCCTTTCGAGATAATTCCAAGAGGAATTGTGATAAAAGGAATGCCATCTTCACCATGACGAAGAGGTACGCGTATAATTGTAAGTTGCCATTCGTCTTCCCATTCGATACGAGGACGCTCATCAATATCAGCAATATCATTAAGGAATGATACGGGAACTTTTAAAACTTGGGTGAGATAGATCAAGTCCTCTGAAGTGGGACATTCAATATTAATCCAGCAGTTTGGCTTCCATACAAGGCTTTCTACAAATCCGGCTTCGCAGCAAAGATATGTTTTCATAATTAATTCCTCCTTTACTCAATAGATTATTGATCTGAGGAATCAATAAGTCAATTGCTGTTTCCCCCGATCTAGATTAATAATATTTCGGATTATCGTCGTCCATAATTGTTATGCACTCTAATTTGGGGTGCAAAGATAAGATAAAGTTTAAATATTTATGCTTAGTATGCGTTATAAAGCCAGTCTTTATCTTAACAATCTCTTGTGATGATCGTTTTTATGATGTTGTTGCTCGTTTAATAGGTTGATTTTTAGTCTTGTATGTTGTTTTGCTTCTTTTTGTGTGGATAATTCTCTATAAGGTTTTTTGATGTCTGTGCGTATTTGTGTTTGTAAGTGCTTGATAAATAGACTTGTCGTAGTGTTGCTGTCGCCCATTATATTGTAAGAAAAAAATGAGTTCGATATAACACTCTTAGTTAGAATTTGTTCGATAAGGAGGTTGAAAATGTAATCATTCTAAATTAGTACGGAAATGTGTGTGGGTAGTTGGTTGCATGGTTGTAATGATTGTTGAATTATTTCTCAATTCAATCTTATTGTAATTGTCTCTATGTATGAGCGAGGTTATTGGTTGTGATTTAATTAATTATATTTTCATAAAATGTTTTTTTTGCTTTTGATTACTTTGAAGTACACACTATATTTGTCGTGATTGAAATAAAGACATGGTTAAGCAAAAAAGAAAAAAAAGAAAATCGAAAAAGAAGTCTAAACGTTTCGAAATCTTGAAGGTACTAAAAGCTGCACTTGTGCTTGTAGGAGTAGTTCTGCTTGTTGGTTTTATGCTGAATTGTATTGGTGTTATACCCAAAGGTCGGGATTTGCTTACTGAATCCAAGCCATCAGTCGTAGATAAGGCTCCTAAAAAGGATCAAAAGAAGGAAGATGTTAGGGTTAATAATACTGAAAAAAAATATTATAACACAAACAAGAAGGAGGGTGATTACAGTTGTTCATGGGAGAATGGTTCTGAATTGCCTTTTATTGTGCAAACAAACCAGGGGCTAAAGCAGCTCATTAAGCACAAAGGCTATACTGTTTTATACAATAAAAATACCCTGTTGCCTGATTGGGTTGCTTATGAACTTACTCGTGACGAAGCAAATGGAAAAGAAAAAAGATCTAATAAGTTTACTGTCGACCCTACGATAAAGGGACGTTCAGCAACAAATGCAGATTATAAGAACTCAGGATATGATAGAGGTCATATGGCTCCGGCTGCAGATATGGGATGGGGCGAAGATATAATGAAAGAGTCATTTTACTTTAGTAATATTTGTCCGCAATCACCATCTTTAAATAGAGGTGTATGGAAGGATCTCGAAGAGCAGATACGACGTTTGGCTATCCGAGATAGTGCAATTTGGGTCGTAACCGGTCCGGTGTCAGATTCTGTTGTTAAGCGAATTGGTCCCAATAAAGTAGTTGTGCCTAAGTATTTCTATAAAGTAATACTTTCTCCATATAAAAAAAATATTAAAGGAGTAGGTTTTATCTTTGAAAATAAGGAATATAATAAACGAGATTTGTTTATTAAATATGCAGTAACAATAGA
Source organism: Tannerellaceae bacterium (assembly GCA_051660585.1). Taxonomy (GTDB): domain Bacteria; phylum Bacteroidota; class Bacteroidia; order Bacteroidales; family CAMTPD01; genus UBA12018. The sequence goes on from JBOFPV010000042.1 coordinate 13,298, forward strand.
TAGTGTAGAATCTTTGACAAAATTAGATTTTTTTCCTGCACTGCCTGATGATATTGAAGAGGATATTGAGTCGACTATAGATACAAAATATTGGGTCAACTAAATATTAAAATCTTAAGAATTAGAATATAAAGTGAAATGTGTAAATATTGATTTATTATGAACGTTAGATTTATTCCAGTATTACTGCTTACAGGTGTATTAGTATCTTGTGGCGGTAATAAAGAGGTGAAAGAATTGCCATTACGCCCGGTAAAGGTCGAAAAGGTTATGCCATTGAATGTTGTTACTAAATCGTTTAGTGGTGTAGTTGCACCAGATCAGTTTAGTGACTTGGCGTTTAGAATGAGCGGACCACTTGTGTCATTAAATGTAGACGAAGGTCAAACTGTTAAGCGTGGTCAAATAATTGCAGAGATCGATCCGAATGATTTTAAACTCACGAACGAAGCAGATTACTCTAATTATCAAACTGCGAAGTCTCAGTTGGAACGTGCTAAAAACCTGTTAGCAAAACAAGCAATATCAGTTCAAGAGTATGAAACAACAGAAGCGAAATATTCTAGTGCAAAAGCAAACTACGAATACTCTTCAAGTGTTTTGAGCGATACAAAACTACGCGCTCCATTTGATGGTTTTATTGCAAAGAAATATGTAGAGAACTATCAAAAAGTACAAGCCGGACAAGGCATCGTATCTTTGATTAATCCAAGCAAACTGTTAGTAAACTTTACGTTGCCAGAAACAAATGCTCCAGCATTACAAGGTGAATATAAAATCTACGTAGAGTTTGAAAGTTACAAAGGAAAATTATTTAGCGCTAAGATCAGAGACTTTGTTGAAGCTTCTCCTGACGGTGCTGGTTTGCCTGTGACTTTGTTGATTGACGATCCTGCTTTTAAAATCGACTTGTTTAAGGTATCTGTCGGATATTCATGTACTATTTTGCTAGAAACAATCAATTCGAATTATACAAACGTATATTCTGTTCCATTATCAGCTATTTTTAGTGATCCGAAAACTAACCAAAAATGCGTTTTTGTCTATAATTCACAAACAGAGTCAGTTGAACAAAGAGCAATCGAAACAGCCGGATTATTTGATGCTGATCGTGTAGTTATCGCATCAGGATTAAAAGAAAATGATTCAGTTGTAACTGCTGGTGTTTTCTCTATTATCGACGGACAAAAAGTAAAACTATTAACTGAATAAGATTGACTAATATGAATATCCCAAAATATTCGATAGACAATCCGAAGGTAGTTTACTTCTTTCTAGTTATCCTCCTTTTTGGTGGAATAATGTCCTTTTTTAAATTAGGAAAGAAAGAAGACTCGCCTTTCGTGATTAAGCAAGGTGTTATTATTACACAATATCCCGGTGCTACGCCTGCTGAAGTAGAAAAATTAATTACAGAACCCATCGAACGTGAAATTCAAGGGGTTTCTGATGTATATAAGCTAAAATCAGAATCTTATTTTGGTTTATCCAAGATTACAATTGAATTTATCCCTACTGTTCCACCTGAAAAAATGCCGGAAAAATGGGATGAACTTCGTCGTAAAACATTAAGTATACAACCGAAGCTTCCAACTGGTGCATCTCAAATTACTGTTAATGATGACTTTGGAGATGTGTTTGGTATCTATTATGGTTTGTCGGCAGACGACGGCTTCTCATACAAAGATATGAGAGACTGGGCACAAAAGATCAAGATACAGGTAACACCAATTCCAGGGGTTCAGAAGGTTTTTTTGTATGCTGAGCAATATGAAGTTGTAAATGTGCTTATCTCTACGTCTCAACTATCGTCTCTAGGTGTAGACCCAAATTCGATTATGCAAATCTTGCAGACTCAAAACTTATTGGTAAATACTGGAGAGATCAACACAGGTCAGTATCAATTGAGATTAATGGCTGCAGGTACCTATAAGAATCTAGACGATATCCGTAACCAAATTATTCTCACACGCAATGGTAACGAAGTGCGTTTGGGTGATGTCGCTACTATTGAACGCGGTTATATGGATCCTCCGAGCAATTTAATGCGCATCAATGGAAAGAATGCAATAGGTATTGGTATTGCAACTGGTGCTAAGGATGATGTTGTTGCTGTTGGTAAGCTGGTTCGTGCTAAACTTGATGAGATGACATCTCAATTGCCAATAGGACTTGAACTCGAGCCTATCTATCCGGAAGATGTAATTGCAAACGAGGCGAATAATGGATTTATCATCAATTTGATCGAATCTATTATTATCGTAATTGTAGTGATCTTCTTGGTTATGGGTGCCCGTGCAGGTATGCTTATAGGTAGCTCACTCTTATTCTCGGTTGGAGGAACATTGTTGATTATGTTATTTATGGGGGTTGGTCTGAACCGTACATCTCTTGCTGCATTTATTATTGCGATGGGTATGCTGGTAGATAACGCTATTGTAGTAACAGACAATGCTCAGATCGGAATCAAGAAAGGCTTGCCAAAAATGAAAGCTCTTATTGACGGTGCAACTATTCCGCAATGGGGACTTCTTGGGGCAACATTCATTGCGATCTGTTCATTCCTTCCATTGTATTTGGCACCAGCAGCTGTGGCTGAGATTGTAAAACCATTGTTTATTGTATTAGCTGTATCACTTGGTTTGAGTTGGGTGTTGGCACTTATGCAAACAACTACCTTCGGTATGTTTATCCTTAAGGAAAATAAAGACGGAGCAGGAGCAGACCCTTACGATACAAAATTTTATCATAAATTTGAAAACATCATAACCAAGCTGATCAAGTTCCGCTATTTGACATTGTTAAGTGCATTCGCAGGCCTGTTCATCGCATTGGTTGTAATGGGAATGATGCCTCAAAGTTTCTTCCCTTCACTCGACAAACCATACTTACGTGCCGACTTAATCTTCCCTGAAGGTTATGGTATTAGAGATGTGGAAGCAAATGTAAAGAAGATTGAGGCGCACATGATGGCACAACCAGGTGTTAAGAACGTGTCAATCACGATGGGTGGTTCACCTGTTCGTTATTATCTGGCAAGTTCTTCATATGGTCCTAAGCCAAACTTTGCAAATGTCCTTATTGAAACAGAAGACTCTGAAGCATCGACAAGACTTGAAGATTATATCTATAACTATGTAACAGACAACTATCCGAACATCCTTATTCGTTCGTCGTTGTTTATGCTTTCTCCAGTACCTGATGCGGCGATTGAAATAGGTTTCATCGGAAACAATATTGACACACTAGTATCTCTTACAGAACGTGCTAAAGCAATTATGCGTAGTTCAGACATGGTGAAAGAGGTTCGTGATAGCTGGGGTAATAAAGTACCTGTTTGGGATCCATTATTCTCGCAAGAGAAAGGTCTTCGTTTAGGTATTACACGTCAGCAGTTAGCTTACTCCTTGCGTTCGGCTACGAACGGACTTCCATTGGGTGAATATCGTGAAGGCGACTTGTTTATGCCGATCTTGTTAAAAGATCAGAATATCGATTCAATGCGCTTAAATGATATCTACACCTTGCCGGTATTTAGTACAAAAGGCAAGCCAATCAATGTAGAGCAGGTTGTAGATAGATTTCCTCTCAACTATGATTATAATGTGATTAAACGCTATAATCGTGAGCGTGTGATGATGGCACAATGTGAACCTCGTCGCGATGTGAATCGTATTGCAGCATTTAATGATATATGGGCGAAGATTCAAGAGCAGATGGTGATACCAGAAGGGTATAAGATGCAATATTTTGGAGAAAAAGAAAGTCAGGATGAAGGTAACTCTGCAATTGCAGAAAACGTTCCATTGACATTTATTCTAATTTACATTACCTTGCTATTCTTGTTCCCAAAAACATATCGCAAGCCGGTGATCATTATGTCAATGTTACCACTGATCTTTATTGGTATTGTATTTGGTCTGGTTGTGTTCGGTAAATCGTTCGACTTCTTTGGTATTCTAGGACTACTAGGTCTGATTGGTATGAACATTAAGAACGCTATCGTGTTAGTAGATCAGATTGGTATTGAAATGGATGCCGGATTGAAACCTTTAGATGCAGTAGTACAGGCAACCAAAACCAGAATTGTGCCTGTAACCATGGCTTCGGGTACAACAATTCTAGGTATGTTACCATTGTTGGGAGACGCAATGTTTGGTGGTATGGCCGCAGTAATCATGGGTGGATTGCTTATGGCTACGATCCTTACCATCTTTGTTCTTCCTGTTACATATTGCGTATTCTTCAGAATTAAATCAGAAAAATAATATGATAAAGAAACTAGTGTTATCACTTGTGATCGCTCAGTCGGGGTTTTGTGCTTTTGCACAAAACTCTGCGATCTCGGTGTCTGAATACAAAGAAAGAGCATTAGAATATAGTAAGCAGTATAAGCAAGCCGAACAGCAACGTATTGCAACCGAAGCGGGAGTAAAGTCGGCAAAATCAGCCTTCTTACCTCAAATCGATGCAGCCGGTAGTTATCAATATCGTATCAATAAGTACGATATGGCATTGGGTGGAGCAAGTGTACCGATGGCACACGACTCTTATTCGGCAGAGATTGGAGCTGTTCAGAGCATTTATGCAGGGGGAGCAATCTACAACTCATATAAAGCATCTCAATTGCAAAACGATATCGCCATTGAAAGTCAGAAGTTGACAAAAGACAATGTGCTATATTCGGCTGATGTTCTTTATTGGTCTACGGCGGCAAAAAAAGAGATGTATGAAATTATGACTGAATATGTTCAGATCATTCAACAAACATACGATCTTATTGCAGAACGTTTCAACGACGGACTCATCAGTAAAACAGACTTACTTCAAGTATCGTCACGTTTGCAAGAAGCACAACTTCAAAAAGTAAATGCACTCAAAGCATATCAATTGTCGTTGGAAAACTTCAATATTCTTATCGGTAACAACCCAAGTGCACCGGTTACTTTAGGAGATTCGATTACTACAGCAGTTGTATTACCAATGGAGGTTGGTGTAACTTCTGCTTATGCAAATCGTCCAGAGATGAAGATCTCTGACTTGCAGATCTCATTGGCAGACCGTCAGGTAAACCTTGCAAAAAGTAAATACTTGCCAAACGTTGCAATTGGTTTCAAACAAACTTGGGGAACTACAATGATTAACGTAAGTGGAGAAACCATGTGGAACTCGATTGCATATGCATCTGTTCAGGTTCCAATCTTCCACTGGGGAGGTCGTTTGCAAAACGTAAGAGCAGCGAGAGCTCAAAAGATTGCACAAGAGCTTGGTTATCAAATTGCCAGAGATCAAGTTACGAATGAAGTGTCGAATGCATGGACCAACTTGCAAGAAAACACTCGTTTGGTTGATGTAGCCAACCAAACCGTAAACATTGCACAAGAAAACTTAGACATCAATACGTTCAGCTACGCAGAAGGTCGTCTAACTATTCTAGACGTGTTGCAATCACAGTTAACATGGATTCAGGCCTATACAAACCTTGTAACCTCTCATTTACAACAAAAGGTTTCTGTTGCTGACTACCAAAAAGCAGTGGGTGTAAACAACTACTAATTGTTTTACAAGCAGAGGCAATAAGTTTCTGTCATTATACAAAAGCCTCACCGATATCGATTATTCGATCTTCGGTGAGGCTTTTCTTTTGCTCAAAATATACACTAAGCAGATTTTTAATGACATTCAAACAAGCTTTTAACGAGGAGATTTTCATGTATTTATGGCACTTTTGCGCTCTAGATTTACGAATTCGTACTGTTTTTCACTTTCAGAAAATGAGATTGAAGCCAACATCAAAGGAGGTACATGTAGCCGTAAAATAGGATTGCCTTCAAAACCAAGTGTACTTTTTGTAAAAACCATGCTTGGTTCTTGCAAAAAGCTCGTTTAGTTTGTCTAAAAACCAAGCATAGTTTATAAAAAAAGCTCGTTTGGTTGTTGTGACAACGTTTTCAGGGATTCAGAAATACGATTTATGTCTTCAATAAACACGAAAAACGTCTTCATTGAAGACTGTTTTCCGTTATAACGAATACTGTAAATAGTTTTCACGGTGAATGCAAAAAGTATTCACCGTGAGTAAATACATTCACTGTAATAACTATTTGCAATGTTCACGAATACTTTTACAGCTCAACTTGAATTCTATGTGTCAGAGGTGGATTGTGTACCTGTCGTTGCTGTAAAACGCAGTCTCGCGGAGTTGACAAATGCTAGAAGAAAGCGCATGAAGCTTAGAGCCGGCAAAATGATATCACGTAAGAGAAGTCTTTGTAAGAAACTTCAAAAGCATGCAAGGTAAAGCTACCTTTCTGTGGGCAGTATGCTATATTTGAGGTTGCACACTTTTTGATCAAACCAGAGAAAAAACATCGAAAAAACGGCGAGAATCTGTGATTCTGATGTGGACTAAAAATGGTTGTTGTTTTCGGGTAAACTACAATAAGTTTGCTCATTTTGTAAATAATAAGGAAAATTAATTTGTAATCTTTTGTAGGTAAAAGCGATAAAAAATGAAACATAATTTGGTTATTATAAATATTATCGTAATTTTGCCAACGAAGAAAAGAGAAATATGAAACAAGTAGTTTTAAATATGATTCATCATCATCACCACGGATATCCATTCGGGGGCAGGTGAATTATATAGTAAACTCATGTTTTTATAAAATATAAAAGGCTTGCCATATGGTGAGCCTTTTTTTGTTTCTGATTGTTTAATTAAAAAATAGATAAGACATGTTACGAATCGCAGTACAGGCCAAAGGCCGTTTATATGAAGAGACAATGAAGTTGCTTGAAGAAGCAGGAGTGAAATGGAACAGCTCGAAGAGAACACTATTACTTTCATCAAGCACATTTCCGGCAGAGATACTATTTCTTCGCGACGACGATATTCCTCAATCTGTGGCGTATGGTGTAGCCGATGTAGGTATTGTGGGAGAAAACGAAGTGGCGGAGAAGGCACAAAATGTTGAAATCATCAAGCGTCTGGGCTTTAGTAAGTGTCGTTTGTCACTAGCAATCCCTAAAGAAGCCGACTATAAAGGACTCGATTGGTTCCAGAACAAAACGATCGCAACCTCTTATCCGGGTATTTTGTCAGCGTTTCTTACAAAGAACAACATCAAAGCAGAGATGCACGAGATTAGCGGTTCGGTAGAAGTGGCTCCGGGTATTGGCTTGGCCGATGCAATATTTGATATCGTAAGTTCGGGCAGTACGCTTGTAAGCAATCACCTGAAAGAAGTAGAGGTGGTAATGAAGTCGGAGGCTTTGATCATTGGCAACAATAAATTGACCGACGACAAACGTGCCATCTTGAATGAATTGATGTTTAGAATCGACTCGATACAAGCGGCCGAAGGAAAGAAATACATCATGATGAACGCGCCAACTGCCAAACTAGACGAAATAAGCAGTATCTTGCCGGGAATGAAAAGCCCTACATTTACACATCTTGCTACAGAAGGATGGTGCTCGTTGCAGGCGGTAATCGAGGAAAAACGTTTCTGGGAAATCATTGGTCAACTTAAAGAATTAGGTGCAGAAGGTATCTTGGTGATGCCGATCGAAAAAATGATTCTTTAATACATAACCCCAACAATTCAAATTATTATGAAACGATATACAAGTCCGGTTAAGGAAGATTGGAGCGAGATTATAAAACGTCCGCTTCAAGACACAACCACACTCTTTGATCTTGTTCAAAACATATTGATCGATATAAAGCTCAAAGGCGACACCGCCGTGCAGGAGTACTCGCAAAAGTTTGACGGTGTTGCACCGGCGAATGTCTTGGTAACAGACGATGAAATACGCGAAGCAAACCTCTTGGTTTCGGATCAATTGAAGGATGCCATTTATGCAGCCAAAGCCAATATTGAGAAGTTTCACGCGGCACAACGCTTTGAAGAGATCAAAGTGCAAACATCACCGGGCGTAATCTGTTGGCAAAAAGCAGTGGCAATCGAGAAGGTCGGCTTATATATTCCGGGAGGATCAGCTCCGTTGTTTTCGACCGTATTGATGCTTGCAGTGCCTGCTATGCTTGCGGGATGTAAAGAGATTGTATTGTGTACTCCGCCCGATAAGAAAGGAAAGATACATCCTGCCATCTTGTTTGCCGCTACAGTAGCCGGAGTAGATAAAATCTATAAAATCGGTGGGGTACAAGCGATCGGAGCAATGGCTTATGGTACGGCCACAGTTCCGAAGGTGTATAAAATATTTGGACCGGGCAATCAGTATGTAACAGCGGCCAAGCAGTTGGTAAGCTTGCATGGTACGGCAATCGATATGCCGGCCGGCCCTTCGGAAGTATTGGTGATTGCAGACGAAACAGCAAATCCGCAGTATGTAGCGGCCGATTTGTTATCACAAGCCGAACACGGCGCAGACAGTCAGTCGGTGCTAGTTGCAACTTCTCAGCAGGTACTAGACAATGTGGCAAAAGCAATCGAAGAGCAGCTTGCCGTATTGCCTCGTATGGAGATTGCAAAGAAGGCTTTGAAAGGAAGCTTTATGATTTCGTTTCCAACGAAAGAGGAGATTGTAGAGTTTACAAACTACTACGCTCCCGAACACCTTATTATTCAGACAAAAGATTATTATACCTATGCCGAACATATCGTGAATGCCGGATCTGTATTCCTAGGGGCGTTTACCCCTGAGAGTGCCGGCGATTATGCTTCGGGTACGAATCATACATTACCAACCAACGGTACGGCGAGAGCATATAGCGGTGTCAATCTTGATAGTTATGTGAAGAAAATCACATTTCAGGAAATAACGCAAGAAGGCCTGCAACACATCGGTCCTACCATTGAGTTGATGGCTCAGGAAGAACAACTGGGCGCGCACAAACACGCAGTAACCATAAGATTGAAATAACTATGAATATTCTACAACTTGTACGAGCAAATATTCTTGCCCTTAAACCTTATTCGTCGGCAAGAAATGAGTATTGTGGCGATGCATCTATCTTTTTAGATGCGAACGAAAGTCCGAACAATGCACCCTATAACCGATACCCGGACCCTTTGCAGATTGAATTAAAAGAAAAAATTGCTCGCCTGAAAGGTGTAGATAAGTCAAATATTCTGTTGGGAAATGGCAGCGACGAACCAATCGATTTGTTGATACGTGCTTTTTGTGAGCCGGGAGTTGACAACATCGTGGCCATAGATCCGTCGTACGGAATGTATGAGGTTGCGGCAAACATCAATAATGTAATCTATCGAAAGGTCCTTTTAAATGAAGACTTTGATATTGAGTCGGCAAAGATTCTTGCAGCAACCGATCGTCATACCAAATTGATCTTCCTTTGTTCTCCTAATAACCCCACCGGTAATAGTTTGAACGAAGAGGAAGTTTTTAAAGTGCTCGATGCCTTTGAAGGTATTGTTGTAATGGACGAGGCTTATATTGATTTTTCGGAAAAGAGCGGCTTCTTAAGTTTACTAGCAAACTATGAGAATTTGGTGGTGTTGCAAACTTTCTCGAAGGCGTGGGCTAGTGCCGGAGTGCGACTAGGCATGGCTTTTGCATCAGAACAGCTGATTTCGATCTTGAACAAGATTAAGTATCCTTATAATATTAATGCGCTTACGCAGGAATATGCCATGAAAATAACCGACTTCGAAGGAGTGGTGTTGCAGTGGGTAGATGAGACAAGAGCTGAGCGTAAGCGTATCTCGGAAGAATTAGCAAACTTGAAAGGTGTAAAACGTATATATCCTTCAGATGCAAACTTCTTATTGATTCGGGTTGATGATGCGAATGATGTTTATCAAAAATTGGTAAACGAAGGAGTAATCGTTCGTAACAGAAATAGTGTATCTTTGTGTAGTGGTTGTTTGCGGATCACAATTGGCTCAAAGCCTGAAAATGACGTGCTTTTAGATACACTTAAAGATATATTGGGATGAAACAAGTACTATTTATCGACAGAGACGGTACAATTATAAACGAACCACCAGTCGACTTTCAGGTTGATAGCCTTGAGAAACTACAGTTTTATCCTAAAGCAATTCGCAATCTTTATTTTATCGCACAGAAGTTGCCCTACGAATTTGTGATGGTTACGAATCAAGACGGCCTGGGAACGGCATCGTTTCCGGAAACAGATTTTTGGCCTGCACAAAACAAGATGCTAGAAACGCTGGTGGGAGAGGGGATTCGTTTTGCTGATGTTCATATCGACAGATCATTCCCGGAGGAGAATTCTCCCAATAGAAAGCCACGTACAGGTATGTTGACCAAGTACTTTTCGGACGAATACGACCTAGCCCATTCGTATGTGATTGGAGATCGATTGACCGATGTAGAATTGGCTCACAACCTTGGATGCAAAGTTATTTGGCTTACAACGCCCGATTCTGAAAAATATAAAATGCTCGAACAACGCAACCTTTTGTCCACTTGTGTGCTTATTACAGAAGACTGGGATAAAGTAAGCGAATTCCTATTTGCCGGTGAGCGTAAGGCTTCGGTACGTCGTACTACATCCGAAACAGATATTTATGTAGAGATGGATCTCGACGGTACCGGAAAAAGTAACGTTTCTACGGGAATTGGTTTTTTTGATCACATGCTTGATCAAATTGCGAAGCATGCCGGAATAAATCTTACGGTAAACGTAAAAGGAGACTTATACGTTGATGAACATCATACAATCGAAGATACCGGTATTGCCCTAGGAGAGGTTTTGTATAAAGCGTTGGGTAATAAGCGCGGAATTGAGCGTTATGGATATGTGTTACCAATGGACGAATGTCTGTGTACGGTAACGCTAGATTTTGGCGGAAGGGCATGGCTTGTATGGGATGCTTCATTCAAAAGAGAAAAGATAGGCGATATGCCAACTGAGATGTTTATGCATTTCTTTAAATCTTTTAGTGATGCGGCAAGAATGAATCTATTTATTCGTGCCGAAGGAGAGAACGAACATCATAAGATCGAAGGTATTTTCAAAGCACTGGCCAGAGCAATTAAATCTGCAATCAAGCGTGATATTTTCAAGTATGAATTACCTAGTACAAAAGGAGTTTTATAAAAATCAATGAAAAAAGCAGTCGTTTTATTATTATCGATGGTATTTCTGATGAGCTGTAATGCTTTTATGGATACCGATGGCAAATTGGCCGGAAAGTGGCAATTGAGAAGTGTTGAGTCAGATCTTGTTTCTATACCGGTAGACACAGTATATTACAACTTCCAAAATGCGTTGTTTATGTATCAGGTGCGCTTGCCCGATGGACAAATGCCGCTGTCGTATGGTTATAAAACGGTGGTCGGTGATGATGAGTTGTTGCTCGAACTGCTTGATAAAAGCTTCGTTGATATGTATACCAACTGGGGAGATACAGCTAAGGTTTTTACAATTAAAAAGTTAGACTCGAAGCAGTTGGTTCTTGAAAGTGAGAAAATTATTTATAACTTTCGTAAGTTTTGATAATTAATCATTTGCAGCATTTAATTTATTTATATATTTGCATTCATTAATAAAGGTAGATTCTATAAGGAATCTACAGAAGTCAATACACTAAATAGCATACAAATGAATAAGATTTGGTTATTTGGAGCAGCAATGTGTTTAGTACTCGGCATGGGCTCATGTAAGCCAAAACAAAGTGCTTACAAAGCGGCTTACGAGAAAGCTAAGGAAAAAGAAGTTGAAGAAATGATTGAAGTTGAAGAGGTGGAAGAAGAGCCGGTAGTAGTGGCTAAGCCTAAAACTTCAAATGCAACTGTGCAAAAAGAAAAAGTTACTCCGGTATTTGGAGAAGAACTAAAACAATTTAGCGTAGTTGTAGGTAGCTTCATGAACAAAACAAATGCGCTGTCGTTGAAACAACGTATGGAAGATGCAGGCTACAACGTAGTAATCGCACAAAATGAACAAGGTATGTATCGTGTTATTGTTGCTACTTTCGACAATAAGGCCGATGCAGCTGAAGCTCGTGATCAAATCAAGCGTAAATTTTCTCCTAACTTCCAAGATGCTTGGATTCTTGAGAGACAATACTAATTTATTGTAGCGCGAAAGATACTACCGGAGGGTATTCTGTGTGAAACGGAATATCCTCTTTTGTGTTTTAAGAAGAAAGATATTTTACAATGAGAATAGAAGAGAACTTTTCACTAATAAATTACAATACTTTCGGGCTTGATGTTTCGGCTGCGTGGTTTGTAGAGTACACTACCGAAGAGGAGTTGATGAAGATCCTGAATGATGAATTCTTTATTGAGCAAACAAAACTGCACATAGGGAAAGGTAGCAATCTTCTTTTTCTTGATAATTATGAAGGTATAATCCTTCACTCTGGCATATCCGGAATTGAAGTGAAAGAGGAAACTGACACTGATGTAACGTTGCGTGTTGGTGCCGGTATTGATTGGGATGACCTAGTAGCGTATGCAGTAGAACATAATTGGTGGGGAATTGAAAACCTATCTCTTATTCCGGGAGAAACCGGTTCGGCTGCTTTGCAAAACATTGGTGCATACGGATGTGAAGTCAAAGATGTAATTGTAGAGGTTGAAGCGTTCTCGACCAAAGATAAGCAGAAGCATACCTTTTCGAATGAGGCTTGTGATTATGGTTATCGCTCGAGTAAGTTCAAAAAAGAGGAGCAAGACAAGTACATCATTACGTATGTAACAATCAAACTTAGTAAGATTGCAAATCCTCAATTGGGATATGGTGCTCTGGAGCGTACAATGCAAACTTACGATGGTATTACGTTGGCAAACATAAGAGATGCTGTGATCTCTATTAGAAATAGTAAACTTCCAGATCCGAAGATACAGGGGAATGCCGGTAGCTTTTTTATGAATCCTACCGTAGATAAAGCTAAATTCCTTAAATTACAAGCGCAGTATCCTGAAATGCCTTACTATGAGGTTTCGGACGATTGCTATAAAATTCCTGCAGCATGGCTTATTGATACATCTGAATTAAAGGGAGTGCGTATTGGAAATGCAGCTGTGCATATTGATCAACCTTTGGTGTTGATTAATCTTGGCGGTGCTACCGGTACAGAAATAGCTTTACTTGCTGAGGCGGTACGATCTACTGTGAATGAAAAGTTTGAGATAATGCTCGAACCGGAAGTTAATTATATTGGATAATAACAGCCATGGTTGTGACAAGGGTTTGCAACCAATTGTATGCGGTTAATTAGAATACTAGAATTGGATTATGAAAATAACATTTTTAGGAACAGGTACCTCTACCGGTAATCCTGAGATAGGGTGTTGCTGCGAAGTATGCACATCGACAGATTGTAAGGATCATCGGTTGCGAGCTTCGGTTCTTTTGGAAACAGCTCTAGGTACACGTATTTTGATTGATTGCGGACCCGATTTCCGTTTTCAGATGTTGCGTTCGCAAACATTCGATCTCAATGCAGTACTTCTTACACATCATCATTACGATCATGTAGGAGGATTAGACGATCTGAGACCGTTTTGCAGAGATAAAATTATGCCTGTTTACGCTGAAGAGTACGTGACAGAGAATTTATATAAGCGGATACCCTATGTTTTTGCTGAGCACAAATATCCGGGTATTCCTCGTCTCGATTTGTTGCCGCAAGTATTGCAGCCTTTTAAAGTAGACGATGTTTGTGTTACACCGATAAGACTAATGCATCATAAATTGCCTATATTCGGATATCGAATAGGTAACTTTGCTTATCTGACCGACCTTAAAACGATTCCGGAATCGGAATATGAAAAGCTAGAAGGCCTCGATGTGTTGGTGATTAATGCACTGCGCATGCAAGAGCATATCTCTCACCAATCCATTCATCAAGCTTTATCGCAGATTGAACGAATAGCACCTAAGCGAGCTTACCTTACACATATGAGCCATCATTTTGGTTTGCATGCGGAAATGGCGAAGCAAATGCCAGCAAATGTGTATATTGCTTATGATACTTTACAATTAGAGATATAAAAAAAAGGGAAGGTTCTCAACGAATCTTCCCTTTTTTGAAACCATTTTAATAAGTAAGATCTAGTCTTGGCGTTGGTTTCTTGAATGTTTCTAAATCCAATAGAATAAAAGCAGTAAGTTTAATTGTTGAGCTATGCCAACAATGATATATATAGAGGTTTTAAGGTGTGTATGCTAGGCAGTATAATGCTTAACATCAAAGTTTGTCGTGGCAATTATATCGAGATCTGGAGTTTCCTCCGGATGTTGTTCGTTATAATTGATCACTTTCTCGAGAACTCCATTATTCGTATATACTAAATATAAGAAATGTGGATGCCCCTGAATTTCTTTTTCTACTTCAATACAATATTTCGTATTAAGGTTGTGGTATCTGACCATTTCGATGTCTTCGATATGCCAGTATTTATATTTGCTATTGTTTATGTTTTCTGCTACCGGATCAGGTAATGAGTCTATTGTAATTTCAGTTTGAGTCATATACCAATATCCTTTTTTGTCAAACCAAGCTTCCGTTTCTTTATGATTGATTTTGAAGTTTGCGACAAAATAACTTCCTTCTTGATCCCAGTCAACATATTCTATTTCAGGATACATTGCTTTGAATGTGTCGAGTACTTTCTTACCTGGCTTAGATTCTGTTATACATGACGTAATAAAGAATAAACTGGAGAGTGTAAGAAAGATGTAAAATATTTTCATAGTGGTAACCCTCTGTTCTAAAGGCTTGTTTAAAAAGAGAAATGCATTTTCTATAATTCGACTTCTATAAATCGATAAGATGAATCGAAATCTAATAAAATACCATCTGTAAGTTTTACTTCATATCCCCATTTGTATTTACCAATGGATACGATTTGAAGTGATGGGAAATTTCTATCAGAGTATGTTGCAATAGGTTTTGGAATTACTCGTTTAGGAAGTGTTTTGGTACCTCCATCTATTTCGACCATAGTGCCATCTTTGTCAAAGGCTATTGAGAATCCATTTGTTAGGATTACGTCGTAGGTTTTAACTCCCCAAAATCCTCGTGTTGTGCTCACATGAGCAATATCGGAATGAGGGAAATTCTTTTCAATATAGTTTTGAGCTAATGAAGGAATGGTCACAGCAAAACTGCTTTGCATGATCAATGCACTTCCCATTGTTAGTAATACCTTGCTTTTCATAACTCTGTTGTTTTAATACATTGCAAAGGTGAGACCACAATTGGGAATAAAATGGGAAAAATGAACAGAAATGCTACAAATTTAAATATTTAACATTGTTTCAGAATAGCCTTAGAAGTTTAGAATAAACATGTGCATATTGTCAGTATACTGATATCTTATATCAACTTGATAAACGCTACATATTGATTTAATGATAGATAAACCAAGACCAGTAGACTCTCTTTTTCTTTTGCCGGCAAAAGAAAAACGCTTAAAGAGCTTCTCTTTATCTAAAGAAACAGTATCACCGGCGTTGGCAAAAATAATCTGATGTTCACTTATTGTTATTTTTAGTAAGCCATCTTGAACATTATGCACCATTGCATTCTTGATTAAGTTTGTTATCAGTGTCTGAGCAAGTGTTTCATCCATTTGCCAAATGATGCATGCATTTTCTTCGATCTCAACCTTTACATTCTTATACTCATAGATTTCCTCGAGATTTTTAGCAACTTGCTTAATCGAACTATTTACGTTTATTGCGACTGTGTTATGAAACTGACCATTTTCGATGCGACAAAGCAGTAGTAGTGTTTTGTTTAGTTTCACACTGCGCTGTAAGGTTTCATGCATTTCAAACATCTCTTTCATCTGCTCTTCAGTACAATCGGGACTTTGAGCTAGATATTCTAGCTTATTCATTACGATTGCCAAAGGAGTTTGCAGTTCATGAGAGGCATTTTCCAGGAATTCTTTCTGCTGCTCAAATACTTCTTCATTTCTGTTTCGCATTTGAATAACAGCTCTATTTAAAATGGTAAATTCTTCAATAGGAGTAGTTTTTGGGAGTGCTTCATTTTTTCTACCCAACGTATATACATTGAGCCAGTCGAGGAGCTTGTATAGTGGAGCCAAACTCTTATTGAATATATAATAAATCGTTATTACAATACTTAATAATAGAACGATATATAAGAATGATATTTGCTTTAAGAATGTAGCAATCATATCATCTTTTTCGACTGTAGAAGTCATTACCTGAACCTCATAAAATGAATCGTCTTTACCTTTAAATGCCGACTTTAGCATTCGGATAGGTTCGTATTGTAAAGCTGATTCAAAGAAAATAAGCGTATCAAGGTATTGCTCTTTATATTCGATCGCTTCCTCGCGAGGTATTTCTCGAAGTTGATATAAATTCATGATACCATTGTCGCTGAATGTATTGTTTTCATCGGTAAGCTTACGACGAATAATCGTTTCTTTAAAAATGCGTAAACTTTCATCCATAGCCCCGTCAATCTCGTCAATTACATAGACGAAAAAGATGCAGGCCCAGAAAGAAACAATAACGAACAGAGCAAGTGCTATTCGCAAAATGGTATAATGAATTAATTTCATGCTAAAGTTGGCGCTCGTGATGAGGTTTAATCTAATAATTCGAGTTTATATCCAAAGCCATATACTGCTTTGATTTCTATTTTTGCTTCAGAAGCTTTTAACTTCTTTCTAAGATTCTTTACCTGTGAATAGATAAAGTCTAGACTATCGGCTTGGTCAATATTATCGCCCCATACAGCTTCAGCTAATGCTGTCTTACTAATAGTCCTGTCGGGGTTGATTGCAAAGTAATAAAGCAAATCAAACTCTTTACGATTTAGAATAAGTTCTTCGGTATTGATATATACGCGATGTTTGTCTGGATAAACCGTAACGTTTTCCAGTTCTATTTTATTATCGCCATCGCTTTGTTTTCGTCGAATTACAGATTTTACGCGTGCGTGCAACTCGGCAAGATGGAAAGGTTTGGGTAAGTAATCGTCTGCTCCAAGATCAAGGCCGTGTACCTTATCGTCTATAGAGTCTTTGGCTGAAACAATTATAACACTATCTTTCTTTTTCATGTGTTTTAGTTGTTCGAGCAAATCAAGTCCGCTACCTCCCGGAAGCATAATGTCTAGTAAAATGCAATCATAATCATAATCGCTTATTTTAGCTAGACCAGATTGATAATCATCAGCGGTTTCTACAATAAAGCGATCTCTCTCAAGTGATTTCTTTATGGTTTCGCGAAGGCCTGCTTCGTCTTCAATAATTAAAATCTTCATAAAAATAATCTTCCTAATGTGACAAAACTACATATTTAATTTGAAATAAGGAGGTTGGTTTTATGAATTTAAACAAAAGACCGACTTGTTTAGCTGTATTTAGAGGATGCTAACAAGGTTACTTAGGCTATAAAAAATCAATATTATATTTAGATTATTAGTAGACCTCATTGTCAAAATGAAAGAAACTTATCAAAATAGGGAAGTATTTACTCTATTCTGATAAGTTTCTTAATGTGGAACGTGGAAATATTTATAAAGAATGAGAGATCTTTTTCTTTAGTGTAAAGATAAACTCAAGGCCGCCATCGGCTCTATTCTTCGCAGAAATTTCTCCTTTATGAAAGTTGACTCCGTTCTTTACGATGGCAAGTCCAAGTCCGGTTCCTCCAATCTTTCTACTACGTCCTTTGTCGACTCGATAAAAACGCTCGAACAAGCGGTTCAAATGCTCTTCTTGTACACCACAACCTGAATCTGAAAATTTAAAATAATAATATGATTCGTCTTCTTTGAAGCAAGCAACTTCAATGGTTATGTTATCTCCGGCATATGCGATTGCATTATCAAAAAGATTTCTGAATATAGAGTAAAGTAAAGAATGATTACCGTGTATTATCAGATTATTTTGTAATGAAATATCTGTCTTTATATGCTTTGCTTCTATTTGTTGCCCACATTCGCGTACAATCTCATGCACCATATTTGATATATTAATATCGCTGAGATCGAACATCTCTGTGGCTTCCTCCATTCGATTCAAGACAGAGATGTCACGCAACAAATCGGCCAATCGGGTAGATTGAGAGAAACATCTTTCAAGGAAGAAACGCATTTTTTCTGCATCTAAGTTCGGATTAGCTAAAATAGTTTCCAAATAACCTTGAATAGAGCTCACGGGAGTTTTTAGCTCATGAGCCACATTTTGAGTAAGCTGGCGTTTTAGGCGACTTTCTTCTTCCATTCTAGAAATATCATTGATTGAGATTTCATAGCTGTTGTCTAGAAAGAGAATCGTCTTTATTTGATATATCTTGCCATTCTTGTCGATAGTGAGCGTGTCACGAAGCACTTTGTCTCGATGTTCTGTATTTCTCATTCCTTTGGATAAGAACGCATAAAGCGGACCAAATTCAGGAATTGTCAGAACGTCCTCCGCACTTACAACGGACTTGTCAGAAATAACATTCGCCATTTGTAAGAACAAGATATTTGAAAGGATTTCTTTACCATCACTTTTAAACATTCCGAATCCCTCCTTTGAATATTTAAAATGCTTCATGATTTTATCACGTTCGATAGAAAGCTCTTTTTTTGCTTTAACTTGCTTGTTGTAAAGCGAAACAACAAGCTGAGAGATATCCCCCAATTCATTATTCGGGAATTTATATGCAATCTTTTCGGGAGCTTCTTCTGACTTAATGTTTTGAGCAAAGTCTCTTAGTTCAGAGATTGTACGACCAATACTGCGGGTGTATCGCAATAGCACAAAAATAAACAGCACGATAAGCGTGGCCATAAAGTAGATAAAACCTTTGTCTGTCTTAAGTTCGTCACGAACATAAGTATTGTAAGGTAGAGCTGTACGAATGATATACCCACCAAGACGACTCGCCGAGTAGAAATAGCGCAATTTGTTCGTGTCGGAATCTCGAATAGCATTACCCTTTCCGGTATCGAGTGCTTTCCGTACTTCCGTACGATTGATGTGGTTATCATACTTCGATGCATCGCCTGTATTATCATACAACACTTTGCCCGATGTATTCATGATTGTAATACGCAGCTCCTTTTGCGGTATCTCCGAAACGAACTGTGTACACTGTTCACTCATGTCTTTGTTTTTCGAGACACGTTGAAACAATTGATTGTTGTAGTTGAGCAAAACGCTGTCTAGCTTTTCCTGTGCAAATGCTTTCTCTCGGTTATACTGAAACGTAACCACGCACAAGACAAAAGACAAAAACATTGTAAGAATTGCCCAGAATATTTTTTGGTTAAATGAAACTCTCGGTTTTGTATCCATTAAATTAGTCATCGGTTCTATAGAAGTCTGATTTTTTCTTGTCAGAAGATAATGAAAGAGTATAATTATTCGTCATTGTTTTGAGAGGCATTAACCCTCAAAACAATAACCAAAGCCCAAGCGTGTTACAATGTTCTTACCATATGGTCCTATCTTTTTACGAAGGCGGGTAATATTAACATCAATGGTACGGTCAAGTACATAGACTTCATCTTTCCATATTCGAGACAATATTTCTTCTCGAGAGAAAACGTTGCCTTTGTTTTCGAGCAATAGTTTTAGTATTTCAAATTCTTTTTTGGTCAGAGTTACCTCTTCTTCATCGATACTCGCTTTGATTCGTTTTATATCAAGGCTCAATGTTTCGTAAGTAAGGAGTTCGCTTTCTTCAACTTGCGGTTTTGCCGCAGCAGTCCTACGTACAACCGCTTTTACGCGTGCCATAACTTCTTTGATAGAAAAAGGCTTTGAGATATAGTCGTCAGCACCAAGATTGAATCCGGTAAGCATGTCGTTTTCTGTATCTTTGGCTGTAAGGAAGATGATTGGTATGCGAGCCGTTTTGTCATTTTTACGAAGCATATTAGCCATCTTGAATCCTGAAATCTCACCCATCATCACATCAAGAAGCAATAAGTTATACTTTGTAAGGTCAAGCGTAAGGGCTTCTTCCGCACTATTTGCAGTATCAACTTCGTAACCTTCTATTTCCAGATTGAATTTAAGGATCTCGCAAAGATCTTCTTCATCATCAACGACCAAAATTCTAGTTGTTGTCATTTATAAACGTTTTGAATTATGTGAGTCAAAATTGTTACAGATAACTATAACGATGGTCTAAATCGCATAGGTTGTACATCTGCGTTACAAATATCTAAAAAATATCCGCTAACAAAGGATTTAAGATATTACAATTCTGTTAATTTTATTTCGAGTAAGCATAAGGTCGCTGCTGTTTCATTTCATTGTTGTGATACTTTTGCGTATACTTGTATTGCAAAAAATCCAAGAATATGAAACCGTTTCTTTATCAGGTAGCCGAAGTTTTTTATCAACATCACAAAGACGAACTCACTTCATATGCGTTTGTCTTTCCCAACAGACGTGCAGGTATTTTCTTTCAAAAATATTTGGTACAGGTAGCAGGAAAGCCTATGTTTTCTCCAACAATTGTAACAATCAACGACTTGTTTCAGAAGTTGTCGGGTAAGCAAACAGCCGATAGAGTGGGGATGTTGTTTCGATTGTATGATATCTTTATTGCACATAGCGGCTCGAAAGAAACATTTGATGAGTTTCTATATTGGGGAGAGATGCTTTTGTCCGACTTTGACGACATCGACAAATACATGGTCGATGCGGCACGTTTGTTTAGCAACATCTCAGATCTTAAGAACATTGATAACGATTTCGACTTTCTTACCGAAGAGCAAATTGCAGCGATTCGCAAGTTCTGGTCTACATTCAACCCGGAGCGTTTGAGTGGTAACCAAAAAGAATTCTTGGCAGTGTGGGAAGTTCTTCTTGCGATCTATACAGAATTCAAAGAAAGCCTGGGCGAAGATAAGATTGGTTACGACGGGATGATTTTTCGCGAAGTAGTAGAAGAAGCTAAAGCCGGAAAAGAGTTTGCGTTGCCGTATAAAAAGATTGTTTTTGTAGGGCTCAATGCATTGTCTACAAGTGAAGAGCAATTCCTATTGTACCTAAAGAACAGAAACCTTGCCGACTTCTATTGGGATTACGATTCGGACAAGATAACAGACCGCAACAACCGTTCGTCTTATTTCGTAGATAAAAACAAACTCATTTATCCGTCGGCATATAAGATTGTAGAGGAGCCACTCCGCGATCAAACCATCGAAGTGATTGGCGTGCCTTCGGGGGTAGGACAAGCAAAATACGTGTACTCTTTACTGAGCGATATATACAAACAAGATAGTGTAACCTCGTTAGAGGCAATGAAAACCGCGGTAGTATTACCAGACGAGACATTGCTGATGCCGGTACTTCACTCCATACCCGACAATTTTCAGCGCATCAATGTAACCATGGGGTATCCGTTAGCATCTACGCCGATAGCCTTGTTGATGGAAAACATTCTCGACCTGCAGAAGAACATTCG
>JBOFPV010000043.1:0-57864 GCA_051660585.1 Tannerellaceae bacterium
AGGACGAAACAGATACCGGGCAATGCCTATGCTTACTGCCGGATTTGCGAAGTCTGCCAACAACATGGTGGAGGAAGAGGCTATGATTACGACCGATATGGCACCTGCGCCGGCTCCAAAACCAATGCAGCCCAATAATATCAGGACGAATATGCTCGAAACCGCATTCTTTTATCCCGAACTCAAAACAGATAAAAAAGGAGAGTCTTCCTTCTCATTCAAAGTGCCGGAGGTTAACACCCGCTGGAAATTAATGTTGCTGGCAAATACCGCCTCAATGAATGTGGGCACTAAAACTGATTACATGGTTTCGTCGAAGCAGTTAATGATACAGCCAAACTGGCCTCGCTTTGTTCGTTCGGGTGATCTTGTGGATCTGTCTGCCTTAGTTATTAACAACACTGTTGATAACTTATCGGGAACAACAACTTTACAAGTGACTGATGAGTATGGCACTGTATTGAAAACGATTGATGTAATGGGGAAGAAGTTTGACTTGAAAGGAAATACTTCGCAAGTTGCAACTTGGCAATTCCGAATCCCAAAAGAGACAAACTTCTTGATATTCAAAGCTATTGCAGATTCTAAGTTATACTCTGACGGAGAACAAGTGATCGTTCCGGTGCTACCTGATGACTATGTGGTGACAAGTAGTAAACAGGTCTCTTTGAAAGCTGGTGAATCAATGGAGCTTCGATGGATCGACTTGTTGAAAAACACGGATCGTATGCCAAACGGAATTGCAACAATCGAAGTTATTAACAACCCGGCATGGATGGCTGTAGAAGTATTACCCTATTTGCAAGCTCACGACAATGACAACGCGATCTCTTTACTGGGTGCATTCTTTGCAGGTAAAACAGCGATGCAGTTAATCGACTTTGTGCCGGGTATAAAGAGTCGGTTGGCTCAATTGAGTGCCACAACATCTGAAATGCAAATGCAGTCGAACTTAGCGAAAGGTGCTCTATTGACCGATCTAAATCTTCAATCTACGCCTTGGCTCAATGAGTCGAACCGAGAACTACAGCAACTCATGGCACTAAAGAATCTGCTGAATCGAAATATGCTTACTGCAAATTGTAAGACAGCTATGCAGAAACTGATCGCTTTGCAAAATGAAGATGGAAGTATCTCTTGGTTTGAAAATATGCCGGGGAATATGTCTGTTACATTGTCTGTATTATATGGTATGGCGAGTCTGATTGATTTAAATGCTGTAGAATATGGCGAAGCCGAAAAGATGATGCAAATAAAAGCCTTGAACTATCTAGATAATGCTGTAAAGGGTCGATATGATCGCATCAAAGAGAAAGCAACCTATTCGCTTACCGATGATATGCTTTTCTATTTATATGTAAGAAGTTTGTATCGCGATATTCCTGAAAACGGAGATGCACGTGAGGCTATTCGTTTCTTTACTGCAAAAGCGGAAGAGAATTGGGCAACACAAGCTGTTGCCGATAAGGCAATGATTGCTCTTTTGATGCAGGCTAATGGCAAGAAAGAGCTTGCTCAAGCAATTGCACAAAACCTTATCGCAATCGCAACGGTGAACAATTCGCTTGGAATGTACTGGAATAATCCAATGTACACAGGCGCGGAAGCTTTCTTATCCCCAATTTCGGTACACGTATTGGGTATGCATGCTTTGCAAACGATACTACCAGACGCATTCAACTTGAAAAAAGATTTGTTGATAACTTGGTTGATCCGACAAAAGGAAGTACAGCAATGGCCTACCACTCCTGCTACTTTATCGGCAATATACGGTATTCTTACAAGTTGTTCTTTTACCGATAAAAGCAGTCGTATTGATATTTCATGGGGAAATCAAAAATATAGTTTCTCTGAGAATAGTAGTCAGACAGGAGTTGTGCGTAGCATGATTCAAGAAAGTTCAAGCGGATCTTCCAATAATCGAATCACAGTTACTAACACTGGAGGCAACATTGCTTGGATAAATTTGTTTTATCAATACAATGTGCCGGTTTCATCTATTGAGAAGAATAACTCCGAACTTTCTATTCGGAAGCATTTGTTCGTGAAACGATTTACCGACAATAAAACCGAACTTATTCCACTGACGAAAGCCGGAAAGTTGAATAACGGGGATGTGATCGTAACTAAACTTGAAATCTCAACAGACAGAACGATGAGCTATGTATGCATACGTGATTGGCGTTCGGGATGCTTAGAACCTGCGTCTTCACAGTCTGGATACAGCTTTGCAGGGTCGATTGGATATTATCTCGATGTAAAAGATTTATATACAAACATCTTTATTTCCGAATTACCTGCAGGAAAAAATGAAATCATATTGGAATCATTTGTTTCCCGTCAAGGAGACTATCTTGCAGCTCCTGCAAGCATAGAATCTGTTTATGCGCCTCGCTTTGTAAACTATTCGCAAGGAGCATCAATTCGTACGGATCAGAATTGAATTAAAAAATAGAAAAAGAATTTATCAAGTGAAACAATCAGCATTCTTATTACCTTTGTTTATATAAAAGATGATTATTTAGATTATTAAAATAATAATTACAATGAAAAGATTAATACTCATGCTTTTTGCCTTGCTTTCTTTTAGCTGGGCATTTGCTCAAAACGGAGCAGTTATTTCAGTAGGAACACCGATACATGATTACGGTACAATTGAAGAAACAGGAGGGCCTGTTAGTCATGATTTTATTGTATCAAACACAGGTAAAGCACCTTTGGTAATCAATCGGGTTACAGCTTCTTGCGGATGTACAACTCCTGACTGGACAAAAGCTCCGATTGCTCCCGGCAAGACTGGTGTAATTAAGGTTACATATAATCCGGCTGGTCGTCCCGGACCTTTCAACAAAACAATCTCAATCTACAGCAATGGGAAACAAGGTGCATATATCTTAACTATTAAAGGTTCTGTAATTCCAAAATCAAGAGGAAATAGCATGCCGATGAATACTTCAATTGGTGATCTTAAAATGACTACAGATGCAATTTTATTCAATGTCATTAATCCAGGAGAGGTTAGAGGTGAGCGCATTACGATAAAGAATGGAAGTAATAGCACCATGAATATCACATTAAAAAATACTGCCGATTATATTACAGCCTCTGTTGCATCTGCAAATCTTGCACCTAATGAAACAACTGATATTACAGTTTTATTTGATGGCAATAAGATATCTGAAAGAGGTCGTATTACAAATAAGTTACCTATTACAATCACTGAGAGTAACGGAAAAAAAACATCCGGTATAATCTACGTACGCTCAAATGTTCCCGGAATGAATCGATCTACAACGATGGAAGATCTAAAAAATGGTCCGAAGATGGAGTTGTCGACAAATCTTGTAGATTTGGGAAGTGCTAAAGGTGCAAAGTCAAGATTATCACGAGATCTATCAATATCTAACGCGGGCAAGAGTAATTTAGAAATCTATTCAATATCAATTGACGATGAAAACTTTGCAGTATCTGGTGGTCAGAAAGTTATCAAACCCGGACAAGCTGCAACGTTTAAAGTCTCTGTCGATCCAAAAGCGATAAAAGGTTATACAGAAGAATCAATACATATCGTATCAAATGATCCGAAAGGACCTGTTAGAATTATTCGCGTATACGCAAAATAACAATAAACAATGGAACATCCCGAAAACGATCCAAATTACAAAGGATTGAAAGTAAATAAGGGAATTGAAATGTTGCCTTCGGTTAACCCTTATCTAAAATCAAGAAAGAAAGTGCAACGCCGTCACTTTACACCCGATCAGTATGTAGAGGGTATATTGAAAGGTGATATTACAATATTGAGTCAAGCCGTAACCCTGATCGAGAGTGCTAAACACGAACATCAAGTCATCGCTCAGGAGGTTATCGAAAAGTGTTTACCCTACTCGGGAAACTCGGTTCGCATTGGTATCACGGGAGTACCCGGTGCAGGGAAAAGTACCTCGATCGATGCTTTTGGTATGCATCTGATCAAAGCCGGACGCAAACTGGCAGTCCTGGCTATTGATCCGAGTAGTGAACGTTCGAAAGGCAGTATCTTGGGAGATAAAACTCGAATGGAGGATTTATCGCGAGAGAAGAATGCATTTATACGCCCTTCTCCCTCTGCAGGTTCGCTAGGAGGTGTAGCTCGGAAAACCAGAGAAACGATTATACTTTGCGAAGCTGCCGGTTTTGATACAATTTTTGTTGAAACAGTAGGCGTAGGACAAAGTGAAACAGCTGTTCATTCAATGGTTGACTTTTTTCTTTTGATACAACTTGCTGGTACTGGTGATGAACTGCAAGGAATCAAACGAGGAATCATGGAAATGGCTGATGGGATTATTATCAATAAAGCCGATGGCGATAATATCGACAAAGCACGACTTGCAATGGCACAATTTAAGAATGCCTTACACCTCTTCCCTCCTACCGATTCCGGGTGGATACCACAAGTCCTTACTTACTCCGGCTATTATGCATTGGGTATAAAGGAAATTTGGGACATGATTTATGAATATGTGGCCTTCACGAAAAAGAATGGTTACTTTGATCATAAACGAAGAGAACAATCAAAATACTGGATGTATGAAAGCATCAACGAAGCTTTACGCGACAGCTTTTATAATAATCCAATCGTTTCGGCTTCTTTACCCGACACAGAACAACAAGTTTTGAATTCAGAAATAAGTTCCTTTATCGCAGCAAAACGAATGCTCGATATGTATTTGACTTCTATTACAGGAGCCAAAAGCAGTGAGGATGATATTTAAATAAAAAACCCTTATTACATATCCTAATGAATATGTAATAAGGGTTTTCTTATTTTACTTGTTAACTCTAATAATAACAAAGAACATTACTGTTCTTATTCAGAGAAATCAATTGGCACTTGCTTCTTAAATGCTTCTTTAAAAGAGATCAGTGACTCGGTACGAGCTAGACCTAATGGCTGAAGCTTTTTGTGGATAATGTTAAGCAAATGCTGATTGTTTTTAGCATAGATCTTTATAAAAAGATCATACTGCCCGGTAGTATAGTGGCATTCTACTACCTCTGGTATTCTCGAAAGTTCTTCCACAACAGAATTAAACTGTCCAGGATTTTGAAGATAAAGTCCTACATAGGCACATGTTTCAAATCCCACTTTGTTGTTGTCGAGAATAAATTCAGAACCTTTGATTACACCTAAGTTTACGAGTTTCTGAATTCGTTGATGAATGGCAGCTCCTGAAACATTGCACTCTCTCGCAACCTCCAAGTATGGAATACGAGCGTTGCTAATAATGAGCTTCAATATTTTTTCATCCAATTCATCTAATTGTTGATGTCGCATATCAATAGTGGATTGACTAAATGTTAATAGAATAAGAGCGCAAAGATACGTAAATATTATATTCAAGTGCTGCAAATAAAATGTAAATTTACAGAGATAAGAATCTAAAATTCACAATTATGAATCGAGAAAATACAATTCGTATAATCGATGTAAAACCATCAGATCAACTTCTCCTCAAAAAAATAAAAGAGACCTATACCGATAGTTTTCCATTAGAAGAACGAAGAGATTATGACAAATTAATATATTTATTTGAACACAGTCATACAATGCATATTTATGTATGCCAAACGGCAACTTTAGAATATGCTGGATTTATAACCTGCTGGAGGTTTGAAAAGTTTAGTTTTATAGAACATTTTGCTATCAATTCGGAAGCACGAAATGGTGGTATCGGATCATTGTTTCTCAAAGAGGTACTCCGAATACAGGGAAAACCCGTTATTCTAGAAGCAGAAGAACCACTCAACGATCTTTGTAAAAGAAGAATTGCTTTTTACGAACGCAATGGCTTTGTACAAGGATACGTTCCATATTTTCAACCACCATATCGCAAAGGCGAGCCTACAATCCCAATGATACTTATGTCGTATGGAAATATAAATCTGGAAAATGAATACCAAGCCATTGTTCCTACAATCTATAGTGAGGTTTATAATTATGAAGTAGAATAATAATGAAACTAAACCCCATTTGTCTGATCTTTACAAAGTGTACTATAATATAGTTATCAACAATTGTTCATAACTAAATAGGATCATACAAATGGGGTAATTATTTTATACAGACTCCGAGGGCTTTTCCATGAAACGAATAGCCAAATAAGCCATTGTGCCTGCCGCAGTTTTCAAAGACTCTTCATCGATAAGAAATGTCGAAGTATGTGAAGCCCCTCGTTCAGTTTGATTACGCACGCCAAAACGGAAAAAGCAACCCTTGTATTTCTCCGTATAGAATCCAAAGTCTTCGCTTGTGGTACGGGGCTCAAACGCCTTAACATGATCCGTTCCTAAGTATTCTTGGGCAAACAATCTTGCAGCATTGGTTACTTGATCGTCGTTAATAACTTCAGGATACCCATCATCTTGCTTGAGCTCAAATTCGCATAAATAAGCTTCTGCAGTATGACGTCCAATGATTGGAATCAAGCGCTTAGCTTTCTCACGTTCCTCTTTATCGAAACAACGCAACGATCCTGCAAGTATAACTTCATGAGGTATAACATTGGTTGCCCCATCGGCAATGAAGCGACCAAATGTAAGCGACATCGGAGTAAACGGATTTTTGGTACGACTAATGATTTGCTGCATGGCTACTACCACTTGAGCCGCAGCCAGAACTGCATCTGTATGTTTATGAGGCATTGCTCCATGTCCACCTAGCCCTTTTACTTTAATATGAATCTCATCGGCCGAAGCCATTACTGCTCCGTTACAAAAACTTACTATACCGGATTCATCATACATATTACTATGCTGACCAAGGATTATCGCTGGCTCATACTCATCAAAAACACCGTCTTCAAGCATTAGGCGTGCTCCGCCCGGATCTTGTTCCTCGCCTGGCTGGAATACCAATAAGATGGTACCTTCAAAGCTATCTCGCATTTCAGCTAAAACGCGAGCAGCACCAAGTAATGCCGCTACATGAGAATCATGTCCACAAGCATGCATAACTCCAGCATTGACCGAACAAAATGGGATTTCATTCTCCTCCAAAACAGGTAATGCATCCATATCGGCACGGAGAGCTATAACTTTAGAAGAAGGATTTATGCCTTTTAGGATACCCAAAACGCCTGTACCTGCAATACCTGCACGGTAAGGTATAGATAGAGAATCCAGTACTTTCTGAATATACGCAGATGTGTTATACTCCTCGAAAGACAATTCGGGATGTTGATGTAGATATTGATAATCTTGTACGATAGTCGGATACAAGTCATTGATCCGATTATGAATAAAAGTGGATGTGCTCATAGTAGAAATGATAACGTTTAAGATATAAACAAATCAGAAACAAAAAAAGCTACCCTCGTGAGGGTAGCTTTTAAGATATGAAATAAAATCATTAATCTTTTTTGTTTGCTCCTTGAGTCGCTGAGTAGTTGATCTTAAGAGCGTAAGCATCACGAAGTGCTTGCTTAACGTCTGTAACAACACCCATCTTGGTATTTGCATCTACTTTAAGTGATACAGTCATAAAAGGCTGATCTTCTTCTTTCATAGATGATTTCTCTTGAGCAACATAGTTTTCAATCTCGCTAACTTCAGCAAATTGATCGTTCAACTGCATACGAGGCTCTGTACCTAATTTAGCACGAAACTCTTCAGTAGGAATACCAATATAGATGAATGTTACCAATGATTTCTTTTCCAACTTTTGCAACTCTGTTGCTTGTGGAACTTTGAATTGAACCTTCAATGTCACCTCACGCATTGTTGTTGTCATCATAAAGAAGAACAAAAGCGTAAAGATCAAGTCAGGAAGTGAAGAAGTGTTCAATGCTGGCATCTCTCTGCCGCCGGCCTTAGTAAACTTTCCCATTATTTCTTCCCTCCATGTTTTTTAGGTTCTGCTTCTGAGATCTTTTGCGGATAGTATTTCATTACAGCTTCTTTCTCATCATCATTTAGCTCTTCAAATGATTTGCCAAACTTCTGTTTTGAAACATCCTCACGCAATTCGTTGTAAGCTTTTGCTAGCTCATTTTGAACAGCAATATACCACCAGTAAGGTGTATCAACCGTATTCTGCAACGAAATAATGTGATTCTTTGTAATTTTTACATTCCCGAAATAAGGAATTTCAACATCTAACTTTTCAGGTAGATGTGCATCGTCATTTGCATTAACGATAAATTCCTTTGCTTTATCTTTCAACTGCTCGAGAGCGACAAACTCCCCTCCAGCCAAAATCATCTTCGTGTCCTGATTCAAACGAACCTCGAAAAGGTTTCTCTTCTTAATATCTACATCTTGATCTTGTTGATCTTTCGGCACAGGTGGTGGCAAACGACGTGCCAAACCTTTGTCTGTATCCATAGATGTTGTAATCAAGAAGAAGATCAGCAACAAGAAAGCGATATCGGCAGAAGAACTGGAGTTAATCTCGGCCAGTTTTCTTTTTTTTCTTGCCATTTCTTCTTCGT
Source organism: Tannerellaceae bacterium (assembly GCA_051660585.1). Lineage (GTDB taxonomy): Bacteria > Bacteroidota > Bacteroidia > Bacteroidales > CAMTPD01 > UBA12018. The sequence continues at coordinate 8,475 of JBOFPV010000043.1, forward strand.
TTATTGATTACTTACTTAAGAATCGTTTTACACTACCTGCTGCAACACTAAGGATGATCAATAGTGTAAGAACATATGACGAATAAAGCCACATATCTGTAAGTTTGTTGTAGAAAGGAGTATTCTCTTCACCATCATATCCAGGGATAGAAAGTGGTGTATCGTTACCGATAGCATAAGAAGCTCCTAACAATGCAGCAAAAGCAGCAATACCCAAAAGTGAACGCATCGCAGCTTTTGGATTTTCTTTCAACAAATTGAAGAATTGGAATAGTGCAAAAAGAAGAGTACACACCACAGTTACTCCACAAAGCACATAACACCAGTTAAGAAGCAAAGTTGTATAAACCGGAACCGGTTCTTCATACTGCTCCATTTTAACTGCGCCTCCAAAGTAAAACATGCCTAGAATGACAACTGTAATAATCAAAGAAAATAACAGCGTCCAACTAGATATCTTTCTAATTTTGTGAACAGCCATGATTTTTTATTTTTTGAATTTTACGTTGTATTTGATTACTAGGTCAAGAAGAGTGATTGAAGCATCTTCCATTTTGTTCAACAAACCTTCTACTTTGTTAAGGATGTAGTTGTAGAACAATTGAAGAATCAAAGCAACCACAAGACCACCTACTGTTGTAATCAAGGCAACTTTCATACCACCTGCAACAACTGTTGGGCTGATATCACCTACTTGTTGGATTTTGTCGAACGCGAAGATCATACCGATTACAGTACCCAAGAATCCAAGAGATGGAGCCATTGCGATAAACAAAGTAATCCAAGAAAGACCTTTTTCTAGCAAACCTGCTTGTACACCACCGTAAGAAACTACAGCTTTTTCTACTACATCGATGCCATCATCTACACGCATCAAACCTTGATAATAGATCGAAGCGATAGGACCTCTTGTGTTACGTGCAATTGTTTTAGCACCTTCGATGTCACCTTTTTCCAAAGCTTCTTCTACTCCTTTGATCAATTTGTCTGGGTTAACTTCAGCAAGGTTTAGATAGATAATTCTTTCCAAACAGAAAGCCAAACCAAAGATCAAAGCGATAGCTACGAAGCTCATAAACATAGGAGAACCTTCGATAAACTTCGTTTTCAACGCTTGGTGGAAGCCGCCTTCCACATCCAAAGCAGCAGCATCAGCTGAAATAGCATCTTGAGCCATTGCTACAGCCGACATTCCTAGGGAAAATAGACCCATGAAAGAGGTAATTGAAAATAACTTTTTCATTGTGTGTTTAATTTTAAGATTAATAATTCCTTAAATTATTTTTTTGATTATTGTTACTAAAGCTAAACTAATACGTTAAACTTTGCGGAGGGAGCGGGATTCGAACCCGCGATGCGCTTTTGGCGCATACACGCTTTCCAGGCGTGCCTCTTCAGCCACTCGAGCATCGCTCCAATTTTTAAACATTTTTATCTCTCTCCAAATTCGGGCGCAAAATACAAAAAAAATCCCAAATACAAACTTTTGCACTTATAAATCTATCTATTTTCAAGATTACGCCTAAACATAATTACTTGATTTATATTCACCGATTTACCAAAACCCGAAAACAGAATCTTAGATCTTAAATAAGCTTCTTGTATTCTCTCGAATCAAATATTCAGCTTCATTAACAGTTAAATTAAAAATTTCGGCAACTTTTTGAAGAGTTTTGCATACATATGCCGGCTCATTTCTTTTGCCTCTATAAGGAACCGGAGCCAAATAAGGAGCATCTGTTTCAATCAGAATTCGAGATAAAATATCCTGCCCCTCTAAAGTCTGAGCCAAGCCTGAATTCTTAAAAGTGACGATTCCATTAATGCCAATCATAAATGTTTCTAGCCCCATTATCTCTTCCAACTCCTCTCGATTTCCGCAAAAACTGTGAAAAACACCACGAAGTTTGTCTGCACCCACTGCGTGAATACAACTCATCACTTCTCGATGCGCATTACGCGTATGAATAATCACAGGTAAATCCATTTCGACACTCCATAGCAGTTGCTGAACAAAAGCATCTTTTTGCTGTTCTACAAACGTCTGATCCCAGTATAGATCGATACCGATCTCACCTATAGCACAAATATTTGATTGAGTTTTTATCGAGTTATATATCGCCCTCAAAACATCCTTGTAATCTCCTTTTACACTTGTGGGATGTAAACCCAGTGCAGGAACACAATAATCGGGATATTTTACACAAACCTGAAGTAATGGCTCTAGTGACTCCAAATCTACATTAGGCAAGATAACCTTTTCGACTCCGTTCTGTTTTGCATGCTCAATTACCAGATCCAAATCATCTTTAAACTCAACCTCATATATATGAGAATGCGTATCAACTATATTCATTTGACTGAAATTCGATTTATGATTTACGCCCCATCAACATCTGAGACAACTCTCGCAAGGCTGAAAGGTTATCGGAAGGTACAGAAATTTTCTCTAAACAAAGCATCGCTGCATCAAAATATTGAGCAACTTTTCGCTCTGCCATTTTGCGAATACCATACGTATCATATATATAAGTAAAGAATTCGATCTTTTCTTTCTTATCAAAAGTCTTAAATGAAAACCACTCATTCATATGCATACGATCTGTATCAGAAGCCTTATTTAAGGCATTGATTAGCATGTAGGTTTTCTTGTTTGAACAAATATCGCCACCAATGCTTTTGCCAAATACTTTAGGATCACCGTATACATCAAGTAAATCATCTTGAAGTTGGAAAGCCAACCCAAGATTAATACCAAAGTCATATAATAAAGTTGCATCCTGCTGAGAAGCGCCACCAATTATTGCTCCGATTTTCAATGCACAAGCGAGCAACACTGCAGTTTTAAGACGAATCATCTCTAGGTATTCATCCTCTGCAACCTGTGCTCTCGATTCAAACTCCATATCAAATTGTTGACCCGCACAAACCTCGGTTGCAGTAGTTGAAAATAAATCCAAGACCTCTTTAAGGTATTCGGAAGGAGCATTTGACATTAATTTGTACGATTCTATAAGCATCGCATCGCCAGATAGAATAGCTACGTTGGGACTCCAGCGTATATGTACTGTTTCATTTCCTCGACGCATATCTGCACAATCCATCAAATCATCGTGTAATAATGTAAAGTTATGAAACACTTCAACCCCTATCGCAGGAGACAAAGCTTTTTCGATCTGATCTGTAAACACATTGCATGCCATCAATGTAAGTGCCGGGCGCACACGTTTACCACCCAAGGATAGAATGTACTCAATAGGATCAAATAAAGACTTTGGAGGTGTATTAAACTCAAGATGTGTCACAACGGATTCGACCTGAGCTAAAATCTCGTTAAATGTATACATAAGCAATCGACTATAGATAATTGTTGATAGATATATGCATAAAAAGAGGCTGCAATGTGCAGCCTCTTTTTATTTTATTTATGTTGCGATTATTGCAATCTGAATTGAACCGGCACCGTATATTTAACGTTTACAGGCTTACCACGCTGTGAACCCGGTTTCCATTTTGGCATTGCGTTAACAACACGCAAAGCTTCTTTATCCAAAGAAGGGTCTACACCTTTTACTACTTGTGCGTCTGTCACTTTACCTTCTTTGTTTACAACGAACTGTACTACAACACGACCTTGAATACCATTCTCTTGTGCAACTACAGGATATTTGATAGACTTACCAATGTACTTCATCAATTCTGCTTGTCCACCAGGGAATTCAGGCATATCTTCTACAGTTACAAAGATCTCATTGGTATCTTCCTCTTCCTCTTCTACTTGTACAGGAGGTGTGTATACCTCTGTTTGTGCAGATTTCTGATCATCTTCTGAAGTTACAATTTCTTGTTGCTCCAATTCAACATCATCTTCTACAACCGTCAAAGCCTCTACAACAACAGGGGCTGGAGGTGGTGGAGGTGGTGGAACTACTTCTTGCTGAACAGTAATGTCTATTTCTTCTTCAGCGATGATATCTCCGACAGCTGCAATCTCAACTTTCTTAACATCACGAGTACCCCATTCAAATGCTACGAACAAAAAAGCAAGCGCAACAACAAATCCCATAAGGACAAACAACTGTTTGCTTCCCTCCAAGTCCGCTTTAGGCGATTTCTTGATTTCCATATGTTTATAATGTTTTATGTGTTTCTCAATACAGCAAAAATACAATTTTTTTTATTTCTTCATCTCAATGAAGCTAAAAAACAATTTGAAATAACGGAAAAACCGCAATCCTTAGCCGTTTTACACAATTATTATCTAATAATCATTCGAAAAAATTAAAGTGTTTTCGAAATGCGGTGTAAAGTAAAAACTTTTTCTCGAATAATGTATCTTTGAACCGAAAATTTGTCACATAAATCATCATATTTGATAAAAACAAGACTCATGAAAAAGATAGTTATCGCCGTAGACGGCTTTTCTTCGTGTGGAAAAAGCACTATGGCCAAAGATTTGGCTAAAGAAATCGGTTATACTTATATTGATAGCGGAGCTATGTACAGAGCCGTGACTCTTTATGCGATCGAGAATAACATGATTATTGATAATCGTGTCGACGAAGAAGCCTTGAAACATGCAATTGACAACCATCTCATCCATATAACGTTCGAACTTAACCCTAAAACCGAGCAGCGCGATACTTTCTTAAACGGCAACGACGTAGAGTCGTTGATACGAAGCATGCAAGTAGCTTCAAAGGTTAGCATCATCAGTGCAATCAAATTTGTACGACAAGCACTTGTTGCCATGCAGCAAGAAATGGGACAAGCCAAAGGCGTTGTAATGGACGGTCGAGACATCGGCACAGCCGTATTCCCAAATGCAGAACTAAAGATCTTCGTAACAGCATCTCCCGAGGTAAGAGCACAACGCCGCGTAGATGAACTCGTAGCTAAAGGAAGTGATGTATCCTTCGACGAAGTACTACAAAACGTAAAAGAAAGAGACCTAATGGATACAACTCGTGCCGAAAGTCCGCTACGCAAAGCCAATGATGCTCTTGAGTTAGACAACTCTCACCTCACCATTGCACAACAGAAGGCTTGGTTACTGGAACAATTTAACAACGTTGTGAAATCATAAACAACGAAAACAATACAAGAATCTATGATTAAAGTTGAAATAGATCAAGGTTCGGGATTTTGCTTCGGTGTAGTGAAAGCCATTGAAAGCGCAGAACGAGAATTGGCCAACAACCAACCCTTATACTGCCTTGGAGACATTGTTCACAACAGCCAAGAAGTAAGTCGCCTCAATCAAAAAGGCCTCTCAACCATTGATCACTCAGATCTTTCAAAGCTATCAAACGCCAAGGTCCTTCTTCGTGCTCACGGCGAACCTCCGTCGACTTACGAAACGGCAAAGCAGAATAAAATAACAATTATAGATGCAACCTGCCCTGTTGTATTGCAATTGCAACGAAAGATCAACAAATACTTTCACTTGGTTGAGCCTCAAAACGGGCAAATTGTGATTTACGGAAAAATCGGTCACGCTGAAGTAAACGGGCTTGTAGGACAAACCAACGGCAAAGCGGTTGTAATCGAAAAACCTGAAGATGCTGATGTGCTAGACTTTTCGCGTCCCATTATTTTGTTCTCGCAAACGACCAAATCGATAGAGGGCCTACACAAAACCGTAGAGTATATTAGAGAGCGCATGCAAGAAGGCATTCAATTCGAATACTTCGACACCATTTGTCGTCAGGTAGCAAATCGAATCCCCAGCATCATAGACTTTGCCTCGAAACATGACTGGGTTTACTTTGTAGCCGGCCGAAAAAGCTCGAACGGGAAAGTACTGTTTGAAGAATGTAAGCGCGCCAATGAGCACACCATCTTTATTTCGGAAGACAACGAAATCACCGACAAACTTCCCGATTGGGTGCAAAACGTTGGTGTTTGCGGTGCAACGTCTACTCCGAAGTGGCTTATGGAAAAAGTAGCAACCAAAGTAGAGTTAATTAACAACCCAAAGGAGGATCATTCACCTAACATATAACTATTAAATCGTTTGATGGGCATCAAACGATTCAATCATTATTAAGTTCAAATCGTCAGATGGCGGTCTGACGATTTAAACATCACGAAGAATGAATCGTCAGATGGCGGTCTGACGATTCGGTCTTCACTTTGGCACCATCTACATTTTCTAACAATCACAGCAAAACCTCAGAGAACCTTAATCATTCATCCACCCAATTCGAACTAATCACTTATACTTTGAAATACAAATCAACAATATTTAGTCATAAACACAAAAACAAGACAAATAATCAATCAATTTGTTAATCATATTAATTCTTTATGAAGATTGCATTTGACACGATTCATTCTAATCGAATAATTCTTACATTTGTAGCAAACAACCAATATCAATAAGGCTATGTCTAATATCAAATGCATTGGTCTCTTGACTTCGGGTGGCGATGCTCCCGGTATGAATGCTGCCATCCGTGCAGTAACAAGATCAGCGATCTATAACGGAATGGAAGTAAAAGGTATTTATCGCGGTTATCGCGGTTTAATATCCGGAGAAATCATTCCTTTCAAAACGCAGAACGTAAGTAATATCATCCAGCAAGGTGGTACAATCCTTAAGACTGCTCGTTGTAAAGAATTCATGACTCCAGAAGGACGTCAACTCGCTTTCGAAACTTTGCAAAAAGAAGGCATCGACGCTTTGGTAGTAATTGGTGGTGATGGTACCCTTACCGGTGCTCGCATCTTTGCTCAAGAACACAACTTCCCTATCGTCGGATTACCGGGCACAATCGACAATGACTTGTTTGGCACTGACGTAACCATCGGATACGATACAGCTCTAAATACGATTGTTGAAGCGGTCGACAAGATTCGCGACACAGCTTCTTCTCATGAGCGCTTGTTCTTTATCGAGGTAATGGGTCGTGATGCTGGTTTCCTTGCTCTAAACGGAGCTTTGGCTTCAGGAGCAGAGGCTGCGATCATTCCTGAAATTGCAGTAGAAAAAGACCAACTTGCCGAAACAATCGAAAATGGTTTCCGTAAGTCTAAAAACAGTAGTATTGTATTGGTAGCTGAAAGCGACATTACCGGAGGTGCAATGGGTGTTGCCGAACGTGTAAAGAATGAATACCCTCAATTTGATGTTCGTGTAACAATTCTAGGTCACATCCAACGTGGCGGTTCGCCTACAGCACAAGATAGAATCTTAGCTAGTAGAATGGGAGCTGCTGCTGTTGATGCATTACTTGACGATCAACGCAACGTAATGATTGGTATCCATAACGATCAGATTGTATATGTTCCTTTCGCAAAAGCAATCAAAAATGACAAACCAATCAATCGTGATCTATTAAATACACTTCGTATTCTATCGATCTAATCTGCTTGGGTCTTTAATGATATAAAAAAAGCTTTCATCTATCGATGAAAGCTTTTTTATTTTGGATATTGTTGAATTAGAATTCAGCATTTTTAGGTGTTCTTGCAAAAGGTATTACGTCACGAATGTTTGCCATACCTGTTACGAACAACAACAAACGTTCGAAGCCAAGACCAAAACCTGAGTGTGGTGCTGTTCCGAAACGACGCGTATCAAGATACCACCACATATCTTTCATAGGAATACCCATTTCTTCGATACGTGCTGCAAGCTTGTCGTAGTTTTCTTCACGCTGAGAACCGCCAATGATTTCTCCGATTTTTGGGAACAACACGTCCATTGCACGTACCGTTTTGCCATCCTCGTTAAGCTTCATGTAGAAAGCCTTAATATCTTTAGGATAATCAGTTAGAATTACCGGTTTCTTGAAATGGTTCTCTACTAAATAGCGCTCGTGCTCTGATTGTAGATCCACACCCCATTTAACAGGGAATTCAAATTTATGACCACTTTTTTCTAGAATCTCGATACCCTCTGTATATGGAAGACGAACAAAGTCGTTTGCAACTACAAAGTTCAAACGATCGATCAATTCATTATCCCACATTTTGCAAAGGAATTCAAGATCATCCTTACAATTATCCAATGCATATTGAATCAAATACTTCAAGAAGTCTTCAGCAAGATCCATATTTTCTTTGATCTCGTTGAAGGCAACCTCTGGTTCTACCATCCAGAATTCTGCAAGGTGGCGAGGTGTATTTGAGTTTTCTGCACGGAAAGTAGGACCAAATGTATAGATAGCTCCTAAAGCCATTGCTCCAAGTTCTCCTTCCAATTGACCTGATACCGTAAGATTTGATTGCTTACCAAAGAAGTCTTGTGAATAATCAACCTTGCCTTCTTCTGTACGCGGTGGATTTTCAAGATCTAATGTAGTAACTTGAAACATTTGACCAGCTCCTTCTGCATCCGATGCTGTAATGATCGGTGTATGTAGATAGAAGAATCCTTTTTGGTTAAAGTAGTTGTGAATTGCGAATGCCATAGCATGACGAATTCTCAATACTGCCCCAAAAGTATTGGTACGCGGACGAAGGTGCGCGATTTCACGTAAGAACTCTAATGTGTGACCTTTTTTCTGCAATGGATAAGTCGTAGGATCTGCAGTTCCGTAGATTTCAATTTCTTCAGCTTGTATCTCGGCAGTCTGACCTTTACCTTGTGACTCGACAAGAAGACCGTTTACATTGATACAAGATCCTGTTGTAATTGGTTTCAACTCTTCTTCACTGAAGCGAGTCATATCAATCACAACTTGAATATTATGAATTGTAGAACCATCATTTAAAGCAACAAAACTAACATGCTTGTTTCCTCTACGGGTTCTCACCCATCCTTTTACATTGACTTTGGTACCAATAGCCGGGTTTTTAACCGCGTCTACGATTTTAGTTCTACTAATTGTTTCCATTATTTCTAAATTAAATTCATGGTTAATGAAAAAACTTAGCCGGCTTTTGAAACCGGCTAAATCTATTTATTATTCAAATGCTCCCATGCGAAGCATGTTTACTTCTTTTTCAGTTAAGAAACGCCATTTGCCACGGCTAAGGTTTTTCTTAGTAAGACCTGCGAAATAAACACGGTCTAGTTTTGTAACACGGTAACCTAGTGTTTCAAAAATACGACGTACAATACGGTTACGACCTGAGTGAATTTCGATACCAACTTGAGATTTGTCATCTTCAGTTGCGTAGCTAATTGCGTCAGCGTGAATTTCACCGTCTTCTAGCTCGATACCATTTGCAATCTTCTCCATATCTTCGATTGCTACCGGTTTATCCAACCATACGTGATAGATTTTCTTCTTCTTGTATGATGGGTGTGTTAGCTTAGATGCTAAATCTCCATCATTTGTCAACAACAATACACCTGTTGTGTTTCTATCAAGACGACCTACAGGGTAGATTCTTTCACGACAAGCGTTCTTTACAAGATCCATTACTGTAAGACGTTCTTGTGGATCGTCTGAAGTAGTTACACAGTTTTTAGGTTTGTTAAGTACGATATACACCTTACTTTCAATGCTTACCGCCTGATCGTGGAACGTAACATTGTCTGCTCTTGTGATCTTAGTACCTAATTCTGTTACAACTTGATCATTCACCTTTACAACTCCAGCTTGGATATATTCATCGGCCTCACGACGAGAACATACACCTGCATTAGCCAAAAACTTGTTCAAACGAATTGGCTCATTTGGATCTGCCAATACTTCTTTGTACTTCAATTGTTTTTGGAAGCTGTATTTTGCATTTGGATTATAATCTTCACTTCTGCGTTGCATTGGACGATTGCCGCCACCTTGCTGTGGTCTACCATAGCCACCTTGCTGTGGTCTACCATAGCCGCCTTGTTGTGGTCTGCCATAACCGCCACCTTGTTGTGGTCTGTTATAACCGCCGCCCTGTTGTGGTCTACCATAACCACCACCTTGCTGTGGTCTGCCATAACCGCCACCTTGCTGTGGTCTGCCATAACTGTTACCTTGTTGTGGTCTGCCATATCCACCGCCTTGTTGTGGTCTACCATAACCGCCACCTCTATTATTATTATCATAATTTGGTGTTCTGGTTTCACCAACACGAGGTCTTCTTCTTTTTAGACCGTCTTCTCCCCCATCCGGAGTTGAGCTATACACACGTGCAGAACGATCATCTTGATTTCCGTAAGAACGGTTCTGATTGTAACCTTCGTTGTTATACGATGGACGATTGCCATATGATGGACGATTGCCGTATGACGGACGATCGCCTCCTTGACGATTGCCATATGATGGACGATTACCACCTGATCGGTCGTAAGATCTTTTTTCATATCCTCCCTCATTTCTAAAGTTTGGATTATAAGATCTTCTTTCTTGTCCATCTCTTTCTTGATAGTCATTGTTTCTAACAATTACTTTTCTTGGACGAGCATCTTCTCTGTCTGTGTTCATTTTCCTGAATAATTGAATTGTAAATACTCATTTTGCAACCTCACGGTTACTTCTCTCTTTAGATATTAAATACCAGTATAATTATGTGGTGTTATTTTTTTCAACTCTTCTTTTACATTATCACTTACTTGAAGTGTTTCGATAAATTCACGAATTGAAGTTTCTGTTATACCTTCGTTAGTACGAGTTAAAGCCTTAAGTGCTTCATAAGGTTTCGGGTATCCTTCTCTACGAAGAATAGTTTGAATGCCTTCTGCAACAACAGCCCAACAGTTGTCAAGATCATTATACAAAGCTTGTTCATTTAATAACAATTTACCCAGACCTTTTGATAAACTTTGCAATGCTATTAACATATGCGCAAATGGCACACCAACATTACGAAGAACCGTAGAGTCTGTAAGGTCGCGTTGCAACCTTGAGATTGGCAGTTTTGTTGCCAAGTGTTCTAATATTGCATTTGCAACTCCTAAGTTTCCTTCTGAGTTCTCGAAGTCAATAGGATTTACTTTATGTGGCATCGCTGATGAACCAACTTCTCCAGCTTTAATTTTTTGCTTAAAGTATTCCATTGAGATGTATTGCCAGAAGTCGCGGTTTAAGTCGATCAAAATAGTGTTGATACGTTTTAGTCCGTCAAACAACGCTGCAAGATTATCATAATTTGAAATTTGTGTAGTCCACTCTTCTCTCTCGAGGCCTAGATGGTTAGCTACAAAATTATTTCCAAAATCTTTCCAATTCACAGAAGGATAAGCAACATTATGAGCATTAAAGTTTCCTGTTGCTCCTCCAAATTTTGCAGAAATAGGAGTTGACTTTACAAGCTCCAACTGCTTTTCTAGTCTATATACGAAAACCATTACTTCTTTACCCAAACGAGTTGGTGATGCCGGTTGTCCGTGAGTTTTAGCAAGCATTGGAATATTACTCCATTCGTTGGCGTATTTTTTAAGCATATCCAATACACCTATAAACATTGGATAATATACATCTTCCAATGCTTCTTTTATAGACAAAGGTACAGAAGTATTATTGATATCTTGCGAAGTAAGACCAAAATGGATAAATTCTTTGTAATCTTCTAGTTTAAGCAAATCAAACTTCTCTTTAACGAAGTATTCAACAGCCTTTACATCATGATTTGTAACACTTTCAATATCCTTTATCTTCTTTGCATCTTCAACCGAAAATTCTTTGTAAACTTTACGCAAATCCTCGATAAGCCCCGGGTTAGACAATCCACTTAACTGAGGCAAGACATCCATCAATGCAATAAAATACTCTATCTCTACCTGCACTCTATACTTGATCAGTGCATATTCTGAAAAGTAAGCCGACAATACCGAAGTTTTGTCTCTATAACGCCCATCAACGGGTGATACAGCAGTTAGCGGTGTAAATTCCATATAATCTTATTATTGTAGTACTGCAAAGTTAATATATTATTCTATTTTTGAAGCTGATGCAATTTATTTTTTGATTTTTTCTCCCAAAGTGTTGCAATATAAAAAAAATGACGTATCTTTGCATCGCAATTGAGAACAAAACATCTCCTCTGCGATATTATCGGGTTCATAGCTCAGCTGGTTCAGAGCACCTGCCTTACAAGCAGGGGGTCATAGGTTCGAATCCTATTGGACCCACGATAAAAAAAGAAGCTCTTTTTATTATTAAACTTATCGGGTTCATAGCTCAGCTGGTTCAGAGCACCTGCCTTACAAGCAGGGGGTCATAGGTTCGAATCCTATTGGACCCACGATAAATAACAAGTTCTTTATATTAAAGACTTCCGGGTTCATAGCTCAGCTGGTTCAGAGCACCTGCCTTACAAGCAGGGGGTCATAGGTTCGAATCCTATTGGACCCACGGAATAATATCATTCTTTCTATTTAGACAATCGGGTTCATAGCTCAGCTGGTTCAGAGCACCTGCCTTACAAGCAGGGGGTCATAGGTTCGAATCCTATTGGACCCACAAAGCTACCTTTTTCAAGGTAGCTTTTTTTTATTTATACAAACTGAATAAATCACGGCTTCCCCGACAAACCATAAAGACTTCGCATATCGCTTAATCAAACTTAACAGAAAAACTTTTACATATATAACAGTTCTTTGTATTACCACCCAAATGCAGATCTATTGATCAACAAAGCCTTTAGATTTAATATAAATATCTTCAACGCATTCTCTATCTGTAATATCATCTAAATATATACGAATCCAACAACCAATTGATCAAACTATTGCCGCAGTAAACATGGTCAAAGTGTCGATTATTTATAACCCTGTGTCAGCAGCAACAATCCTCATACTTCCATCATGCAAAGATCTATCAAGAGGTTAATCCTCAATATCCATCTGTCAAAATTTAATCACATCAAATCTTGCATTAAACTGATAAGATAAATTTAAAGTAGTTTTCAGCAATAACTTGGGTACACGAATTTGTAGATTTACACTCTTAGACCTGCCTAGTTCGGATACTATACACGGCACTCCTAAAAAAAAAAGCAGCTAGATTACATCTAACTGCTTTAAAGTGATCCCTACTGGACTCAAACCAGTGACCTTCAGAACCGGAATCTGACGTTCTATTCACTAAACTAAGGGACCTTCTCTTGCAAATATAAACATTTTATAATTTTCTTACAAACTTTCCCTCAATAACTACCAATAAATATCATAACGAAAGAATATAGCTAATATAAAAAGCATTTTGAAAGGCAAAACAAAACCGAAATAAACTTTTGCAATTTTTATTTGCTATTTTACTTGCATATTAATACAAAGAATATACCTTTGCCATATACAAACTAAAAACTAACAATCTATGAGTTATTTAATAAAGCCACAAGGCTATCAGGCAGTCCTTGATTTAGGACAAACTGAAATCGGTATTAAAAAGATAAAAGAGTTTTTTCAAACAAACTTATCTTGCGAACTTCGACTACGCAGAGTCACAGCCCCTCTCTTCGTTCTAAAGGGCATGGGTATCAATGATGACCTTAATGGCGTAGAACGTCCCGTTAGCTTTCCTATCAAAGACCTAAATGACACAAAAGCTGAAATTGTACACTCATTGGCAAAATGGAAAAGATTGACTTTAGCTGATTATGAAATCGAACAAGGATATGGTATCTATACGGATATGAATGCAATTCGATCTGATGAGGAACTTGGCAACTTACACTCTTTGTATGTAGACCAATGGGATTGGGAACTTGTCATTACTGAAGCTGATCGAAACATCGAATTTCTAAAAGAAATTGTTAGAAGAATATATGGCGCAATCGTGAGAACTGAATATTTAGTTTATGAAATGTTCCCTCTAATTAAACCGATACTACCAAAAGAAATATTCTTTATTCATGCAGAAGATCTACTCCAGATGTATCCTAATCTTTCAGCTAAAGAGCGAGAAGATGAGATAACAAAAAAATACGGTGCGGTATTTATCATCGGTATTGGAGGCAAACTGGGAGATGGTGAAAAACATGATGGACGAGCTCCAGACTATGATGATTGGAGTACAGAAACTGGCAACGGACACCATGGATTGAATGGCGACTTACTTGTATGGAATGATATACTTGGCCGTGCCTTTGAAATCTCATCAATGGGTATTCGTGTAAATAAAGAAGCTCTAGAAAGACAATTAAAAGAAACTGGTGAAGAATCCAGAGCAAATTTGTATTTTCACAAGCGCTTATTGGATGGTGATCTTCCTCAAAGTATCGGTGGCGGTATCGGACAATCGAGACTATGTATGTTCTATCTTCGCAAGGCCCATATTGGAGAAATTCAAGCTAGTATTTGGCCCGAAGATATGCGCGAGGAGGCTCTTGCCAACGGCATGAACCTGATTTAAATAAAATTCAAATGAACGTATCTATAGAAAAAAGCTGGAAGGATAAATTATCGGCAGAATTCAACAAAGGATATTTTTATAATCTAACAGAGTTTGTTCGTAACGAATATAAAACAACGACAGTTTACCCTCCGGCTAAATTAATTTTTAATGCATTCGATCTTTGTCCTTTCGACAACGTCAAAGTTGTGATTATCGGTCAAGACCCATATCATGAACCCGGACAAGCACATGGACTTTGTTTTTCCGTGATGGAAGGAACAAAGTTTCCGCCTTCGCTCGTTAATATATTCAAGGAGATTCAAAATGATTTTGCAAGCGAAATCCCTAAAGATGGAAATCTAACGAGATGGGCAGAACAAGGTGTTTTACTTCTCAATGCAACACTTACAGTCAGAGCACATCAAGCAGGCTCACATCAACGTAAAGGTTGGGAAGAGTTCACAGATGCAGTAATCCATAAGATTGCAGAAGAAAAGGAGAACATCGTATTTATACTTTGGGGAGCATATGCTCAAAAGAAAGGTGCTTTTATAGATACAAATAAACATTTGGTTTTAACATCACCTCACCCATCGCCTCTTTCTGCTCACCGAGGCTTCTTTGGAAATAAGCATTTTAGTAAAACCAACGAATATCTAGCATCAAAAGGAGAAACTCCTATTCAATGGTAATATAAAATACACACTATAAATAAAGCGGATAATCTAATCAAAGACTATCCGCTTTATTTATAGTGCGTATTAAATGAAAAAGGCTCAGAAAAATCTGAGCCTTTTCTATCTAGCATGAAGATTATTTCTTCTCTTCGTTCTTTTTCTCTTTACGACGCATCAATTCGTAAGCTACAGGTGTAGCAACAAACAATGTTGAATACGTACAAGAAACAATACCGATTAAGATTGCAAAAGTAAAGCTTCGAATTGTACTACCACCTAAAAGGAAAATACAAAGCACAACAACCAATGTACTGAAAGAAGTACTGAATGTACGTGCTAATGTTGAATTCAAAGCATCATTGATAACTTGGAATCTGCTTCTCTTAGGATAAAGCGCCAATGTTTCACGAATTCTGTCGAATACAACCACAGTATCATTCAATGAGTAACCAATGATTGTAAGAATGGCCGCAATAAACGTTTGGTCAATCTCCATTGAGAAAGGCATCACTTTCCACAACAATGAGTAGAAGCTAAAGATAACACCTACATTCACAATAACCGATGCAACTGTACCTACAGAGAATGCAATATCACGGAAACGGAATAGAATATAAATACCCATTAACAACATCGATAATACGATTGCCCAGAAAGCTCCAACTTTAATATCATCGGCCATACTTGGCCCCACTTTTTGTGAGCTTTGAATATTTACCGAGCTAAATTGTTCTGGAGTTGTACCTTGTTTCAACAAAGGCTTCAAACCTTCATAAAGTTTGGTTTCAATATTTTGATCAACCTCTGGATCAGTATCTGCAATCTTATAGTTTGTTGAAATACGAACTTGATCACTTGTTCCGATTTGAATAACACTCACAGAACCGTCAAAGCTTGCTGAAAGCATTTCACGTACATCTTCTGTATTTACAGCGTTATCAAACTTCACAATATAGTTGCGTCCACCTGTAAAGTCAATACCTTTATTTAAGCCCAATGTAAACATAGATGCAATTCCAATGATAATTACACCTAACGGAATCAAATAACCAACTTTACGCTTACCCAAGAAATTAACCGTTGGGTTTACTAACAAGTTCTTAGTTAAAGACGTTGTTAAAGTCATATTTTGAAGTTTGCCTTTAGCAAACAAACTCTCGTAAACAAGACGAGTTAAGAATACTGCTGTAATAAACGATGAAATAAGACCTATAATTAGCGTTGTCGCAAAACCTCTAATCGGACCAGTACCAAAGTAGAACAATACAACCCCGGTAATGATTGTTGTCAAGTTTGAGTCAAAGATCGCAGAAAAAGCATTCTTATAACCATCAGACATTGCTTGCGCAGCATTCTTACCTGCACGAAGCTCTTCTTTTGCACGCTCATAGATAAGCACGTTAGCATCAACAGCCATACCTAGAGTCAATACCATACCGGCAATACCTGAAAGCGTTAAAACTGCATGGAAAGAAGCTAAAATACCCAACGTAAAGAATACGTTTACAATCAAAGCCGCATTTGCGATCATACCAGGAACTAGTCCGTAAGCAGAACACATATAAAGCATCAAACAGATCAAAGCAAGAGCAAAAGAAATCACACCATCTTCAATTGCAGCTTGACCCAAAGACGGACCTACTACATCTTCTTGAACGATGCGTACAGAAGCAGCCATTTTACCAGACTTAAGCACGTTTGCTAAGTCTTTCGCCTCTTCTGGTGTAAAATTACCTGTAATTTGAGAACGTCCACCAGTAATTTCATCATTAACGTTTGGATAAGAATATACAAGACCATCCAAAACAATTGCAACAGATTTACCAATATTATCTTTAGTTACGCGAGCCCAAGCTTTAGCACCTTCAGCATTCATAGCCATACTTACTTCTTGCCCACGACCGTTTTGTGCAAAATCCGCACGAGCGTCAGTCACAACATCACCTTGAAGAGCAGGACTTCCATCACGGTTAGAAGCTTTTACAGCAACCAATTGATAATATTGTTCTTTATCATCAACAGCCTTAACTGTCCAGAAAAATCTAAGATTACGAGGGAAAAGATCTTTCACTTGCTTCATTTGAAGATAGTTATTGATCATTTCCATATCTTTCTTATGAGCAATACCAACTGCAGGTCCAGCACCAATTTGTCCGTTATATTGATTGATATTCAATATTGAGAACAATGGATATTGTTTCGCAAACTCAGCCTCTGATTGCGACACTTGAGCATCTCCTTGAGAAATTGCATCTAAAACCTTCAAGCCTGTTGAGTCTTTTCCAGCTTCCAAAGCTTCAGCTACTGTTGAATCTCCTTCTGCTTGTGCAGATTCTAGAGATGCATTATAGTCACGAATGATGTTATTAGCCGCAACAAGCTGTTGATATACTTCGCCAAGCTCATATGTTTCCCAAAACTCAAGATTCGCACTACCTTGAAGAAGCTTTCTTACACGCTCTGGTTCTTTAATACCAGGAAGTTCAACAAGAATACGCCCATCAGTCTCTAGACGTTGAATGTTTGGCGCAACTACACCAAAACGGTCAATACGAGTTCGTAATACGTTGAAAGAATTATCGATTGCACTTTTCATTTCTTCGCGCAATATAGATTCAACCTCTGTATTTGTTGACTGTGGTGTGATTTTATCCTTTAGTTCGAAAGTACTAAATAAAGCTGATAATTTTCCATTCGGAACTAGCTTCAAATACTCTTCTGAGAATAAAGAAATAAAATCCTTTGAACTAGCAGCTTGACGAGCTTGAGCAAGCTCTAAAGCTTTAATAAAGTTAGGGTCTTGATTGTTGTTAGACAAAGACTTAAGCACATCTGCAACATTTAATTCCAATATCACATTCATACCACCTTTAAGGTCTAGCCCAAGGTTAATCTCCATCTCACGGCACTGCTTCAGAGTATACCCCAACCATACCTTTTGAGTAGATAAAGAGTCTAGAAAATAACTTTGTTTTGCCAAGTCATCTCCAGCGTATTCTGCCGCCTTGTCATTGTAGTATCTCGTTACAAAAGAGAACGATAGATAAAACGCACACACAAGCGTAAGCAGAACAGCAAAGACTCTCACAAATCCTTTGTTTTGCATTTTGATCTTACTTTTATGTTATTACTTTAATCATTTTTATTTTTCACAGGATGCAAATATATACTTTTTTTCAGTTCTCTGAATAAAAACAAGCCAAATATTTGTAGGTCATATAGCTAGATTTACTCATCAAATAATATATTTGCAGCATCAATCTTTAAATCAAAGAAACATGAAAAACATTGTTCTACTAATTATGGTATTAACCCATACTTTTACCGGGTTTGCACAGACAGATCATAAATATCTAGAAGGAGCAGTTCCTGTAGTGGATGGTAAAGTTGTATTTAGCAAAAACTTCAACTTAGAAGGAAAGAATAAAACTGAAGTTTATAATGCAGCTCTACAATGGGCTAAAGAAAAATTTAACACCGATGAAGACCGCGTGATCTTCACCGATCCGGAAGACGGTACTATCGTTTGTAGTGCGAAAGATTATTTGGTTTTTACCAATAAGGCACTCTCTTTGGATAGAAGCTTAATTAATTACCGCCTAACACTCTATTGCAACAACAACAATTGCAACACAGAAGTCAGCAGCATAAATTATGCTTACAATGTTTCTTATCAAAAAGAGCCTGAGAAATACAAAGCAGAAGAATGGATTGACGATAAGAATGCTCTTTCTAAAGGAAAATTAAATCGCGGCAATGGAAAATTCAGAACACATACGATTGACTTAGTAGATAATCTTTTCGCAGAGATATCTACAGGATTAAATGCATCGACAGTCCTTGCTTCGACCGAATTGCAAAACGAAAAAACAACTGAAACCAAAGCCGCTGTTAAGCTTTCTCCGGCAACAACTGTCGCTACTGTTTCATCAACATCAAATAAAGGACTCGAAGATTTCAATCAAATCGACGTTGAAAAGATTCCAGGAAATATTATTAAAATGCTCGGCAAAGACTGGATGTTGATTACTGCCGGAAACGATAGCAACTTCAATATGATGACAGCAAGTTGGGGAGGTCTCGGTATGATGTTTGGCAAACCAACAGCTTTTAGCTTTGTTTTTCCAGCACGTAACACTTATTCTTTACTTCGAAATAGCGAGACATATACTTTATCTTTTTATCCGGAAGCTTATCGCGACGTATTGAAAATGTGTGGCAGCAAGTCAGGAAAAGACACAGACAAAGTAAAAGAATCAGGACTTACACCAGTAACCACGCCAACAGGCAGTAAAGCTTTTAATGAGGCTTGGCTTATTCTTGAGTGTCGCAAAACACTTACACAACCTCTTTTTAAAGATGGACTAAATAATGAATCATTGAAGAATGAATATTCCAGCAAAGACCTCCCTACTCTTTTTGGTGGTGAGATCATAAATGCATGGATCAAATACTAACTCAATAAAACAAAACTATGAGAAGAGTTCTATTTTTAATGCTTCTACTTTTACCTCTTTATTCTTTTGCACAAGGGAATAATGGTACTGTAGACAACTGTGCACCTATAAAACAGGGTAAAGTTTGTTACTCTGATCAAGAATCGATTGATGGTGCTTCAAAACAAAAAATATATCAAGCGATACGTGCATGGACGAAAGAGAATTATGGAAAAGACTATTTTATATCCAACATGTCGGAAGATAAAAAGAATAGTACCATCTTTTGTAGCTCTAAAATAGAACTTCTTATTAATGATAAAGACAGCACCGTTATGAAGTATAAAATGCACATCAAGTGTTTTGACAACAGCTATCAAGTCGAAATAAATGACATTGCATATACATACGAAGTTGACGGAAAACAAAAATCAATACCTGCAGAGAAGGTTATAAGCAAGAATGGCAAAGCTAATACAATCAGCTCGATAAAAGACCCTGAGGCTTTTTGCAATGCAACATTCTTCTTTGTTGAAGGAGTTTTCTCCGACATCCATAATGCAGCAAAAGATGCTTTGAAGAAATAAACCCGAGATAAAAAGCAAACGCCACGTTCTCTCTTATAGATTGAACGTGGCGTTTGTTTTTTATTTAAATGTAAGATAACACCAGATTGGATAATGATCCGACTCCGATATATCATTATCAACTGTGCAATTATAAGCCTTCATATTCGACGAGTGCAGTATATAATCGATTTTAAAATAAAAGAGATTTCGATTAAATGAGCTCCCCATTCCAAATCCACTTTCAACAAAAGCGTCCTTCAAGCCATTTTGGACTGTACGTCGAACATATGATATTGGAGTATCATTAAAATCACCACATACAACAACATAATCTCCTTTTGCATTTTGCACTTCTTTTGAAATTACTTCAGCTTGATGTGCTCGTTGTCTGAACGCAGGGCCTAGTCGACCATGCAACCTAGACTTTAGCTCATCAAACATATTCGAATTCATACTTTTCAAAAAAGACTCATAATCCTCTCGATCTTGCAAAGTGAGTTTAAAGGACTCTAAGTGGTTATTTATTAAAGTAATCTTTTTACCTTTTACATCCAATTCAAAAACACCGGATAAATTATACGCACTATCATATTTTACTTTCCGGGCAGAACGAATCGGATATTTTGAAAATACAGCAATCCCTATCAAATCATTACCGGCTGACGGAGAAGAGAGCACTTTGAAATAAGGATACATCTTCAAAGCACTTTTAATATCGGCTTGTTTTAAATGAGAACCTTTCAATGGCCCCCAATATTCTTGTAAACAAACTATATCAGCATCACTATTTGCAATATAATCGAGAATGGGATTATGTTTTTCTGAAGTATGATCTTTGTAGGCAAAATTCATCACATTATAAGAAAGAACCTTTAAGTGAGGTTCTGGAATTGCACTACTCTTTAGATGCAATGGAAAATAAATTTGTAAAGCATTTATCGACAATAAAAATCCTACCAGAGGGATCAAAGACATATACCATTTTCTAAAGAACAACCAATACCCTAAAAAGCATAAATTAATCAACACTAGAATCGGAAATGCCAATCCTAGATAAGAAAAGATTAACATTGAATTAGGAGATACTCGATCGGAGAATGCTGAAGCAACGAGCAAAACGACAATAAAAACGTTTGCTGCAGCAATCATCGATTGAAATAAAACACGTAGCAATTTCATACCTTTTATTTTTTGCTTGCATCAAAGAGCTTTCTTCGCTCTTCGGCAGTCAGACTATCATAACCTGATTTCTTCAATTTGTCAAGAATACGATCCACCTCTTCACTCTCACTGCGTTTACGAGTATTGTATTCAAGATCCGTTTCATTACGACGATGCGTAACCTTCATTTTAGGTTTCGGCTTAAACCAATTCGCTATTTTATCTAAAATACGATTAAGCCACGCAGTTTTATCATGTCCTCTTTGCATTCGATTCGCAAAATAAATTCCAAATAAAGCACCTCCAATATGAGCAATATGCCCCCCAGCATTTGACGATGTCAACATCAACAGATCTAGCAATACAGTAAACAATGCCAGGTAAATCAACTTTATCCGGCCTATAAGAAACAAAGATATTTCATAGTCTCGCTTGTAAAAAGCAACTGCAAAGACAATAGCCATAACAGATGCAGAAGCCCCCATTAAGTAACTACTTTCTGCTATAGAGGCAAAATAAGGGAAGGTATTATAAGCAAGAATAAATAGCATAGCTCCAGCCAACCCTCCCAACAGATATACACCCACAAATTGTCGAGGTGTAAAGAAGTAAAGAAAAAGCTGCCCAAACCAATAAAGCCAAAGCATATTAAACAAAATATGCCACACGTCATAATGTGCAAACATATAAGTAAACAAAGTCCATGGCCTTAAAACAAGAAGGTGCAAAGATGAGGGCACCTCTAATGCTTGAAGTAGTGACACCACGTCTAAATTAAACAACGTGGCCAAAACACTACCTAATCTTAGAACAATAAAAACGACCAAATTGATAATTATCAATTTGGTCACTATATTGTATCGATGAAACATCTTTTTATAATCAGTAAAAAAAGCGTCCATTATCTTTATCTTTTTTCTGCCAGTATTTAATCAAAATAAATCCGAATAACATACCGCCAAGATGTGCAAAGTGCGCAATATTATCTCCTCCGAAGTTTCCAATACCTAGGAATAACTCCATTAATCCATATATAATCACAAAATACTTTGCTTTTATAGGGACCGGTATAAACATAAAGTAAAGAGGTACATTTGGAAACAACATTCCGAAAGCAAGCAAAATACCAAATACAGCCCCTGAAGCACCAATTGTTACAAAATAATTTAGAAACTCTGGTTTTGTTACTATATTATTTCCTCCCATGTTGATCATTTCATAAGAAGAATGAATCACATCTCGAAGTGTAAATGCCCACACAGCCTCTTGTATAATTGCAGCGCCAATTCCTGTCACTAAATAGAACGTCAGAAATCGTTTTGGACCCCATACATTTTCCAAGACACGGCCAAACATGTACACCGCAAACATATTAAAAAACAAATGGAACAACGATCCTGTATCGTGCAGAAACATATACGTTAACAGCTGGAATGCTTTAAAATCAGAAGCCTGAAAATAATGTAACCCCAACAATTCAATTAAATCAATACCTATTTTTGGCAATGTCAAACTAGCCAACCAGAATATAATATTAACGATTATAATATTCTTCGTTACAACCGGTATACTAGATAAAAAGCCTGAAACCTGTCTGTTCATGATGTTTTACATTTTGCGCAAAGATAAAATATATTTTCTTTTTGCTGATTGAATCAGCTATTTTAAAGACTCTCAAAACTTTCTTTGCGGTTAAAGGAACAATATAGACCACAAAATAGTTTATAAATAAAGAAAATATAGAAAATTTGAAAATAAAACAGATCAAACTTTCAGATTCTCAAAAAAATAAACATACATTTGAGTGCGAAATGCAGATAACCAAAGCGTTTCGCGCCATAAAGTCAAACTTTATTGTTTAACAAATACAAACATGTGTTACCATGAACAAGACTGAACTTATCAATGCAGTAGCTGAAGAATCAGGACTTACTAAAGTAGATTCAAAAAAAGCAGTAGAAGCCGTACTTAACGCTGTTACAAATGAGCTTAAAGACGGTGGAAAAGTTGCTCTTGTTGGTTTTGGAACTTTCTCAATCACTGAAAAAGGTGAAAGAAAAGGTATCAACCCTAAAACCAAAGAAGAAATTACAATTGCCGCTAAGAAGTCTGTTAAATTCAAAGCTGGTGCAGAACTTGCAGAAGCTGTGAAGTAATTAACTATAGACACTTGCATTCTGAAAAGAGAAGCCACGAATTGCTTCTCTTTTTTTATACCCTTACGTCAAAACTATTATCTTTGCACATTAATAAATAACGAACCATTATTACGCAAAGAGATATGTTTATCGAACAACAACTTTCCGCTGCCGTAATTAACGCCATTAAGGCATTATACGACCAAGAGGTTACGGCGTCTCAGGTACAACTGCAAAAAACTAAAAAGGAGTTCAAAGGACACCTTACTCTTGTTGTATTCCCATTTTTGAGAATTTCAAAGAAATCACCTGAACAAACAGCTCAGGAAATTGGTGAATACCTAAGCGCAAACGAATCATCGGTTGCAGACTTTAATGTAATCAAAGGGTTCCTAAACCTTACTATCTCTGCACAATCGTGGATCTCTCTTCTCAACGATATTAATACAGACGATCAATTCGGCACAAAACAAGCAACAGAAAACTCTGAACTTGTAATGATCGAATACTCTTCTCCAAACACAAATAAACCTCTACACCTTGGCCACGTTCGTAACAACCTACTTGGGTTCAGTATCTCTGAAATCCTAAAAGCAAATGGTTACAACGTTGTTAAAACAAACATCGTAAACGACCGTGGTATCCACATTTGTAAATCGATGCTTGCATGGCAAAAATGGGGAGAAGGCGCAACTCCTGAAAGCACAGGAAAGAAAGGAGACCACCTCATTGGTGATTTCTATGTTTTGTTTGACAAGCACTACAAACAAGAACTTGCGGCACTTCAAGAAAAAGGGATGACCAAAGAAGAAGCAGAGGCAAACTCTACTCTTATGGCGGAAGCGCGTGAAATGCTGCGCCAATGGGAAGCTGGAGATGAAGCTACAGTTGAACTTTGGAAAACAATGAACAACTGGGTATATGCCGGCTTCGATCAAACTTATAAAAAGATGGGTGTAGACTTTGATAAGATCTACTACGAATCAGAAACCTATCTTGAAGGAAAAGGCAAAGTAATGGAAGGCCTGGAAAAAGGTATCTTCTTCAAAAAAGAAGACGGTTCGGTATGGGCAGATCTTACAGCAGAAGGTCTTGACCATAAACTACTGCTTCGTGGCGATGGCACCTCAGTATACATGACACAAGACATCGGTACAGCAAAACTTCGTTACGACGACTACGCCATCAATAAAATGGTATACGTTGTAGGTAATGAGCAAAACTATCACTTCCAAGTTTTATCTATCTTGCTTGACAAGTTAGGCTTTAAATGGGGAAAAGACCTTGTACACTTCTCGTATGGTATGGTTGAACTACCTGAAGGCAAAATGAAAAGCCGTGAAGGAACTGTAGTTGATGCTGATGACTTGATGAACGAAATGATCTCCACTGCACGTGAAACTTCTCAAGAGCTAGGAAAACTAGACGGTTGCACTGATGCAGAAGCTGAAAAAATTGCAACAACAGTTGGTCTAGGTGCATTGAAATACTTTATCTTGAAAGTAGACCCTCGTAAGAACATGACCTTCAACCCGAAAGAATCAATCGATTTCAACGGTAACACAGGTCCGTTTATCCAGTATACTCACGCTCGTATTTGCTCGGTATTGCGCAAAGCTGCAGATCAAGGAATCGAACTAGCAGGCAAAACAATTCCGGCAGTTGAGATTTCTGAAAAAGAAGAAACGCTTATTCAATTACTAGCGAACTTCGGAAGCGTAGTAAAAGAAGCCGGCTCTCAATATTCACCTGCAATCATTGCAAACTATGTTTATGACCTAGTTAAAGAATACAACCAATTCTACCATGACTTCTCTATTTTGAAAGAGGAGAATGCAGATCTTAAGTTGTTCCGTCTTATCCTATCTAAAAACGTAGCCAAAGTCATCCGCACAGGTATGGCACTACTTGGTATCGAAGTCCCTGAAAGAATGTAAGACTTATCAACAGGTGTTGATAACTATAAAATCAAAAGAGAGCGTCCACAGGACGCTCTCTTTTTTATTTTGTATTTAATAACTACCAAAGAATAAGATCGGATTATCCTCCTCCGTGATAACGGCTTGTTTCAACTGCTTTACAAGTTCTGTTTTCGAATTTTCTTCTTCTTCCATCGACTTCAACAATCGAGGAGCATCCATTGCATATATAACTTGACCACTTATACTACCACACGATCCATAAATATTAGGCAAACCCTCTATTAGCTTCGTATGCAGCACTGACTTTTTCGAGTTTAAATCACAAGTTACAAAATAAAATTCCTTAGCTCGCAACGTAAAGAAAGCGCGATCTTTTGCGACAGACAGATCTGATGGTCCGGAGAACATATTTTTATTCTTTATCATCTCCATATATTCACTAAAACCTGTCAACGCTTCTAATGAAACTGATTGATTTATCCCTCTACCTTCAAAATTAAGGACAAAGTAAGGCCTCAGCATCTTATCATGCGCATTTACGTTATATACCGTATCTGAAAATAGAATAGAAAATAATGCATCGTTATTCTCCATTCTGAACAGGAGATTCGATAAAGAAAAACTCACACCATCATATGGCTGTTTCAACAGCACAGTTGTTGAATCATTACTACTACATAGATAGCGAAGATTATAGTTTCCTTCCTTCTGTAAATTCGGATCGAAAAGAAGAAAATCAGAAGCAACAGGCATCATTTGCATAAAACTCTCTTGTGTGCTTAACGCCCGTTTATAATTTCCTTCCAGATCATAAACATTAATCTGCTTACATCTATCTACCACATACAACGAGTCTCCATTCGCATTTACCGCAATATCGGTCGGATATATAAGTTCGCCTGGTCCTTGTCCTCTACTTATCTTATTTTGAAAACGGCCTAGATTATCAAATATTAAAACATCCTGAGTAGGCATTCCTCCATTCATAGAAGATGATAATATCACCAACTTACTTTTAGACGGAATCACTTTGCTTACATCCTCAATCAAACACTCATCATTAGTTTCCAATTTCAGAAAAGAAACATTCTTCAATATCGGTTGGTCACTTACAGGTGTTTCGCTGTTAATCACAATCTCAAAAGAGCTATTCGCAGCATTATCATTTGTTTTACAACTAGTCGAAAGAATGACTGCACCAAGTACGGTAAAAAACAATGGTTTCATGGACAATAAATTTATAAGGTTAAAAAAAGAGCTGCACCTCTAAAAGAGAGCAGCTCTATATGCTTGATAAAATCTAATTATGCTTTTTTCTTAGTAGTCGCTCTCTTCTTCGCCGCCGGTTTAGCAGGCTCATTGACGATCTTCATACAATCTTCGAGCGATAACGATGCAGGCTCTGTATCTTTAGGTATCTTGAAATTCTTCTTCTGATACGAGATATAAGGACCAAATCGGCCATTTAGAATTTGCAGCTCCGGATCTTCTTCAAAACTCTTGATAAACTTCTCGCTATCAGCTTTACGCTTGGCTTCGATCAAAGCAATTGCTTCATCCAACGTGATGGAAAGCGGATCATATCCTTTCGGGATGGAAACAAACTTCGCGTCGTGACGAATAAACGGACCAAAACGTCCGATTGCTGCAACGACAACCTTTCCTTCAAACTCACCAACTGTACGAGGCAAGTCAAACAACTTCAAAGCCTCTTCGAGGGTAATGGTTTCGATCGATTGACCTTTTAGCAACGTTGCAAACTTTGGTTTATCTTCTTTTTCCTTTTCTTTTCGAGCTTTCTCTTCAGCCTTCAACGCTGCTTTTTCCTCTTTCGAAAGTTTTGCTTTCGCTGCCTTCGCCTCTTTGGACTCTTTTTCTTTCGGTGGAGCTGCAGCACCAATTTGCACAACCGGACCAAAACGTCCAATCTTTACAAAGACAGGCTTGCCACTTTCCGGATCAATACCCAGTTCGCGCTCTCCTACTCGATATTCTGTCTTCAAAGCTTCCGCTTCTTTTACCATCGGATGGAAAACATTGTAGAACTTCGCAATCGCATCTGTCCATTCCAACTCACCATCGGCAATCGTATCAAACTCTTTTTCTACACTAGCCGTAAAGTTGTATTCTAGGATATTCGGGAAAACCTCAGTCAAGTAGTCATTCACCACCATTCCGATATCTGTTGGCATCAATTTACCTTTATCAGCCCCAACCGTTTCTGTTTTCAACGTTTCTTTTACCTTATTTGCTTTCAAGGTAAGAACCGTATACTCGCGATCAGTTCCTTCTTTATCTCCTTTGATTACATACTCACGATTCTGTATCGTTTGTATGGTAGGAGCATATGTAGACGGACGACCAATACCCAACTCTTCAAGTCGGCGTACAAGACTCGCCTCTGTATATCTAGGCGGACGTTGCGTAAAACGCTCCGTCGCATTCATATCTTTCAATGCCAGTTTATCGTGAATAGAAACCGGAGGTAGTAATCCGTTTTCGCCATCTCCTTCCGAGTCATCATCGGTACTTTCACGATATACATTTAAAAAGCCCGGGAATTTAAGCACTTCTCCAACAGCAGCAAATCTAAAGCTACTATCTGAAATCGAAACGGAAATTGTAGTACGCTCCAACTCTGCGTCTGCCATTTGTGAAGCAATAGTACGTTTACGAATCAAATCATACAGTTTCTTTTCTTGTGCCGAACCTGTAATTTGCTCATTCTCGATATAAGTAGGACGAATTGCTTCGTGAGCCTCTTGTGCCCCTTTGCTTTTCGTATGATATTTTCTTGTTTTATGATACTCTTTACCGTAAGTCTCTACAATCAGTTTCTTTGCCGAGTTGAGCGCAAGATCCGAAAGATTCACCGAGTCGGTACGCATATATGTGATCAACCCCGATTCATACAATCGCTGAGCAATCATCATTGTTTGCGAAACAGAGTAGCCCAGTTTACGAGCTGCTTCCTGCTGAAGTGTAGATGTTGTAAAAGGAGCGGCCGGTGATTTCTTAACCGGTTTCTTTGAGATATCATCAATTTCAAATGCAGCCGCTTTGCAAGCTTCCAAAAGCTTAAGGGCCTCTTCTTTGGTCTTTAGTCGTTTGGTTAACTCTGCTTTGAGCACTGTTGCACCATCAGGCAGAATAAAGTTTGCGATAACGCGATAAGAAGCTTCCGAAACAAAATGATTGATTTCGCGTTCACGCTCTACGATAAGACGTACAGCCACCGATTGTACACGGCCGGCCGAAAGTCCCATCTTAATCTTTTTCCAAAGAATAGGAGACAATTCAAAACCAACAATACGGTCCAATACACGACGAGCTTGCTGAGCATTGACAAGATTAATATCAATATCACGCGGATTTTCAATTGCATGCAAAATGGCATTTTTCGTAATCTCATGGAAAACGATCCGCTTTGTATTTTCTTTCTTCAAGCCCAACACTTCCGAAAGGTGCCACGATATCGCTTCTCCCTCCCGGTCTTCATCGGATGCCAACCATACCATGTCGGCTTTCTTCGATTCAGATTTTAACTCTTTTACTAGCTTCTCTTTATCTTCTGAGATTATGTATTCGGGTTTGAAATTGTGTTCTAAATCAATTCCGAGCCCTTTCTTTTTCAAGTCTCGTATATGACCATAGCTCGACATTACCTTGAAGTCCTGTCCTAGAAACTTCTCGATAGTCTTTGCCTTGGCAGGTGACTCTACAATGACCAAATTCTTATGCATCTTTCTTCAAGCTTCTTATATTGGATTGCAAAAATAAGAAAAACATACTTTGTTATCATGCACAATTTAATACTCTTTTTCTTTTCGCAAAAAATTACGTGCATATACTTAATATATTAAGTAAATATTGGTTCTTTTAAAGGACCATCATTCAAAGAACAACAATAAAATCCTCGAAATAGCGAAGATCCTCTCACTGCCGTTCTATAGTAAATAAAAAAACTTCCTCCGAATAGTTCATTCAAAGAGGAAGTTTTTAAAGATATCATTTGTTTGAATAGCTCGTCACTACATTAAAAGTTGACATTTACACCACCCATCGCAGCAAACTTTTGTGCCGGATATCCCCAGTATAAATCATAGTTTTGGAACAACAAGTTGTTTAGCTGTACATACACACCAATCGTAGAATTGATATTGTAAGTACCTGTAAAGTTCAACTCATTGATGCTATTCATTTTTACAGTTTCATCATTTACCAATGCATATCTGCCCGATCCTAAGTAATAGTTCAGCATCAACGACAATTTATTGATTGGCTTTACGGTAAGACCTGCCTCTAGTTCGAAGCTTGGCTTGTTGAATGGCTTCAAGTCTTCAGGAGCCGGAGCTGTCTCTGTTGGGATTCCCCATTTAAACTTATCCAACGAATAGCCATAGTATGTACCCTTCACAGAAGCAGTAATCATATCTTGATAGCTATAACGCAAATGTGCACCCACTTTAAAGATCTTCGTATCCATATATACGGCATTTCCTACGTTACCCCAAGCCTCTTCTACTGCCGGAATAAAGTAGTGCTGATCGTTTGTGATTTGGTAACCACCAAATGCATTCAACCAGAAAGCTCCATTCACATTGCTGCGAATACCAAACGTTCCGTCCAAGAACGTACGTGAGTCTTTCAATCCTTCTACCGGACTCGCATAACGATTGATCTTTGCATCTTCATACATGCTGTTCTCATCATTACCTCCATCTAGGTCGATGTAGAATTGAGAAGTTCCAGCAAAGGTATAATCAAACTTGATGTCAGGTGAAGCTACAAAAGCACTGTTCTTTCCGGTAATGATCACCGCTTTAGCACCCAAACGCAATTTCCAGTCTCCACCTTCGATACCAAAGTATGGATTCAACGTTACATCAGCGTGATTTTCAAAGTTGAAGAACTCTTTACCTTCAAGTTTTGGCAATGAGTAATTGAAGTAGTGTACATGGGTATTCAAACCGATCAACTTATTCGAGTCGAAGTCTTTGTTCAAATCCAAAGTCGCTGCAACCGCATTTTCTTTTACCCCTTTATCTTCAGGAGAGAAAGAATACTTATGCGACAACATATTGTACTCAAGCATTGCTTCGTAGTTAAGAGCCGGTTCTCCGTTTGACTTCACACCAACGTAAGCTCTCACTTGTTGATTCGCCTGATTGGTATCACGATCGTATTTATTTTGATCGATTGTTTCGGGAGTCAAAGACATATCAGCAGGATATCCATAGTAATTGAATGCCGAATAACCATAGTGTCCACCTAGCATCAAACGCATCGGTTCAAAGTTGTGGCTATAATTAATACCGCCAATATTATCGTTCAGTTTGATCTTCTGTTTGATATCTTGTTGCAAGTATTTTACCTTGCCATTTGTAGTACGGTTCGAATAAAAGATATTCAACTTATCCGACTCATTATCCAAGATATGCACACCAAGATCACCGTTGATGTTCATATAGTTTCCGATACCGAAGTTTAAGTATCCTATCTTTGACGATTTAGGAACTTCAGTCATCAAATTGCCCGAACCCAACACAAACAATTCGCGTTGCGGATGCAAAGGCAACACAAAGTTAGAATAGGTAATCGGAGTTTTGCGCACTTCGATCTCAATAATCTCAGGCAAAGAATTCACCTTCGAAGCATCACCGAGCGACGGGTCATACTCTTTTTCGAGCGTCATCTCACGGCTTAGTGTTTCTTCTTTCTTTTGATCATTGCTCTGCGCCGCTGTATTTACTGCGATACCGATACACATGGTTCCAACCATCAACGCACGCATGTTTCGCTTTGAATATATTGCTTTCTTCATTGTAGCCTTCCTTAATTTTTCAACTTACTCAATCTGTTTTGAATCATATCGGAAATCTCATCATTTCCTTTATAGTTGTTTTTCAAGCTTTCAAGATACTGACGAGCTTGGAAATCGTCACCTTTACTGATATAGATATCGGCAAGCAAGATAAATCCGCGCGCCAACCAATATTGGTGAGGTGTACCGGTTTCGATAAAGTTCATCAATTCTTTTTCTGCTTTGTCGGTTTGCTTGCTATCGAAGTAAACTTGCGCAAGAAGATATTTAGCCTCTGCACCATACACGGTTCGTGTATTTTTGCTCACTGCTTTTAGGTCTTCAATTGCTTTGGTTGTTTGTTTCGTTGCGATATAAGCTTTCGCTCTCACAAAGCGCGCTTCGGCGATCAACTCAGGAGACAACTTCGGATCTTGTAACAAATTATTAGCAGCTTCAATAGCCTCTTTGTTGTTGCCTAAGATTTCAGAACAACGCATGATACCCAACTTAGCAGCATCGATATTTTCTTTATCGTTAGCTACTTCTTGTAGTTTCTTGAAGTTCATCAAGGCTTTGTCATACTCTTTGTTCAAGTAATCCATTTCGGCAAGACGAGCATAAGCACCCTCCATGTATTTCATATCTCCGCTATTGATCACTTGCATGAATTTAGCGCGAGCTTCAGGATATTGCTTTTCTGCGAAATAGATCGAACCAAGGTAGAAGTTTGCATTCGGAGCAAACGCACCACTCGGATAGTTTTGTAGATAGTTGATCAAACTGCGTTCGGCCGATTTGGTTTCGCCTTTTAGGAATTGTTTTTCGGCAGCCAGATAAGTAAGTGAGTCTTGCTCTCCTACTTCAAACTGAGCAGCACCACCCAACGACTTCACATAGTTTGCATAACCATCGATATCATTCAAATCAAGATATACCGCCTTCAAGTCTTGAAGAGCTGTTTTAGCTTCATCACTACCCGGATATTTGTTGATCACATTACGGTAAGCAGCAGAAGCTTTCTCCAATTGATTTTCGTTGAAATAAATCAAACCTAATTGTACACCGGCTTTACGCGACAAAACACTTTGCGGAAAACGTTGCATCAACTGATCGAAAGTAGAGATCGCATCGTTTGGTTTCTCAAGCATCACATACGCACGACCTTTTTCAAACAAAGCATCGTCTACATATTGTGATTGCGGATAGTCGCGAAGCAACTTGTCCATCACCTGAATCTTTTGTGTATAGTCTTTTTGCAAACCAAGCAAGAAGCCTTTTTGATACATTGCGTAATCGTTGGCTTTCGGTTGCAATGCGGCAGCTTTCGAATAGTAAGTTTCCGCTTCGGCAAACTGACGGTTATTGAACAAGCAGTCACCGATACGGTTGTAGGCATCAGCTACAGATGTGAGCGACTGGTCGGTCTCTTGATTTACATAACGACGGAAATACTCCAACGCTTCATTGTAACGTTTTAGTTTGAAAAACGCATAACCAACATTGTACTGACCCAACGCATACATTTGCGTATTGCGCTTTGCAGCCGTATTCAGATACGCTTTGAAGTCATCGGCCGCACGAGCAAACTCATTCATTCTGTAGTGAGATTCCCCTCTCCAGAAATAAGCATTGCTGCGAATGTCATCACCAAGGTTGCCCATGGCAATGGCTTGATTAAAGTAATTAACAGCCTGTTGATAATCTCTGTTTGTAAAGTCTTGTGTACCCAAGTGGAACAACATACTTTGCTTAGCAGCCAAGATCTTGTTGCTTGGATTCTTAATCTTATTGATCGAGTTCAGCGCTGCCTGATAGTTTTTAGTAGTAAGATATACCTCTACCAAGTAGTCGTTTACTTTATCAATGTATTGTGAGTTTGGATAGTTATTCACAAACTCTTCAAAAATAGTTACCGACTCACCGAAACCTGAGAATGCTGTTTCGTGAATAAGCAACGCATAGTTATATAGAGCAGCCTCTTTGGCAGCTTTATCGTAGTTTTGTTTCGAAGCCATTTCGAACGCCATGCGGGCATTGTTCTTATCTTTCAGCTTCAAGTAAGACTGACCCAAATACAGGTAAGCACTTTGAGTAACTTCGTCTTGTTTGTTTACCACGCGGCCCAACCATTTGATGGCATCGCTGTAGTCTTGTCTGTTAAACAAGCAAACTCCCAAGATATACATATCGCTACGAAGTGGAGAATCCACAGCCGAAGCATATTTCTCTAAGTAAGTAATCGCCTGATCCGGTGCATTCAACATGTAGTATGAATTACCAATCACACGATTCATCTCCGAATTATTTTTGCTATCCGGATATGCTTTCAAAAGCTTTTTAGCTTCGCTGATCGCTTGTTCGTATTTACCTTCAAGGAAATTAATTTGTGCAATGTAATACAAAGCCTGCTCACCAAACACCTTATCATTTTTAAGTTTGTTCATCGTAGCAAGCGCCGCCTTGTAGTTTCCTTTGGCGTAGTCGATATAACCTAGATAATACGTTGCAGTCTCTTCGTATTTCTTCGAATTGCGTTTAAGTAGTTCAAAGTAGTGGCGCGATTGATCAATCTTTTTAGTTTGTAGCAATGAATACGCCAAACGGAAGCAATACTCTTGCTGCTGTTCCGACGATAAATTAGCCACATTACTTTGATCATACCAAAATGCAGCTTTTTGATAGTTCTCTTCTGCAAAATGACAAGAACCAATCATAAACAAAAGTTCGTCACGATGAGGAGTCGTTGGGTAATTGTCCATAAACTCATTCAGAAGTGACAACGCTTCCTCCGATCCTTGTTCGTAAGCAACAGCAGCAATCAGAAAATCCGCTTCTTGAATCAAATCTTGATTAGAAGCATCTTCTTTATACGCTTCGAGCTTATCCAAACAACCTGGATAGTTCTTCAATATGAAAAGTTCTCTACCTTCTACAAAAAGCCTGTCCTTAGCATCAAATTGCTGATTTCTCTGCCCATAGGCACAGTGTGTTGCAAGCAGAATGCACACGGGTATAATCGCTTTCTTCATCAGTAATCACATTTATTAAGGAATTTATACTTCATATTCCTGGTTTTCAGTGCACAAATTTAAAAAATAACCCATTTGATTTCACGAAACAAATGAGTATTTTATTATTAAACTTACAAATGATTTATTTCTTTGAGGATACAGACACTGCTTTATCAACTAAATAAAGTCAACAATACGTTTTTCCAATCGTCATAAGTTTAGCCATTCATGCACATGTTGGGTTTACTCATACAACACGTATAAATAAACTTTTGTTTGATTTGTTGATGAATACTCAACAAGGACTAGACCTTTATTTTCCACGTAACATTTACTGAAAAGAAGTTAGATCGATATTCTTTCACCACAATTGCATTGTATTATATAAAGTAAAACTTATACTCTTTTATCATGAAAGCTAGACAAATAACATTAATCTATTTCATATAACATTTACAATATCAATGAAAGACTAAGCCTTATCTCTACTTCAAGGTAACAATCATAAGCAAAGGATTATCGTCGAGATCACATCGTGATACAACATCGGTCAAGGTTGTTGCTTGTGGGTGGTTATTTGCTTTTACAAACTCAAGGATTTCGTCTTTTGCATCGTAAAGATCGTAGCCGGATATGAGTCCGATGATTTTGTTGCCGCTTTGGTAAACGGGTTCAAAGTTTTGTCCGGTGAGGACGTCGTCAATAAAATAAGAGGACAAACGCTGCTTTCTTTTTTCACTGACTTCTGCGTCGGGATGATCTGTTCGTGTGATTGCTCCGGTTTGCTTATTGTAAATCATAAAGAAACGTCCGTCGGCATATTTGGTACGAAACATGAGAGAACTATCCGATTCGCACACGGCCGAGTT
Organism: Tannerellaceae bacterium; assembly: GCA_051660585.1. Taxonomy (GTDB): domain Bacteria; phylum Bacteroidota; class Bacteroidia; order Bacteroidales; family CAMTPD01; genus UBA12018. The sequence goes on from JBOFPV010000043.1 coordinate 43,286, forward strand.
GGGACGAAGAAACAAAGAGTTTACAATAACCTTGTCCGGCATTCCGCTGTGAAACAAATGAAACAGGGAGGGTTTGTAGGTAGTACCCGTAAGCACTTTGTCGGGTATCAACGCTTTATCCACAAGTTTGTAGATGGTATCGTTGCCATACTCCATCGTATAAACAGAATCGTTGTGTCGCCAAACCGGATTGTAGAATGCTCCGTAGTGAGAGTCTTTTCGATTTCCTTTGTTGATGGGATAAAAGGAACTTTTGATCGTTTCGATCGCCTCCCCTTTCCCGTTTATTAATTTTGCCAGAGTTGTGTTGAGCATAAAACGATCTTTGAAGTTGGGCGTAAGCATAAACGTTTCGCTATCTACAAGATTCATCACACAGAGCTGTTGAAGCGGAATTTCCTTATTCAGCGTACCGTCGTAATTAAAACCCATGATCTTTTGATTGCCTTTATCGGCAACGTAGCAGATTTGATTGTCGGCATCAACCTCGAGCGGTGGCATCAATCGCTTAAACTCCCCTCGCCCTTTTCCCCGTTGGCCAATCACTCGAACGAAATCGCCATTACTTGCAAACTGATAAATCCCGTCGTCGAGCAAAACAAACACGAAGCTATCGGTCAAGGCCACGTCATTCGGGATTTTCTTATTAAAAGAGACCTCACTCGATAGGTTGCAAAACTCAACCTTCGCTGCTACATCAGACAAGTTGGTCAGCACCGTAGGCTCTGCGCTGTATAATGGAATTTCGAGTAGAGCACCCGTTTGCTCTACCGGTCTTTGCTTGTTGCAACCGATACAACCAAGCAATAGAAAAGACAATAAGAAAGGTGTATAGTATTTCATGGTATCTAGATTTAAAATTGAAAACATGATTGATTCCGCAACAAGTAATTGTATCGGCGGATCGCTCTTATCGTTATAGCATTTGCTTGTAAAGCTCGACTGCTTTCTTGATTGATAACAAACCGAAGGCTTCGGGATCGAGTGTCGCGGGATCTACAATCAGGATCTCGGCTGCGTCATCTGCTGCAACCACTTCTTCGAAGTTATCAACAGTTGCTTTGAAAAACAGGTCGAGTGTGTGCACTTCAAAGCCCGAGTACTCGTAGATATTGGGCAATGAAAAAAGATATTCGCACGAATCGAGGTATCCTATTCCGGTTTCCTCTTCCAGTTCTCGTGCCACTGCCTCTTCGGCTGTTTCGTGCATATCGATAAAACCGCCCGGCAGATCGAGCGTTCCTTTTGCCGGATTCTTAGCTCTGCGCACCAGCAACATCTGTCCGTCTTTATTAAACAAAAAACAAGCTACTGCCGCCGAAGAGTTGAAGTAGTATACAAAGCCGCATGCCGTACATTTCTTCGACTTCTCATTGTTTTCGACAAACGAGTGCGCGCCACACTTGGGGCAATATGTAAATTGAGATAATGGATGTTTCATAGTATGAGGATCGTTGTTACAAAAAAAGGCCTTCTACGATAGAAGACCTTTCTTTGCATATATGTTTATGAATTAAGCTTCGCCTCTGGTTTCCCAGCCTAGAGCACTCGCACCCAATACTGCCGCATCACTTTCTTTCAGTTCAGAGAACATCAATTTTGTTTTGCCTGCAAATACTTTAAGCAAGTTTTTCTCCATGCTTTTCTTGATAGGATCCATGATCAAGTCGCCTGCTTTTGTAAGACCACCGAATAGGATGATTGCTTCAGGGCTAGAGAATGCAATAAAGTCTGCAAACGCTTCACCTAGCATATTTCCTGTAAATTCGAAGATATCCAACGCAAGTTTGTCGCCTTTGATAGCTGCATCAAATACATCTTTCGATGTGATATTTGCCGGATCAAGTTCGCGCAATACACTTGGCTCATCACGCTTTTCTAGGAATTCACGTGCTGTGCGAGCTACACCTGTAGCTGAAGTATACGTTTCAAGACAACCTTTACGTCCGCAACCACACATACGACCTTCTTCGCCGCGACGCATAATTACGTGACCAAGCTCTCCTGCAAAACCATCGTGACCGTATACTAGATCGCCGCCTACAACGATACCGCTACCTACACCTGTACCAAGTGTGATTACGATAAAGTCTTTCATGCCGCGAGCAGCACCGTAAGTCATCTCACCGATAGCAGCTGCATTCGCATCGTTTGTAAGGTTTACTGTGATACCTCCAAGTCTTTCGCTAATAAGCTTTGCCAAAGGAATTGTTCCTTTCCATGGTAGGTTTGGAGCAAATTCAATGCAACCATTAAAGTAGTTACCGTTAGGCGCACCTACACCGATACCTTTGATCTTTTCAATGCCACCGGCTTGTTCGATAACTGTAGTAAGGCCTTTTGCAAGGGCATCTACATATTCATTAATTTCTTTATACTGACCTGTTTTGATAGAGCCGCTATAAAGAATCGAACCTCTTGCATCAACAATACCGAATACAGTATTTGTTCCGCCAATATCTATACCTACTACGTAAGGCTTTTCCATGACCATATGCTTATAAATTTTAATTCATTACTTTAAAGGCAAATATATAGGGTTTAGAAATAAAAAACAACATTTCACAGATAAAAAATAATTGAGACAAATCTCTTTCAACGAGACAAATACAACCTATTTAACATTAACATTTCGTCTGATACAAACCATCTCAAATATCAATATCCTTTATCTATCAGGCATATCTATCTATAAACAAAATGAGATGAATGCTTTTTTTCCAATTTATGAGTTTTTATTTTTTTAATGAACATAAGCACGATAAGGATAAAAATATGTATGCTTGCTTTTTGAAAGAAATGAGAGACGCACCCTATTTTTTATGTAAAAAATACCGCTTTCGGTAAATTTTAATCGAAATGTATGCAACCTTAAAAATCACCAACAGCAACGTGCCCTACGACCAACTGCATACATCACCTACAATTTACCCATTGATCGATTTCAATCTTAGTGACCTCTGAATCGTTTGATGCCCATCGAACAATTTAATCATAATGAAGAATGAATCGTTTCATGCCCATCGAACGATTTGATTCGAATGAAGAGTAAATCGTCAGGTGCCGACCTGACGATTTAAAACTAGTGAAGAACGAATCGTCAGGTCGCCATCTGACGATTCGTTCTTCACTATGAATAATTTTAATACTTACAATAAACACATAAGATTGTAACAATTATCAAACTCGTGCGTCTAATAGAATAAACCGGATTGTCTCTAGAACAGCATTTTGCCGTTGCTTTATCAACATCCTATTGCTGCAACAACGCGTTAATTTATCTAAAGAGAATAATTTACAAGGTAGTTTGCATTGCATAGTACTAAAGTATGGATATATTTGCAGCATCATTAGGCAAATGCATAAGTTTTGAAAAAACAGTACACAATTAATAAAGATACAGACTATGTCTATCATTACACTGGAAAACATCAACAAGACCTACTACAATGGCGCGCCATTGCATGTATTGAAAGGAATCGACCTCACAATAGAAGAAGGTGAGATGGTTTCGATCATGGGTGCTTCGGGATCGGGCAAATCTACCCTGCTCAACATCCTTGGTATCCTTGATACATACGATACGGGCAACTACTATCTAAACGATCACCTTATCAAGAATCTGAATGAAACACAGGCTGCACATTACCGCAACAAACTGATTGGTTTTATCTTTCAATCGTTCAACTTGATTACGTATAAGAATGCAATCGAAAACGTGGCGCTTCCGCTCTACTATCAGGGTGTAAGTCGTAAGAAAAGAAATGCGCTTGCGCTGGAATACCTCGATAAGGTGGGACTAAAAGAGTGGGCACATCACTTGCCCAGTGAAATGTCGGGCGGACAAAAACAACGCGTTGCCATTGCCCGCGCCTTGATTAGTAATCCGAAAATCATTTTGGCCGATGAGCCTACCGGTGCATTGGATAGCGTGACTACCGACGAGGTGATGAAACTGCTTCGTGAGGTAAATAACCAAGGGATGACCATGGTAATCGTAACGCACGAAAAGGAGATTGCCGAACAAACCGACCGGGTTATTCATATTAAAGACGGACTTATCGGATCTATCGAAAAACACAATCATCATGTTCAGCTTTGACCTTCTCCGAGAGATTCTCGGTACCATAAAAAAGAACAAACTGCGTACTGCTCTCACGGGCTTTTCGGTGGCATGGGGAATCTTCATGCTGATCGTTTTGGTGGGAGCCGGTAATGGCTTGAAGAATGGGATGATGTATAACTTTCGCAACATGGCTACCAACCGAATCATGGTGTGGCCGGGCTTTTCTTCCATGCCTTACAAGGGACTTCAGACCAACCGCCGAATCGAATTCCAAAATACGGACTACAACAGACTTCGCATCGAAAACAAAAATGTGGGATATGCTTCTGCATCGATCAGCAAGAACCTGCAAGTGTCGAACAATGCCGAATATGGTTCGTACGGCGTAGAGTCGGTCTATCCCGACCATGCAAAGATGGAGGGAATACGCATGTCGACCGGCGACGGACGCTTTATCAACGACATCGATATCGTGCAACGCCGAAAAGTGATCATCATCAGCCCCCGAATGAAAGAGGTTTTGTTCAAAGGAAAAGATCCGCTGGGCAGTTATGTCAACGTGGCCAACATCATGTTTAAAGTCGTAGGCGTATATACCAACGACAATGCCTCGAACGATGCGCCTGCTTACATTCCTTTCACTACCGGACAAACGATTTACAATAGCGGATCGGGAATGAGCTCGCTTTCATTTACCGTAAACGGAATCAAAAACGAAGAAGAAAACGAAGCGTATGAAAGGACCTTCCGCGAAAACATGGGCCGTCGTCACCGCTTTGATGCCGCAGACCGACGGGCTCTTCCGATGTGGAATACGGGGGAAGAGTTCTTTATGTTTGGCAAAATCTTCTCGGGAATTATGGTCTTCATCTGGATTGTCGGTATCGGAACGCTTACTGCCGGAATTGTGGGCGTGAGTAACATCATGCTGATTTCGGTGCGCGAACGTACGCGTGAAATCGGTATCCGCAAAGCAATCGGCGCGCCGCCGGGATCGATCATCCGTCTCGTTATCGTAGAGTCGATCTTTCTTACGGTGCTCTTTGGCTACATCGGCATGGTGGCAGGAATCGGTGTTACCGAAATTGCTAACTCAATTACCGAAGCAATGGCTGCGGGGGCTCCTACGGGTAGAGATAATATTTCCATCTTCCGCAACCCAACCGTGAGTTTGTCGCTTGCCGTTTCGGCTACCGGACTGCTGGTTCTGGCCGGAGTACTGGCCGGGTATTTCCCTGCTCGCAAAGCAGTAAAGATTACGGCCATCGAAGCCATGCGTCATGAATAACCTTGAAAATTGTAGATAATATGTTTGATATAGATAGCTGGCAAGAGATCTGGATTACGATTACCCGCAATAAAACGCGAAGCTTTCTCACGTGCTTCGGTGTGTTTTGGGGTATCTTAATGCTGGTGCTCTTATTGGGTGCCGGGAACGGACTCGAACGAGGAATGTTTAAAAATGTAGATGGTTTCGCAGCCAAGTCGTGCTTCTTCTGGAACGATCAAACGAGCGAACCGTACAAAGGTTTTAAGAAGGGACGCTCGTGGTCGATGCGCAACCGCGACCTCGACATTCTCCGCCAAAAAGTAAAAGGTATCGAATACCTCTCTCCTATGATTTGGGGTGCCCGCCCCACCAACAATGTTGTGTACGAAGACAAGTCGGCTACGCACGGCGTGCGCGGAGTATATCCCGACTTCTTCAAAATAGAAGCGCAATACATCAAAGCAGGTCGATTGATCAACGATATTGATATTATGGACAAACGCAAAGTGTGCCTGATCGGTACACGCGTGAGCGACAACTTATTCAAATCGTACGACGAGGCTATTGGTAAATACATCCGTGTGAATGGTATTTATTATCAGGTTGCAGGTGTAATAAAGGCTAAGCCCAAAGCCAATATTGGCGGACGCACCGAAGATAGCGTGATTCTTCCCATTACAACTTTGCAACAAACAGGCAACTTTGGCGATGTGTTTCACTTCTTGTGTGTAACGGCATTGCCTGAATACTCGACCAATGATATCAGTGGTAAGATCATGGATGTGCTAAAAGCAAACAACCAGATCGCTCCTAACGATACACAGGCTGTGGGTACTATCAGTTTTGAGAATCAGTTCCGTACTTTCGAATATCTCTTTATGGGGATCGCTGCATTGATCTGGATCGTGGGATTGGGCACGTTGCTGGCCGGTGTGATTGGGGTGAGTAACATCATGCTGGTTACCGTGCGTGAACGCACCCGCGAGATTGGGGTGAGACGTGCCTTGGGCGCAACTCCGAAGAATATTCTGCTGCAGATTATGAACGAGAGTTTGCTGATCACTTCAGCTGCCGGACTACTTGGGTTAGTGCTTGGTGTGGCTATTCTGGATGGTATCTCTCAGATTATGATGATGAATCCTTCGAATGATAGTTTTATCGAACCTCCTACTATTAGTATTTCTGTAGCACTTTATGCTACGGCAGTGTTGCTTGTGAGTGGTTTGCTTTCGGGACTTATCCCGGCATGGCGCGCTTTGCAGATCAAAGCCATTGATGCTATCCGCGATGAATAGCAGTTTTACAAATTCGAATAACAAATAAAATACAACTATATGATTAAGAAAATCTTTAAAATCCTTCTCATTGTTGCAATCATTGGGTCGGTTATCGCCACGTTCTATTTCTTATGGAAAAAGTCTCAACCTAAAGTTGTGGTGTACGAATTGTTAGAGGTAAAGCGAGACACGCTTGAAACAAAAACTTTAGCTACGGGAAAGATCGAACCGCGTGACGAGGTATTGATCAAACCGCAGATATCGGGTATCATTTCCGAAGTATTGAAAGAGCCGGGACAAATGGTGCGTAGCGGGGAGATCATCGCCAAGATTAAGGTGATTCCCGAAATGGTGCAACTCAACTCGGCAGAGTCGCGCATCAAAGTGGCCGAAATCAACTTCAATCAAATTCAACAGATGTATGATCGCCAGAAAGGGCTTTTCGACAAAGGGGTAATTGCGAAAGAAGAAATGGAAAAGGCCGAAGCGGATATCAAGAAGGCAAAAGAAGAGGTAGACAACGCTAAGGATGCCTACGATATCATCCGTGACGGTATTTCAAAAAAGTCTGCTTCGTTGAGTACAACGCAGGTAAGATCTACAATCGACGGTATGATTCTCGATATTCCGGTAAAGGCGGGCAACTCGGTGATTCAATCCAACAACTTCAACGATGGTACTACCATTGCCAGTATTGCCAACATGAATGATATGATCTTCAAAGGTAAAGTGGACGAAACTGAGGTGGGTAAAATTAAAGAGGATATGCCGATTATCTTGACCATTGGTGCTCTCGACACCAAACGTTTTGATGCTACGCTTGAGTACATTGCGCCGAAAGGTGTAGAGGAAAACGGCGCGGTGCTGTTTGAAGTGAAGGCAGCTGCCCGAATTCCCGAAGGTGTTTTTGTACGTGCGGGCTACAGTGCCAACGCGGAGATTGTTCTCAACAAGGTGGAGAATGTATTGTCGGTTCCCGAAAGTGCCATCGAATTTAAGGGTGACTCTGCTTTCGTTAACATCCTTACTGCAACCGAACCTGCTCAGGAGTTTAAGAAGCAACCTGTAAAATTGGGGCTTTCAGACGGGATCAATATCGAAGTGATCGAAGGACTCAAAGAGGGTGAAAAGGTACGCGGCAACGTGGCTGAAGAGAAATAGTATGTGTTTGTTTTAATCTGAATGTTCATGAAATATATAGTAGCAATATCGGTTAGCTTCTTGGCGGCTTCGCTTCAGGCGCAACAGCCAAAGGTGTGGAGCCTGACCGATTGTATCGATTATGCCACTGCGCACAATATCGATATCAAGATGAAGGAGCAAAATGTGGCTAGTAAAGAGATCGACCAGAATACGGCGAAGATGTCGTTTCTTCCCGACTTGAATGGTTCGATCGGTCAAAACTTCGACTTTGGTCGCTCTCCTTCCAAAACAGGGGTAATCGTAGATCGCAACTCGGCCAATACGGGTGTGAATATCGGGACTTCGATGCCACTTTTTGACGGTATGAAGATTTATAACCAGATCAAGGCTTCGGGTCTTAACCTGAGAGCTGCGGTGGCGAATCTGGATAAGGCGAAAGATGATATGTCGTTGCTGGTAACCAACAGTTATCTCGATGCGCTTTTCTACAAAGAACTTGAGAAGATCAACAAGGCGCAGGTGGAACTGACCAAACAGCAGGTTGCGAAAACGCAGTTGCTGGTTGACGCGGGAAGTGTTCCGATCTCTCAACTTTACGATATCAAAGCTCAACTTGCCAAAGATGAAGTGTCGCTAACGGATGCAACGAATAATCGAAAGCTTGCATTGTTGAACCTAAGTCAGCTGCTCGAACTCGAAAAGTTTGGCGAGGATTTCGACATTCGAGATCCGTTCTTGAGTAATAATCTCGATGCGGAGCTTAGAAGTATTCTTCCTCCCGATGATATCTACAACAATGCGGTGGTAGTGAAGCCTCAGATCAAAGAACAGGAGTTTTTGCTCGAAAGCAGCAAAAGACGACTAAAAATTGCAAAGGCTGATTATATTCCTAAATTGAACTTTAATGCGTCGTATAGTAATGGTTACTACCATTATAGTGGAAGTGAAGATGGGGATACGAATATTAGTTTTAAAGATCAAATAAAACAAAATGAACGAAAAACGATTGGTTTTTCACTTTCTATTCCTATATTTAACCGCTTTCAGGTTAGAAATAACGTGAGAAACAGTAGAATTGATATCAATACGAGCCAATTGGCGCTTGATAATAGTAAGAAGACCTTGTATAAAGAGATACAACAGGCATACTACAATGCGGTTGCTGCTCAACAGAAGTTTGATGCCGCAACGGTTGCCGTAGAAGCGTCTCAAGAGGCCTTCTCCTTTGCTCAAAGCCGATATGATGCGGGCAAAAGTACGGTTTATGAATACACAGATGCGAAAACCAAACTTACCCAAAGTCTTTCGGAACAAGCTCAGGCTAAATACAACTTCGTGTTTCGAACCAAGATACTTGATTTCTATAATGGAACTCCAATCTCGTTGTAAAACGATCTATTAATTGTTCAGATTAATTGGAGTAAGTAAGGCTGTCTAATGTATATTAGATGGCCTTTTCTTTTATGTCATGGGTTATGCAGTCTTTCTACACAAACGCCGCGTAACAAAAAAAAGGAGCATCCGAATGGATACTCCTTTTAATATTGTGTTGAAAATAGAGATTACTCTACGTTCAAAGTTACGCGTTTGAAAGCAACAACAGTAAGATCTTTGTTTTGAGATTTCAAATATTGTTCTACTGTTTGTTTGCTGTCTTTGATGAATGCTTGAGAAAGAAGTGTGTTTTCTTGGAAGAATTTATTCAAACCACCTTCTGCAATTCTTTCGATCAAGTTTTCTGGTTTACCAGCTTCGCGCGCTTTTTCACGACCGAATGCAAGTTCTTTTTCGATAACTTCTGCTGGAACTTCTTCTTTAGAAACAGCTACCGGATTCATTGCAGCAACTTGCATTGCAACATCTCTAGCAACTTGTGATTCTACACCTTCTTGGTTGAAACCAACGATTGTAGCCAACATGTTTCCTGGGTGGATGTAAGCAACTGTAGTAGCAGCGTTAACGAATTCGTAGAAACCGATTTCCATTTTCTCACCTGTAACACCGATTCTGTCAGTGATCAAGCTAGAGATAACTTGTCCGTTTACTTCTAGAGCAAGAAGAGCTTCTGTTGAAGTAGGACGGTTTGCCATAGCAGCGTCAAGGATGCTTTGAGCCAAAGCAACGAAGTCACCGTTTTTAGCAACGAAGTCAGTTTCACATTTCAATGCAACGATAGCAGCAAAGTCACCGTTAGAAGCAGCAAGTACGCAACCTTCAGATGCTTCACGATCTGAACGCTTAGCAGCGATAGCTTGTCCTTTTTTACGGATGATTTCCATAGCAGCATCGAAATCACCATTCGCTTCATTCAAAGCGTTTTTGCAATCCATCATACCAGCTCCGGTCATTTTGCGAAGCTTAGTAATATCAGCCATTGTAACAGCCATAACTATATCTTTTTATTTAGTTGAGTTGAAATTGTCGATTAAAAGAAATGCCAATATGCCAATCGAATATCTCTAATCAGCACATTGGCATGTTCTTACATATTTAGTGAGCTAAATAGATTACTCTGCGTCTTTTGCAACTTCAGAAGAATCCATAGCGTTCAAAGCTTCGTCTTCTTTCTTAGTTCTGTCTTTTTTCACAGCTTTAGCTTTGCGGTCTCTTTTAGGAGCCTCTTCAGCTGAATCTACTTTCTCTGCTTTTCTTTCTTCCAAACCTTCAGAGATAGCGTCACATACTGCACCTAGAATTACTTCGATTGATTTTGAAGCGTCATCATTTGCAGGAATAACGAAATCGATTGGAGTTGGATCAGAGTTAGTATCTACCATTGCAAATACTGGAATGCCCAAACGAAGAGCTTCTTTCACTGCAATGTGTTCTTTCATTACGTCGATAACGAAAAGAGCTGAAGGTAGACGGTTCAAGTCTGCGATAGAACCAAGAGTTTTTTCTAGTTTCGCACGTTGACGTGTAATTTGAAGTTTCTCTCTTTTAGAAAGGTTATCAAATGTACCATCTTTAGTCATTTTGTCGATAGTAGTCATTTTCTTAACTGCCTTACGGATTGTAGGGAAGTTAGTCAACATACCACCTGGCCAACGTTCGATTACATATGGCATACCTACTGATGCAGCTTTGTCAGCAACAACTTGCTTAGCTTGCTTTTTAGTAGCTACGAACAATACTTTCTTACCAGATTTTGCAATCTGTTTTAGTGCTGCAGCAGCTTCATCTACTTTAGCAACTGTTTTATAAAGATCAATGATATGAATACCATTACGCTCCATAAAAATGTAAGGAGCCATTGCAGGGTTCCACTTTCTTTTTAAGTGTCCGAAGTGAACACCAGCTTCTAGTAATTGATCAAAATTTACTCTTGACATTTGTTTTGTTTTAATATCGTTTACATTCTTTGTTTACTCAATTGCCAGGTAGTTTTCCTACAAACCTCTTGTAAAAAAAATCCAAGCAATTTAGATACTAAACGTATTTTACTTGCAAGCAACTTACAAATAAGATTAACGTTTGCTGAACTGGAATCTTTTTCTAGCTTTTGGTTGACCTGGTTTCTTACGCTCAACAGCACGAGGGTCACGAGTCATGAAGCCTTCTGCTCTCAAAGCAGGTTTGTCTTCTGGATTCATTTTTACAAGTGCACGAGCGATAGCTAGACGAAGCGCTTCAGCTTGTCCTTTGTAACCACCACCATTAAGATTTACTTTGATATCAAAATTTTCAGCAACTGCAAGCTTGTTTAAAGGTTGCTTAACAACATACTGAAGGATTGTTGAAGGGAAGTAATTTTCAAGATCACGCTTGTTGATAGTAATCTTGCCTGTTCCTTCGCTAACGAAAATACGAGCTACGGCAGCTTTACGTCTTCCTAATGCATTTACTACTTCCATAGTTATTATTTAAGAGAGTTTATATCAATCATTTTTGGTTGTTGAGCTTCATGCTTGTGCTCAGTACCCGCATAAACGTGTAGGTTGCCAAGAAGTTTAGCACCAAGACGGTTTTTAGGAAGCATACCTTTTACTACTTTTCTGAAAAGACGGTCTTCACCTTTTTTCATCAAAGAAGCTGGAGTATTCTCTCTTTGTCCACCTGGGTACCCAGTATAGCTCAAATAGATTCTGTCATTCCACTTGTTTCCAGTTAGAACGATTTTGTCTGCATTGATGATGATAACGTTATCACCACAGTCTACGTGCGGAGTAAAATTTGGTTTGTACTTGCCTCTTAGGATCTTTGCCACCTTAGAGCAAAGACGACCCAAATGCTGTCCGGTTGCGTCAACAACAACCCATTCTTTGTTTACAGTTGCTTTGTTTGCAGAAATGGTCTTGTAACTTAAAGTATCCACTGCTTGAAATTTAATTTGTTAATAAATAATCAATCACGTCCCCGATTAAATTATCTTCAGGACACATGAATTTATAACACACTAAAAACAAAAGTCTTAGTGTAAAATGATAATAATCGGACTGCAAAGGTAGAGCTTTTATTCGAAATACAAAAGATTCCCCTCACATTTTCACCGTTTTATAGTTTTGCAACTCATTGCGTTAAGAAGTCTAATCTGTGATTTTACTTCTTTTCTGATGCAAATTGAAAGCGATCGTTTGTCGTGTGTTCTCTATCCATTAATTTGGCCAATTCTTTTACTTTAGCCGGATATTTCTTGGCAACATTTGCAACTTCACCCGGATCAGAATTGAGGTTATACAACTCATAATAAGTCTTTTCCGGCTTATTTACTTGCAAACGAATCAGTTTCCACTGATCTTTCAATACAGATTGCTTACCTCCTTCTTCATGGAATTCAAAATAAAGACATTCGTGCTCTTTTTGCTTTCCTTTTCCAGTAAGGGTAGGCAAATACGAAATACCATCTACTTTTGAGGGTACTTTAGCTCCAATTAAATCTGCCATAGTCGGTAAGAAATCCCAGAAAGCGGAAACATGATAGGAAGTGCTACCTTCTTGAATCGCTGCCGGCCAATGTACAATGAATGGAGTTCTTACGCCACCTTCATATAAGTCGCGCTTGGTTCCTCTAAAAGATGCATTACTATTAAAAAAGAATGGATCGTGCCCTCCTTCAATATGCGTACCATTGTCTGAAGTAAAGATCACCATTGTGTTTTCAGCAATACCTTTTTCTTCTAGCAAATCCATAATACGTTGCACGTCTCGATCTAAACGTGAAACCATCGCAGCAAAAGTTGCTTTAGGTTTTGGTTGAGCATTGTATCCTCCACCTGGATAAGGCTTCTCACAAAACATCTCCTCATATTCGCCCAATTCGCCTTCTGGCAAAGCTAGATCTGCATGAGGAATTGTTGGAGTTAGGTAAATGAAGAAAGGCTTATCTGAATTATCACTTATAAAGTTCAATGCTTTATCCATTACTAGATCGTGAGTATAAACCTTCTTATTGAGCATCACTTTATCGTTATTCTCATATAAGAAATCCGGATAGTAACGGTGAGCATTCGCTTGTCCTAAATATCCGAAAAAGTAATCATAGCCTTGCTTGTTTGGATGACCTTCACTTCCTGGTGCTCCCATTCCCCATTTACCAATACAAGCCGTTGTGTAATCTTTGGTTTTAAATAATTCGGCTACCGTAAATTCGTCTGCCGAAAGTGGTGTATCATATGGATAACCATCTTCTCCTTTTACACCTATATTACCACGAATGTTAGAGTGTCCGGTATGCTTACCCGTCATTAGAACACAACGTGAAGGTGCACTTACCGTAGAACCCGAATAGTGCTGCGTGAACTTTACACCGTTTGCAGCTAATTTGTCAATAGCTGGTGTTTTTATGTAACGCTGACCGTAACATCCCAAATCTCCCATCCCCAAATCATCGGCCATAATATAAATTACATTCGTTTTCGATTGGGCGTTAAGATTTGCAGATGCTAATGAGATTGTTAGTACTCCTGTATATAAACACAGATTTTTATGTCTCAATAACTCCATCATGATTTAGATTATTTGTTTATAAAATAGCCAAGTGAGAATTGCACACTACTTTGGTATGCAGAAGGTATATTATTCTTGGAATCTGATAGCCGATCTAACAAACCACCATACATTGTAACAGCAAATATACATTGCTTATATTCGACTCCGATTCCGGCAGAAATTCCAAAATCAAATCGATGAATATCATATTCATTAGTGCGACCAAAGGTCATATCTCTTTTTCCAAATTCGTTTTTAATATTGCCAAATAAGTTGCAAGCAAGATATGGACCTCCAGTCACAAACATCGTTGCATCCTTATCAACAATTAAGTATTTTATTTGAATAGGCAATAGCAATGAATAATAGTCTAACCGTGTATAATGAGATCGATCAATTTCATCCATATACACTTTACCACCACGATTAGCTAAAAGCAACTCAGGCTGAAGTTTAAAACGATGAGAAAGCGGTAATTCTACCATTCCACCAACGTCGTAGCCAAACTTATGATCTCCGACATTAATTCCATCAACTTTCTGAAATAACGATGTATAACCTAATGATGCCTTAACTCCAAAACGAGGTTGAGCAAATAAAGCAACCGAAAAGCACAAACAAACTATTATCAGTAATGTAACTTTCATAATCCATTATTTCTTACAAAGATATCTATTAAAAAACAAAATATCAGAAACATAATCAGATTTTAAGACTTATATTGATAAGAATATCAATCATATACATTATCTAGCAAAAATAGGACACAAAAAAAGCGAGTCAATCTTTCGACTGACTCGCTTTACTATTTGCTCTCTGCGAGCTAAAACGGCGGCTATCTACTCTCCCACTATACGCAGTACCATCGACGCTATTGGGCTTAACTTCTCTGTTC
>JBOFPV010000044.1:0-10095 GCA_051660585.1 Tannerellaceae bacterium
GAAGCCGTTTCTATAGATTCAATGTATTTTAAAAGTGACCTCGACAGGATTCAAACCTGTAACCTTCTGATCCGTAGTCAGATGCTCTATTCAGTTGAGCTACGAAGCCATTTCTATAGATTCAATACGTTTAAAAAGTGACCTCGACAGGATTCAAACCTGTAACCTTCTGATCCGTAGTCAGATGCTCTATTCAGTTGAGCTACGAAGCCATTCTCTTAACAACGCTCTCGTTGTTTCTCGATTGCGGTTGCAAAGGTAGGGATTAATTTCTATTCTGCAAACTTTTCGACATTTTTTTTCTAAAAATTACTCTATCAACTTAGGGTTAAAGATGAGATAACCGATGTTTAAACCGAAGTTGAAGTTCTTCGAAGGGTAGCTATATCCATTGGCATATAAGCTAATAGATGCAAACGGAAGTTGGAAGATTATCGCTGTTTCCGCCATAAATTGTAGGTCAGAAAAAAGTTTGCCATAACGAGGTTTATCGATCAATCCTTCGTCAGTATTGATAATATCTTTCGTGATTTCATAAAACGGAGCGAAGCAATATACCTCAGTGCGTAATTGTAAATACTTGTTAAAATTTACAATTGGAATAACTCCGGCTGCCGCATATTGGTTGGCACGAAATGCCTCATTGAACACAATACGACTATGAGGAGTCGGTGTGAAGGCCGGTGCTTGTATAATAGATGCACTATAATTAGAGAAAAGATTTTTGCCCGAAAGCAATAATTCTCCTTGGTAACCTAAAGTAAAGTGCTTACTAACCTTGTGGAAGTCGAGAATACGACCTTTAAGTTGCAGCCAGCTTTGTTTTTGACTTTCCGGCACTATGGATCCGATTTCATTATCAGGACGCTTTACACCCGGATTTGCCGGTACATAGTTTTCATTTCCGAATATATACTGCGCGAGTAACTGTCTTTGTTTTCCTCGAGTGGGATATTGACGAAAGTCGAGTGAGTTTTGCTCGAGACCGATCGAGCCTACAAACAAGTTATAGTACGACTTGTCGTGTTGTTTGTTGGCCAATGACAAGTTTGGCGTTTGAAAGTAGTAGTCTGTAATACGTCCATAGGCAAGCCCAATTTCAGCCTTAGCGCTGTTTAAGAACGGCAAACCAAGAGATACACGTCCATAAGCCTGTTTATCTTTAATAAACGAAGGCAGTACATCTTCATAAAACAGCGATTTACCTTCGTAGTATTTATAAAGCGAGTAAACCATTTGTAAGTTAAGATACATCGGAACTTTCGATTGCAAGTAGATACGACTATTGAGCATACCGCCGCTAAATGCATTACCAACCTGTCCGTTCAAGTTAAAGTCGGGCGCGATGCGATTCAAACTTTTATATCCCAAACCTAAGAAAAGCTGATTGGCTTGGTACGACGAGATATTTCCCCCAAAGGCAATATTCACTTCGTCGGTAATCTTAACATCGAGAATAAGTTTGAAATTGTGAGTTGTAGAGTCATACTGAGCCGTTGGCATAATCTCTTTGATCTTAGAGTCGGCAAGCATTTTAAAGTAAGCACGCTTAAACTCTTCCATCGTAAACTCACCGTTGATGTCTTTATGAAGTTGGCTTTCGATATACTTCTTTTGAGGTCCGTTTACTCCGTTGATTTCTATATCTTGGAAGATAAGGGGTGGGAGAGCCGCTTTGTAGCGCTTGCGTCGCGCCTCCACCTCTTTTAGCTCAACGCGACGATTGATGCGAGCTTTGATACTATCGATATGTGCGATGGTAGAGTCGTAACCAATTTTCATCAAGTCACGGCCCTTTTGGAAGTCGAGAAGAGATACATCCGAAAACTTAAACTTGATAGCAACACCTTCCGACTCCTTCAAGTCGTAGTCGGTCTTTTGCATAATCATATTTTCGAGCTGATTATACGGATCGTCGGTGATGGCATTCTCGAGCCCCGAAACAATGGATCCGATCATAATATCCGGATCAAAAGCATCTTGCATCGGGGTTACAGGAAAATTGTCATAAATTCCACCATCAAAGATCGGTATACTATCTTTCCAGATTGGCTTAAAGAAGAAAGGAAAGGTCATAGAGGCCCTTACGGCATCACCCAGATTTCCTTCGTCAAAGATGAGAGCTCTCTTATTATATACATCCGATCCTACGCAACGAAAAGGTACAAATAAGTTGTTGAAGTCGCCTCCACACGCTGCGGTTGCTTGTGCATACAGTCCCATAAAAGCCTGATTCATTTGAATGGGATTAACCAAACTTTGCGGAAGTATGCTGGCTTTGATTTGAGAAGGATCGGTAAAATTGAGCGAAAAGTGCGAAAACTCCGGTGTTTGGTCCGACTTTCGGAAGTAATACTTGTAGTTATTTTCCACCGTACCCGACTGCCAGTATTCAAACTCCTTTGATTCCATCAATTGAAGCATCTGATCAGTGGTATACCCCATGGCATACATACTACCGATAATTGCTCCGATTGAAGTACCGGTTACATAATCGATCGGAATGTTGTTTTCTTCTAGTGCTTTTATTACCCCTATATGCGCAGCTCCTTTTGCTCCACCACCACTTAATACCAAACCTACGCGTTGAGCATTTGTTTGTGTAAAAATAGAAACGAGAAGAGCAGCAGAGATGTATATTTTCTTCATAAATGTCTTATATCTTTCCTTGATCGTGAAACGAACGTAATTAATTGCGGATGCAAATGTATACAGATCATTCACACCATGTATTTTAATAATCAAAATTAGATATAAAATATGAATCGTTACAGAAAACGAGTCATAAAGATCAAATAAAAAAGCCGGCTTTCTATACATTTCGAGTATAGAAAGCCGGCATAATATAGAATTGTTATCGTTGTATCGATAGATTAGATCATGTCGATGCTACGTTTTACGAAGTTGCTAAGAGATTCACCCTTAAGCATTCCGTTTTGAAGCAACGCAAGATCAATAAGTTGTCTTACCAGTTTATTGTTGGCCGCATAAGAAGCAATAACACCTTCAATTTCTTTTGTAAGATCGCTGATTTTAGACTCCGTGTTCTTCAAATCTTCGCTTTCAGAAGCAGTGATTTCTTCAGCCTTTTTGCCACGTTGCATTGAAAGAAGATCTTCTTTGCGAGCTTCCCAACCTTTTTTGTCAGCTACAAGAGGAGAGATTTGGCTATCGCAAGCCAACTTTTCTTCTTCAAGTACACGTTTCACAAGCGCGTGCTCTGAGTTAAGAACCAAGTTGTAGCTTTCTGGCAATTCGCCGTAGAATGCCATATTCGGATTCATGGCAGCCACTTCTTTCATTCGACGCATGTATTCACTTTGCGTAATCATAACCGGAGCAGCAGTTTCGCCCAGTGCTTCGATCTCTACCATAAACTCAGTTTTCTCCATTTGAGGGATTTGAGATTTAAAGGTAGTTTGAAGTTCAAACTTCTCTTCGCTCGAAAGATTTACTTCCGCAACGTTGTCTTTTCTGATCAAGTTGTCGGCCGTGTTACTGTCTACACGTACAAAGATCGACTTCTCAAACTTGTGTTCCAACAAGCCCACAACGTGAACATCCAATTGTCCGTCCATCAACAACACATCGTAACCTTTGTTCTTAGCTGCCTCGATGTAGCTGTATTGTGATACCTTGTCGTTTGTATATAGGTAAACAAGATTGCCGTCTTTGTCTGTTTGGTTGTCTGCAATTAAGCCCTTGTACTCTTCGAAGGTGAAGCATTTACCGTCTACATTCTTCAATAGCGCAAACTTTTGAGCTCTTTCATAAAATTTCTCGTCCGAAAGCATTCCGTATTCAATGAACAACTTCAAGCTATCCCACTTCTCTTCGAATTGAGGTCTGTCTGTCTTGAAAATTTCTTCAAGTTTATCAGCAACTTTCTTCGTGATGTGGTTCGAAATTTTCTTTACATTCGAATCACTTTGCAAGTATGAGCGTGAAACGTTAAGCGGGATATCCGGAGAGTCGATCACACCATGTAGCAAAGTAAGGAATTCGGGTACAATACCTTCTACAGAGTCGGTTACAAACACCTGGTTGCAATACAACTGAATTTTGTTACGTTGCAATTCGATGTTGTTTTTCACCTTAGGGAAGTAAAGAATACCTGTAAGGTTGAACGGATAGTCTACGTTTAGGTGGATCCAGAACAAAGGCTCTTCCGAGTTTGGATAAAGCTCTTGATAGAACTTGATGTAATCTTCGTCGGTAAGTTCCGATGGTTTCTTCACCCAAGCAGGATGTGTATCGTTGATGATATTGTCTTTGTCTGTTTCAACCTCTTTGCCGTCTTTCCACTCTTTTACTTTACCGCAAGCGATAGAAATAGGAAGGAATTTACAGTATTTTTTCAACAAACCAATTACGCGACCTTCTTCAAGAAACTCAAGGTTCTCGTCGTCGATGTAAAGGATAATGTCTGTTCCTCTCGAAGCCTTCGTAGTTTCTTCAAGCGTATATTCAGGTGTACCATCACAGCTCCATTTCATCGCAACAGCACCTTCTTTGTACGATTTTGTAACGATCTCTACTTTCTTTGACACCATAAATGCCGAGTAGAAACCAAGACCGAAGTGACCGATGATGGTATTAGCGTCGTTTTTGTGCTTTTCAAGGAACTCTTCAGCACTTGAGAAAGCGATTTGATTGATATAGCGTTCAATCTCGTCGGCAGTCATACCAATACCACAGTCCGAAATTGTTAATGTTTTAGCTTCTTTATCTACAGAAACACGTACCACTAGTTCGCCTAGTTCGCCTTTAAACTCACCAACCGAAGCATACGTTTTAAGCTTCTGCGTAGCATCTACTGCATTTGAAACGATTTCGCGAAGGAAGATTTCATGGTCGCTGTAAAGGAATTTCTTAATAATAGGAAAGATGTTGTCTGTAGTAACACCAATATGTCCAGTCTTGCTCATATGTAATATTTTTTTTAGTTATATGTATGATGCGGACAATGCATCCGCGTTAATTTATATTCAAAAAGCATGCCGCAGCTCAGATTGTCATATTGTCATTGAATATTTGCCATAATATCTGTCTTTGATTGTGAAAAACTGAAAAAATGGCAAACTCGAGGATTTCTTGTAAGCACGCCGAGCTTTAAATGCACGATTCACTTCCATTAAGATGCGTTATTATATACGTTAAGCTTAGACACGATCGTGTACACAACTTAGACAGGTATATGACAAGAATGCGTCACGTACGTGTACACATCTTAGACACGTACCTGTCTAAGCTTAATGCTTGCAAAGAAAGGGATTAATGACTGCGTAGATTGGAAGTAGTTTTCACGAGGTTAGGACTTATTATATTATAGGCTAAAAAAATCCCCGCCAAACGAATTGACGAGGATTGGTATGGTTTCGGATAGGGTATAGGCTCTATCCGGTTAGAAACATACGTATCTGTTATTTCTTTCTGATATCGATCGCAATTTTTTGTTGCTCCTGATCAAAGTCGACATGGATAATGTCTCCTTCGCTCACTGTAGCCTTGATGATCATTTCGGCCATCTCATCTTCGAGATACTTTTGGATGGCACGTTTGAGCGGACGTGCGCCAAATTGTACATCGTAGCCTTTTGTCGCGATAAAGTCTTTGGCTGCTTCGGTAATTACAAGCTCGTAACCCAAGTTGAGTACTCGTTTGTAGAATCCTTGCAACTCGAGGTCGATGATTTTGTGAATGGCTGCTTTGTCGAGTTGGTCAAACATAACGATGTCGTCGACACGGTTTAGAAACTCCGGCGCAAAGGCTCTGTTCAAGGCTTTTTGTATCACGCTTCTTGAGAACTCTTTGTCGGTTTCGGTGTCTGTAGTGCTGAATCCTACACCTTTACCAAACTCTTTCAACTGACGGGTACCGATGTTTGAAGTCATGATAACGATGGTATTCTTGAAGTCGATCTTGCGTCCGAGGCTGTCGGTAAGGCGACCTTCGTCGAGTACTTGCAACAAGATGTTGAATACATCAGGGTGTGCCTTTTCGATCTCGTCAAACAAGACAACCGAATAAGGTTTGCGTCTTACTTTTTCGGTAAGCTGTCCGCCTTCTTCATAACCAACGTATCCCGGAGGCGCTCCTACCAGGCGCGATACGGCAAACTTCTCCATATATTCACTCATGTCGATGCGGATGATGGCATCGGGAGAGTCGAAAAGAAATTCTGCCAGCTTCTTTGCCAAGTGTGTTTTACCTACACCGGTAGGGCCAAGGAACATGAAGTTGCCGATTGGCTTGTTCGGATCTTTCAATCCCACACGGTTGCGTTGAATTGCTTTTACGATTTTGTTTACAGCTTCGTCTTGTCCGATCACACGGCTTTTAAGCACTTCGGCCATTTCCTGTAGCTTCTGATTTTCTGCTTTGGCAATGCGTTGTACAGGTACACCTGACATCATGGCAACAACCTCTGCTATTTTTTCTTCATCCACAATCTCTTTGTTGCGTTGAAGCTCTTCTTCCCATTTTGTTTTCGCTACTTCGAGATCGAGCAGATACTGACGCTCTTTGTCGCGATAGCTGGCTGCAAGCTCAAAGTTTTGTGATTTAACAGCCTGGATCTTATCTTGCTTAGTTTCTTCTATCTTGGCTTCGAGATCTTCGATGTTTTTAGGAACGGTAATGTTTGTGATGTGCACGCGCGAACCTGCCTCGTCAAGCGCATCAATTGCCTTGTCGGGGAAGTTGCGGTCGCTGATATAGCGATCGGTAAGTGTAACACATGCTTGAATAGCTTCCGGTGTGTAGATCACGTTGTGGTGCTCTTCGTAGCGTTCCTTGATATTTTGCAAGATTTGCAAAGTCTCTTCTGCCGTGGTAGGATCTACGATTACTTTTTGAAAGCGACGCTCTAATGCTCCGTCTTTCTCAATGTTTTTTCTGTATTCATCCAGCGTAGTGGCTCCGATACATTGTATTTCGCCACGTGCCAATGCAGGCTTTAAGATGTTTGCCGCATCCATCGACCCAGCTGCAGAGCCTGCACCTACCAAGGTGTGTATTTCGTCGATGAATAATATAATGTTCGGATTCTTTGACAGTTCGTTTAAGATTGCTTTGATGCGCTCTTCAAATTGTCCTCTGTATTTAGTTCCCGCTACAACCGATGTAAGGTCAAGACTCACAACTCGCTTGTCAAACAACACGCGTGATACTTTGCGCTGAATGATACGAAGGGCCAAGCCTTCTACAATGGCAGACTTTCCTACTCCGGGCTCACCGATAAGAACCGGATTGTTCTTTTTTCTTCTACTCAAGATCTGAGCCAAACGTTCTATCTCTTTCTCGCGTCCTACAATGGGATCGAGTCTGTTTTCAGCTGCGGCACGTGTAAGATCGGTTCCGAAGTTATCAAGTACCGGAGTGTCATTACCTACTTTCGAAGTCGGGTTTGAGGTAGATCCGTACGATGGTTCTTTCTTTTGATTGTAATCTTCATCTTCTTCGTCATCTTCGTCATCGGTAAATCCGTCACGAATATCTGACGCTTGGTCTTGTTCATGAAAACGATGATTCTCTTCATTATTTAAGAAGATTTGATCCATGTCATAATCACTCAAAGAGTATTCGGAGTGTTTATTCTGCATATATTTAAGATTTGAATAGTTCATTCTGTTTGTTTTCATATATAGTTTAACAGCTATAAGTATGATATGTTTGTAAATATATTCTTTAATTTAATAGAAGCAATGCACCTGACAAACTTTCTTTAGATTAACGTCTGTTTGTGCAAAGAACTCCAATATATATGATACATCAATAACCTTGCCAAAATATTTTATACTACCAAATGTGCCATTAAAAGCATAAACTTTTGTTGTATTTTGTTTCGTAATCACTCGGAAAAGCTTACCTTAGTGCGATTTTTCACGTAGTTGATAATATTTTAAATAAATAAATATTTAAATGACTGATCAAGATAGAATTATAAAGATTAATATCGAGGAGGAAATGAAATCGGCTTACATTGACTATTCAATGTCGGTAATTGTTTCCCGTGCGCTTCCTGATGTAAGGGACGGTTTCAAACCAGTACACAGAAGAGTGCTATTCGGTATGAATGAATTAGGCAATACATCTGATAAACCATATAAGAAGTCTGCCAGAATTGTCGGTGAAGTATTAGGTAAGTATCACCCACACGGTGATTCATCCGTATACTTTGCAATGGTGCGTATGGCACAAGAGTGGTCTTTGCGTTATCCGCTGGTAGACGGACAAGGTAACTTTGGTTCGATCGACGGAGACAGCCCTGCTGCAATGCGTTATACCGAGGCTCGCTTGAGCAAACTGGCTGAAGAAATGCTACGTGACATCGATAAAAACACCGTTGATTTCCAATTAAACTTCGATGATACATTGAAGGAACCAACAGTGTTGCCAACTCGAATTCCAAACTTGTTGGTAAACGGTGCGTCGGGTATTGCCGTTGGTATGGCTACAAATATGCCTCCTCACAACATGAGCGAAGCAATCGATGGATCTATTGCATACATCGAAGCTGATGGTCAAATTGATGTAGAGGGATTGATGCAATATATCAAAGCTCCTGATTTTCCTACCGGTGGTTATATCTATGGGTACGCTGGTGTAAAGGATGCTTTCGAAACGGGTAGAGGTAGAGTGGTAATGCGCGGTAAGGCTGAAATCGAAACCGAGCACAACAGAGATAAAATCATTATCACTGAAATTCCTTACTTGGTAAACAAAGCGGAGTTGATCAAACATATTGCCGACCTTGTTGACGAGAAGAAACTGGATGGTATCTCAAATGTAAACGACGAATCAGACCGTAGAGGTATGCGTATCGTGGTTGACGTGAAGAGAGATGCAAACGCAAACGTAGTGTTGAACAAATTGTACAAACTTACGGCGTTGCAATCGTCATTCAGTGTTAATAATATTGCATTGGTAAACGGACGTCCAAAGCTGCTTAACTTACTTGATATGATCAAGCAGTTTGTTGAGCACCGCTACGACGTAGTAATGAGACGTACGCAATTCGAATTGAACAAAGCCGAAGAGCGTGCTCACATTCTTGAAGGTTTGATCATCGCATCAGACAACATCGATGAGGTTATCAATATTATCAAGACTTCGACGAATCCGGCGGAAGCGATCGATCGTTTGAAAGAGCGTTTCGGTTTGTCAGACGTTCAAGCTCGTGCTATTGTTGATATGCGTTTGCGTCAACTTACAGGACTAGAGCAAGATAAGCTAAGAGCAGAATACGACGATATCATGGCTTTGATTAGTAGATTGCGCGATATTCTTGCAAACAAAGACTTGTGTATGCAGGTTATTAAAGATGAGTTGTTAGAAATCAAAGCTAAATTCGGAGATGATCGCAAAACTGAGATCGTTTATGCTTCTGAAGAGCTTAATCCGGAAGATTTCTACGCTGATGACGAAATGATTATCACTGTATCGCACCTTGGATACATCAAACGTACGCCGCTTACTGAGTTTAAAGCTCAAAACAGAGGTGGTGTTGGAGCTAAGGGTAGCGAAACACGCGATGCAGACTTTGTTGAATATATCTATCCTGCTTCTATGCATGCCACGATGTTGTTCTTTACGAAGAATGGTCGTTGCTACTGGTTGAAGGTGTACGAAATTCCGGAAGGTTCGAAGAATTCGAAAGGTAGAGCAATCCAAAACTTGCTTAATATCGAATCCGGAGATAGAGTAAATGCATTTATCCGTGTTAAGAATCTTACAAAAGATACTGACTTTATTAATTCTCACTACTTGTTGTTCTGTACGAAGAAGGGTGTAATCAAGAAAACATTACTTGAATCATATTCTCGTCCAAGACAAAATGGTGTTATCGCAATCGACTTGAGAGAAGGGGATGAGGTAACAGAAGTAAGAATGACCAACGGTAACAATGAAGTTGTGATCGCAAATCGCAATGGTCGTGCTATTCGTTTCCACGAAAGTGCTGTACGCGTAATGGGTAGAACTGCTGCCGGTGTACGTGGTATGACGCTCGACGAAGATGGTAATGATGAGGTTGTAGGTATGGTTTGCCTAAAAGACAAAGAAACAGAAACTATTTTGGTTGTTTCGGAGCAA
>JBOFPV010000045.1:0-15521 GCA_051660585.1 Tannerellaceae bacterium
TTTGACATGAATCATGCCCTCCTTAAAGTAGGAAATTTCCCCAAAAAACACCCCAAAAAACATCCCGATTCATCGGTAACATTTCTCCGAAACACATCAAGTAGCCACAATAAAACTTTACATTATTTTGAATTTAAAAACAAATAAAGTAAATTCACATCGTTAATCACTGGGGTGTATATTATTGGAATTTGTAATGGAAAGCGAAACGCAACATTCAAAATGATTGAGTTACCATCGTAACACGTACGGGTACACTTTAGGACTTTCAGTCCAAATGCATGATATAGAAAGCTGGCTCTTGCAATGCATATAAGCATAAAAAAAGTCACCCTCATTTGACATGAAGGTGACTTTTTTATATTTGGTTGGTATGTTCTACTGCATTTGGAATTACCAGCAGGTGATATCTTCGTCTTTGAGTTCTTTGATCGACGATTTGTGGAAGGTTGGATTGGCTACGCCATTGCGTTTTTGCTTTTGGTAATCCTTCAGTGCTTTAACGGCTATGTTACCTAGTAGTACGATGGCTACGAGGTTGGTAAGTGCCATTAAGGCCATAAATACGTCGGCCAGAGACCATACAATATCGAGGCTTAGGATTGATCCCACAAAGACCATCAGAATCACGATGAATCGATAGAGCCACATGTAGCGTCTGCGATCTGTGATGAAACGCATGTTTACTTCTCCGTAATAGTAGTTTCCGATGATGGAGCTAAAGGCGAAGAAGAAAATGCTGATGGCGATAAATACGGATCCGAAGGCTCCTACTTGGTTGCTTACGGCAGCTTGTGTGAGTTGTATTCCTTTTATTCCGCCCGAAAGATCTGCTCCTGATAGAAGCACGATAAAGGCTGTTGAGGAGCAAATAACCAATGTATCGGTAAATACACCCAGTACTTGAATAAAGCCTTGTTTTACGGGGTGAGATACGTGTGCCGTTGCTGCTGCGTTAGGCGCAGAACCCATACCGGCTTCATTGGAGAATAGTCCGCGCTTGATCCCTTGCATCAAGGCCGCTCCTAATCCGCCACCCACAATTTGCTTGAATCCGAATGCTGATTCGAAGATTTGTGCAAACATGGCCGGTACCTGGTCAATGTTTTTGCCTAGAATAAATAGCGACAACGCTACATAGGCTAAGGCCATAACGGGTACTACAACAGACGATACTACCGCAATGCGATGGATACCTCCGAAAATGACGATTCCGGATAATAAGGCAACAACAATTCCCATCTGAATACGATCAAAGCCAAATGCTTCGTTGAAAGCCAGCGTGATTGTGTTGGATTGCACGGAGTTGAACACGAGCCCGAAGGTGACTGTAATAAGCACGGCGAAGAAGATCCCCATCCAGCGTTGTTTCAGTCCTTTTTCCATATAGTAAGCCGGTCCTCCGATATAAGAACGTTGTCCTTTGATCTTATATATCTGCGCCAATGTTGCTTCTATAAATGCAGATGCGGCACTGAAGATTGCGATAAGCCACATCCAAAAAATCGCTCCCGGCCCTCCTACCGCAATGGCAGTAGCTACACCGGCCATGTTTCCGGTTCCTACGCGTGAGGCTGTAGAAATACAAAAGGCTTGAAAAGAGGAAACGTGATGTTTCTTTCCTTTTCCCGAAAGAGAAACTCCTTCGGCAAGCAGCTTGAGCATTGCTATCGGGTTGCGAAATTGAACAAATCCAGTTTTTATCGTAAACCACAATCCTGCCGCTATCAAAACAACGGTAAGGATATAGGTCCATAAAAAGTCATTGATACTTGTAATAAAATTTTCCATAGGCGTTTATATACTCATAAATAAATTCGTTTATCGCCTAGATCCGAAAATGTTGCTATTCGTTGAAAAGATTGTCGCTGATCGGCATCACGCCAATACCGGGCTTATTGAGCGGTATGACTTTACCGTCGATCAATTGAGCCCCTTTGAAACAATCGTTGGTGATTAACATATTTCCATCTAGGTCTACCCAGTTTGCCATTGCGGCTAGTTGTGCTGCCGCAGAGATCGCACACGAGGTTTCGGTCATACAACCGAGTAATACTTTTAGATCGTATTTTTTGCATCGCTGCATGATATTGTACGCTTCTCGCATTCCTCCACACTTCATCAGCTTGAGGTTGATTCCGTCGAATAGTCCGTTTACGGTATCTAAGTCGTGCATGTGCTGAAACGATTCATCAGCAATAAGAGGCATCTGTGTGTTAGCCTTGAGCCAAGCCATATCATCGACGGCTGCCACAGGCATAGGCTGCTCTAGAAATACTACTCCATGCTCGAGACACCAATTGGCCATATCCAGGGCGTAGTATTTATCGGTCCACCCTTGATTTACGTCGGCATAAATCGGCTTGTCGGTAAGTGCTTTGATGGTCTCGATCATTTCTTTGTCGTTGCCCGCTCCCAATTTGATCTTTATAAAGCCAAACGGATCTGCTTCTTTGATCTTTGTGCGTATTACTTCCGGTGTGTCGATACCGATTGTAAAGGATGATTTAGGGGCATCTTCGGGGTTGAGTCTCCACATGCGATACCAAGGCTTGCCGGTAAACTGTCCGTATAGATCGTGCAAAGCGATATCGAGGCATGCCTTAGCTGCCGAATTACCGGGTTCTACTTCGTTGATATACTCGATTATTTCTGCCAAACCGTGTGAAAAGTCGAATCCACTCAAGTTCACTTTCTCTAGAAACGCGATGACCGAGTCTTGAGTTTCGCCCAGATATGGAGGCAATGAAGCCTCTCCATATCCGACTAGACCGTCGAGTTCGATACGTGAAATTACAACCGGAGTAGTACGTCTACTCGAGCTTGCTAGCGTAAATTGATGCTTCAACATCAATGTGTATGGAGTGTACGTTAATTTCATGACTAAGAAAGTAATTTTATATGATAAATATTCCCAAGTAATCTCAAATCTTCAAAAAGGCCATTGTAGGTAGCTTTTGACTTTACATGAACTTTGTATGAAATAATGGAGCGTTCTTTTTCAAAATCCTGCTCGAACGACAAGTTAATAATAAAGATTTTGTGTTGATTCAAGATCAATTTTATTTTATCCATATCGGGGTTTGTCGTGTTGCAGAAGATAAATAGGTTTTTACTCACACCTTCGACCAATGCAAAGCGCTCTAACCGATCGAGCGTAATCAAAACTACCAAGGTGATTACGGCTGCGATGCTTGCGATGATGTACATACCGGCACCGATAGACAGACCAATTACGGCTGTAACCCACAAACATGCTGCTGTAGTAAGACCGTGTATATTGCCTCTACTTTGAATGATTGCACCGGCTCCGATGAAACCGATACCTGATAGTACCTGAGCTGCAATACGACCGGGATCTCCGTTCTGAAAGTTCATGTAGGTTTGTGGTATCCAGATAGAAATAAGCATGGCGACTGTAGATCCCAAACAGATTAGGGTAAAGGTGCGCATTCCGGCATTTTGCCTTCGAAACTGCCTCTCGAGGCCGATAAGGGCTCCGATAAAGAAGCTAAATAGTAAACGGAATACAGCAGTGTGAATATCTACTGTGTTTGAGGTAATAATCGCATCTAACCATTCTTTCATATCTGTATGTCTCTTTTTTATAAATATCCATGAAGATTACATCTTCCAAATATTAACTCTCTTGGTTGTAGAAAAGTTGATAATAATGGAGACCTTTTTGCTCATCGTAGCCTTTTACAATCTGTGCATCGGGCGAAAGGATCTTGATCAAAAAGTTATCGTCTAGTTTAATACCACTTTTGAGACGCTGTGTTTCTTTTTTGAGGGCTACATTATTTATTTCAAATGTAGCATCCTGCAACTCGGGTTGCTGCTCTGTGAGTCCTTCTGCCATCTTACTGTGACGGAAATCGCTGAAGTTCTTGATGAGTGTTTCGTCTTGCACCACTTCTGTCATAAAACGATTCATGTCGAACATGTCATTTTCTTTCAAAAACTGGATGGTTTTATTCATCATCTTAGCTTTATCGGCTTTCGATTTTTCGCCGGTTGCTACGGTCTGCGTTATGAAGTCAGAATACAGGGACATGATGTTCTGCGTATGGTAATATCCGTCGCGACGAGGTTTTACGTGCAGGAAGTCGTCGACCCAATACTGTGCTTCTATTCCTTTGTTGACGTTATCGATAACGGAAACTACATAACCGGAGTCTTTTTCGATGTTGAAAATTACAGCTCCTTTGTCGAGCTTGTTGATATTAACTCCTTTGTCGGATTCTACTTCGAAGTTTTCTCCCGTTGGATATACTTTGAGAAAGGTGTCTTTGCTTTCTGACTTGAAGATACCAATGGCATCTGTAGCATTGTTTTCAAACATGCAGTCTTTGAGGTAGACGACATAGAGTTCGCCCGACTTAATCTTTGGGTGCATGCTTTGATCGAACAGGTGCTGTGCCAGCAGCAACGACTGTGCATAAAGTGTGGAAGGATCATTAAAGATCGAGGATGCATAGGCAAACACCTCATTCATCGACAATTCGCTATCGTGCACAAAGGTGTAGTAATTGTCTTGCTTGAATGGTGAAAGGAAGTAGTGCTTGAGCAGTAACTCGATGGCTGGATTCACGTCGAGTAGTGTCTTGGAGCACAATAATCGATCACCGCATAGCTTGTTCCCTATACGGTGAACGACCATTTTTTCTATCTTGGCAAAAAAGAAATCTTGCATGTATGTTGGTTTTATAGATGCAAAGATAGTAAATTAAGATCTAAAATTGTTTTAACAAAAATGACGGATTGATGCGTATGTAAAGACCTACTTCGAAGTTGAATGCCGTTGGAAAGTGCTCATATAGTCCATCGGGCGAGAATGAATGCACCGGAAGCATGAGGTAGTTACGAAGGCTGCCTCCTATGGTAATGAAGTTGTTGAGCGATTTCCCGTAATCGGCACTTAAGGCACACATGTGATTGGTTTGCATGACGTATCCGTAACGAATGGTAGAGGTTGAGATATTTCCATACAAGGAGCTGCCTAGCAGGGTTGCAAATTTATCACTTTGCCAATAGGATAGCGCTACGTTAAGGTCTCCTACTTTGCAGCCTAAGTCTGCATTGAACCCCCATCCTTGCGTAAAGGGGAATTTGTTCTGACCCGACATTACTTTGTAAAACAATCCGTAGGCATTGGCATATAGTTCAGTGGGTCTTTTGGTGCCTTGCAAACGACGACGCACTTGAATCCCTGTGGCAGCATTGAGTTCGGTTTGGATAGAGTTGCCTATAAGCGTATCTAGCTCTCCACCTTTGTGATGAAACAAGGCTTGCAGTGGTGCTGAAACCGTATACTTCTCATTCTCTACAAATTTATACTCTCCTGAGAGTCCGAAAAAGAAGGATTCCTGCTTGGTATCGTCATTGAATATAAAGGTATCCCAATTGGCCCAGACGTCGAGAAAAGCCCTCTCTGTACGTGCCAAGAATTGTATGCCGGCTTCGGGATCGGCCGTAAGATTGTAATCTGGATTATACAAAGGAGTGATGAGTCGATGATTGGCTCCGCCATAAATATCGCCAATAACGAGACTAAATTTATTCATAAAGTCTACTTGTGCTCTCAAATATGGTAAGCAATGTACACCACTACTGTTGCGTTCGTTTACGCGAGGGATTCCGATATAAGATACTTGCGGGTATGAGGTTGCTCCCCAATATTTAAGGAAGTATGCTCCCCCTTCTAGCTTAACATTAGGTAATGGGTAATAAATTAATTTTGTTTCTAATCTAAATCCGGGGAGTGTGTATCCGCTTAAGTATTTTCCATCGTTCTCATTATTTTGAAAAAAAGATAGATTATCTACATTCAAGAATAGCTTATTGGCGTTTGACGGATCAATTAATGAATTGCTTTGGAAGAGTGTTTCGTATTGAGCCGAAGCGTAATGCACACATAAACAACTACATGCGGAAATTATAACAGTACGTAATATAGACATGGTAAGTTTTTTATTCAAATGTAGAAAATTTACACAAAAAAAGTGCTCTACTCTCACGAATAAAGCACTTTCCAATGTGTGTAACACATTTCTTATGAAAACACGATTTGTGCAGATGCAATGTATAAATAATGTTGTACACTACAACGCTTGTATGGTTAAATATACATAATCATGTTTATATTAAGTAATGTATATGTCTTATTAAATTGATTGACCAATCAAGAACAATGCTGCAAGTGATACGATTGCATAAAGTTCAGGGAATACTGAAAGGATCATTGTTTTACCAAACAAGTCATAACCCGAACCAATACCTGCAATACCGTTAGCACATACTTGACCTTGACGTACAGCTGAAAGTAAACAAACTAAACCAACTGCCAAACCAGCGCCGAAAATAGCGGCAGCTTGTACCGGAGTGATTGCTGATGTTAATTTACCGGCCAAAAGGAAATAACCTAGGAAACCGTACAAACCTTGAGTACCTGGCATGGCACTTAATACCATATAGTTACCAAATGCATCTGGGTTCTTTTTCATTGCACCAACTGCTGCGTTACCTGCAATTGTAACACCGAATGCACTACCAATACCTGAAAGTCCTAACATTAAACCAATACCAATGTAAGCCAATAAAATAGGTTCCATAATTTAAAAATTATTTAGTTGTTAATAAATCAATTTGCTTTGGCTTTTTTAGCGAAAGGATTATATTTTTTACCTCCGCCTTCAAAACCTGAGTTGTTATAAAATTCTACGAAAGTTAGACGCATTGGGTGCACAAAAGCTCCTAATGACGACATAAAGATATTCATTGAGTGACCAAACAGAAGGATAAGAATCATTACAAGTTGTCCGACTACAGGAATATCAGGGGCCATATTAATCGCCAATTGATTAAATACCAATCCCATTACAGATCCTGAAATACCTAACGCAAACAAACGAATGTATGATAGCATATCTCCTAAAATACCGGTAAGACGGTTGTAAAGTCCCCACAAACCTCCTCCAATGTTTGATAGAATGCTTGCTTCGGGATCATTGAATAGTAACATCATTGCCAAACCAATACCGGAAACGATGTAGTGAGCCATTGTGGTGTGCTCAGGTGAAAGTTTTCCGATATGTCCTAAACCAAAGACAATACCATTTCCTACAAGACAAAGAATCCAACCAAACGGATCAATCGAATATTTAAAGCCAAAACGAGACCAGCGACTAATTGCTTTCAACACCATACCAAAGAGGATTTGTACACCTCCAAGGATCAAGGCAAAGTTAAAGAGCTGATTAGAGTCTAGCATAAATCGTTTGGCGCTTTGTATCCATGCCCAGTCTACCTCCAACAATGGAATACCAAAGAAGGTACCACTGATAAAACCGAATATCACAGTTCCCAATCCTAACCAGAAGGAAAGCTGAAAGATTGGTTTTAGGCTTGGATCCACCTTTCGCATGAGTATGATAGAAAGAATTACGAATAATAGTCCGTAACCACAATCGCCCAAACAAAGTCCGAAAAACATGACAAAGAACGGTGCAAAGAACGGCGTTAAATCCCATTCGTTGTAATTAGGCAGGGAATAAAGCTCTCCGATCATTTCAAACAATCTGGAGAATTTATTATTCTTAAGCAACACCGGTACTTTATCTTTAGGTCGCGACACATCTGTTACAAATAAGATGCCTTTGGATTGAAGGTATTCAACCAACGGTTTCTCTTTGCTTACAGGTACCCAACCTTCCAAAATCATTAATTTAGAATCCGGATCTGACTCTGTAGCTGATAAGACTTTTTCAAAATCGAGTTTGTCAGAGATCTTGGATCCTTCAAAACAGAGTGTTTTGTAGTATTTCTGTGCAAAGACTGCTAGTTCGGCATCAATTTGCTTGATCTCTTTGACATTCGCTTGGTATTCTGCCTTTAGGCTGCTAAACGACTTATTACCATATTTGATACCTTCAGCATCGATTTCGGGATGTTTTACTTTAGTCACCGTGACAAAGTATATCATCGAACCAATACGTCCTACCTCTATCGCATGGAAATCTCTGAGCCACTCTGCATCGAAATTAGATTCGGGTGTGCAGTAAAAGTTGATATGCCAGCCTTCATTTTCCAACTTTTCAATCGTAGAGAGATCAAAGTCGCCCCATATATCCAAGCGATCCAACTCTTTCTCGATGATCTGCTGACGCTGAAACAAGCTGTTCTTCAGTTCGATCTGCTTCTCAAACTCGGTAAGGAGATTATTCCCTTCGCTCGCCTGATCTACCGGAGCATAAACAATTGATTTATCCTCACTCGCTATCTTTTGAAGTGCTTTGCAAGCTTTTGCATATCTTCCGGATAAAGAAAGAAGTAATGTTACTTGATCAGATTGCTCATCTGCGGCTTTTTCATCTTTCTCAATCACATGAACTACACCCAACTCACTGATATCTGACAAGAACTGTGTGTATTCTTTGTGATAAATCAAAAAGCCATATTTTGACATTTTCTCTATCATACAGCTTCCTCCATTCTTTTTCGTTTCTCTTGATTTGCACGCATGATTTTCTGAGATGACTTAGAAAGACTTTCTTCATCTTCCATGAATCGCTTAATCTTTCTAATGGCATCTTTATAGCCCGGGATTTGAACTTTCTCAAATAGATTTACTTTTTGAGTTGTCTTTTTACGAGCATGCTCTAAAAGATCTAGTTTCAATGTTGAAAACTCGGCTTCAATACCATATTGTGCTAATGTTTTGATCAGAGAAACTCCATCGGCGAACCAAGCCGGAGAACTAAAAAGACTATAACGACCAATCTCAAATTTGATATCGTTAAGAACCGGAACAACAACTCCGGCAATCTTTTTAGTCGAAAGGTCAACGTCTTTGATCCTTACTAAATTGGGATCAAATTCATTCCATAGTTCTGACATGTTTTCATAACTACGGATTTCGTTTTCCAGCTTAAGTTCCAATGTATTTACTTCATCTTTTGTTTTCTTCACTTCCATACGCAGGGCACTCTCTTTACTTTTGATAGTAGGAAGTGCTCTCTCGCGCATCTTAAGTTGTTTTTCCAACTGCTGAAGCGAAGTTTTATTATATTGAAACTTTATAGCCATAATTGCAAGGTTTTACTTTTTCCAATATTTATCAACGAGGTTTTGTTTGATATTAACCTCTGCTGGTGTAAAGTGCTCTGAAAAAAGCTCCCAAGCTACATCTAGCATTTCTGTTGTATCAAGATTCACGTCGATCGCAAGTAGTTTTTCTGAATAGTCTTTTGCAAAAGCCAATGTTCTCAAGTCGTAATCTGTAAGATCGAAACCATTCTCCATTTTTGTTTTTGCATTAGCAGCATCGGCGTACAAACGTACTGCTGCATTCATTACTTGCGGGTGATCTTCTCTTGTTTTCTTACCAGTTACCAACTGTTTCAAACGAGACAAGCTTCGGAATGGGTCTACGATAACTTTTCCTACGTCGCTATCACGTCTTAAATAAAGCTGACCTTCGGTAATATAACCTGTGTTATCTGGCACAGCGTGTGTGATATCTCCACCTGAAAGTGTTGTAACGGCAATAATGGTAATAGATCCACCCTCTGGGAATTGAACCGCTTTTTCGTAGATCTTAGCAAGGTCGGAATACAACGAACCCGGCATAGAGTCTTTTGATGGGATCTGGTCCATACGGTTAGACACGATTGCCAAAGCATCGGCGTAGTTGGTCATGTCGGTAAGCAAAACAAGTACTTTTTCGTTCTTTTCAACTGCAAAATACTCTGCTGCCGCAAGTGACATATCCGGAATAAGCAATCGCTCTACAGAAGGGTCTTCTGTGGTATTGATAAAGCTTACAATGCGGTCAAGTGCTCCCGCGTTGCTAAATACGTTTTTAAAATACAGGTAATCGTCGTTTGTCATACCCATACCTCCAAGAATGATTTTATCACTCTTTGCACGCATGGCAACCATTGCCATTACCTGGTTGAATGGTTGATCGGGATCGGCAAAGAATGGAATCTTTTGTCCGGTTACCAATGTATTGTTAAGGTCGATACCTGCAATACCTGTAGCAATTAGCTCTGATGGCTGCTTTCTACGTACAGGATTCACAGAAGGACCTCCGATCTCGATGTCTGATCCTTCAGGTACGGGACCTCCATCAATTGGGTCTCCATAAGCATTGAAGAAACGACCTGCTAGCTGCTCGCTAACTTTCAATGATGGAGCCTTGCCCATAAATACTACTTCTGCATTTGTCTTGATACCTTCTGTACCGGCAAATACCTGTAGTGTTACTTCATCATCGATAATTTTTACTACCTGTGCTAAGCGACCGTCTATAGATGCAAGTTCATCATAACCTACTCCTGTAGCCTTCAAGGTACAAGTAGCCTTGGTAATTTGAGTAATCTTTGTATATATTTTTTGAAATGCTTTTGCTGCCATATTCAATGTTTTTTGTGCAAATCTAAAGTAACACTTTAAACTAGTGCAACTCTTTTCTCTGCTACAAGTTCATCAATCTTTTTACGATACTCATTAAACTGATCACTGTTGAACTCAGAGTAATTCATCTGTTTCATCAAGTTAATCATTTGTTTGAAGTATTCGATTACTTCTAAGAAACCTTCAAATTGAAAGTCTGCTCTACAAATATCAACGATAAGATCTAGCATATAGCTCTGACGTTCAAGTGGAGTCAAACAGTCGATATTATCAAATGCGTCTTGTTGCAGAATAACGAAGTCAATCAATTCTGATTTCCAGAATGTAACGTGATATTCTACCGGAACACCATCGTCACCGAGGATATTGATTTGTTCAGCAATTTCTTTACCACGTTGCATACGTGTTTTGATCTCATTTACTTTCGGAATCCATTCTTCATTTACTTTCGTAACGATATAGTCTGCAAATTCTGGATACTCTAGGTATTTTGAGTAACTATCAATCGGGTTGATAGCCGGATAGCGCTTTCTATCTGCACGTTCTTGTTCAAGTGCATAAAAACAACGAGCAACCTTCTTCGTATTCTCTGTTACAGGCTCTTTTAAGTTACCCCCTGCAGGAGAAACAGTACCGATAAAGGTAACAGAACCTGTCTCGCCATTATTCAAGTGAACGAATCCCGCACGTGCATAGAAGTTTGCAATAATCGCAGACAAGTCCATCGGGAATGCATCCGGTCCCGGAAGTTCCTCCAAACGGTTAGACATCTCACGAAGTGCTTGTGCCCAACGAGATGTTGAGTCGGCCATCAATAACACCTTCAACCCCATTGATCTATAATATTCGGCAATAGTCATAGCAGTGTATACAGATGCTTCACGAGATGCAACTGGCATGTTAGATGTATTGGCGATGATAATTGTACGCTCCATCAATTTACGACCTGTGTGAGGATCATCCAAGTGAGGGAACTCTGCAAATACCTCTACAACCTCATTGGCACGCTCTCCACAAGCTGCGATAATTACGATATCGGCTTCTGCTTGTTTAGATATAGCATGCTGCAAAACCGTTTTACCTGTACCGAAAGGACCTGGAATAAACCCTGTACCACCTTCTACAATCGGATTGATCGTATCAATTGTACGAACACCGGTTTCTAGCAATTTATACGGACGAGGCTTATTATTGTAGCAAAGATTGGCTCTTTTTACAGGCCATTTTTGCACCATAGTGACATTTATATCATTTCCGTCAGAATCTGTGATTACAGCAACAGTATCGTTGATTGTGTATTGTCCTTCTTTAGCGACACTTTTTACCGTATAAGTTCCTTCTAGTTTGAATGGAACCATAATTCTGTGAGGTTGTTTGTTTTCATCAACTTGTCCCAACCACTCGCCTGCAATAACGCTGTCACCAGCTTTAGCTAATGGAATAAAATCCCACAACTTGTCGTTATCTAAAGCAAAGGTATAATCTCCACGTTTGAGGAATACACCATCCATCTTATCAAGGTCGTTTTGCAAACCATCATAATTCTTTGATAGCATACCCGGACCTAATGTCACCTCTAACATGTGATCAACAAATTCGGCAGTATCTCCAACTCTCATGCCACGTGTACTTTCAAACACCTGTACATAAGCATTCTTACCTACTACCTTGATTACCTCCGACATAAGCTTGTCTTCGCCTACAGAGATAAAACATATTTCATTTTGTGCAACAGGACCATCTACCTCTAGTGTTACAAGATTCGAGACGATACCTTTTACAACTCCTTTCGTAGCCATATCTTATTACTTATTATTTCTATATTTATCAATTACGGAAACCTCTGATTTTAGGCGGCCAATGATATTTCTGAACTGAATTTCACCAGTTTCGGGATTAAGCTTAGCCCAACGTTCTTGAATCTCAATTTTGATCAAATACGCAAAAATCTTTTCGATGGAAAAATAGTTGAAAAATGTATTTTCTTCAAGCCATTGCCAACGTAAACTGTCTATCTTCTTTTCTTTTTCAAGTAAATCAGACTCGTCTGCAATCTTACGCAACTGCTCAAATTCATCTAGAACATTCGTCAGCCCAAAATCTCGAGCATTAGAACTGCGTAGCGCTGCAGCAACTTCATTGTCTCCAACTATACTAGAGGCAACATCCATTCCGTATGCGCGAGAAGTAAATGCAGATAAGACATTATTTACGTTTAGATTAAACTCAAACCATCGTGATGCGAATTTATTTCGTGTCTTCATTGCATAATCATAGTATAAACTAGACAAGTAATCTTGCATTACGACAGGACTATCTTCTGTTTTTTCTTGATTATAGGCTGCAAAAAACGTCGGAAAATATCGAGGGATCCGTTTATCTACAGGTTGCTCAAACTCTTTCATCAATTGCACAACTTCCTCCAAATCTTGTGCAGAGAGATTGCCCTTTTCGTCGAGTTTTGAATCTTTATTCTTTAAGTATGCCAACAAGTTTTTGTTGTCAAACTGCATGAAATAAAGCATTATCAACTTCAAATCATCGCCAGAGAGAGCGTCTTGTAGTTCTTCTTTAAAACGGGCTTGTGTCCAGGCCAACTTAGCGTCATCTATAGACAAGTCTGGTAAGCCAGCGACAAATGCATAGTAATTCCCCATTTAGAAAAGCATTTCTATCAATTTCGGACGGAGGAATTCCTTGAAGTAAGCAATAAATTCATCTTCTCCGAAAGTTACTTTATATGACCCGTCTTTCGGTAATATATTAAATGATGAAGGTTTTCCATTTACCTTTTCAATCTTAACACCATTATTTAGTAATTCAGTTGCATTTGCCGTAAAAAACTTAGAAAGAGCATCTGCGTCAGCAGATTGTATTGTAATGGAATCGTTTTTCGCCCATTCTTTTGCCATTTCTAAGATCATCTTTTGCATAAAGTCCTTTTCGTTCAATGCTCCAGAAACAGCATTAGCAACAACTTTGGTTGTTATTAAATTTACAACTTCAGTTTTTAAAGCTTCTACGCTTTGTGAAGCAAACATTTTAAGTTCTGCTTCTGTATTCTTTTTAAGTTCATCTGCTTCTTTTTTTGCACTCGCGATAGTAGCATCTGCTTCTTCTTTGGCATTCTTAAGAATAGAATCTCTTTCACTTTTAGCTTCGCTTATAATACGATCTGCTTCTTCTTTACCTTTTTCTACCCCTTCTTGATAGATCTTACTAGTAAGTTCCTGAATTTTAGAATCCATTAGCTTATATTTTTAATGTTTCAAACTTTCGTTATTGTGTCGTAAATTCACTATTTTATTTTAATTTCATATGTCAATGGCATGACTTTTTTGTAAACAGCTGCCACACCACAATATCTATCCAATGACATATCAATAACCTTTTGCAGCTTATCTACCGGTAGATTGTTTCCCGTAAATTCATAGATAAGGTGCATTGAGTTATACTGCTTGGGGTGTTCTGTGGTAAGAGTTGCCTCGACGAATATTGAAAGCCCTGCATATTCCACATGCATCTTCTTCAACAAAGACACAACATCCATACCGGTACAACCAGCTAAGGCTACAAGCATTAGTTTTTTTGGACTTGGCCCTTTATCATTACCACCCCACTCTGTAGTAGTATCTAGTGTTATTTTGTGGTTATCGAGTGAACTTTCGAACTCCATACCACCTTTCCAATTCAAAGAAATTGAGTGTGACATAACTATACTGTTTTTAAAATAATTCAATTAAATTGGATTCATTACAACGAGCACCAAATCTATACAAATAATTCTTATATTCGCATACAATTAAACCATTTTAATCCAATTAATCTATGTTAACTATAGAATTTGTTACAAAAAGCAGGTTGAATATAATACAAGAGCTTGCAAATGAAATCTTTCCTCATACATATAAAGATATCTTATCTCAAGAACAGATAGAGTATATGACAAAGCTGATGTATAGTATTCAAAGCTTACAAAACCAGATAGAAATAGAAAAACAAATCTTTCATCTCATTAAAGTGGATAATATTCCATGCGGATATTTTTCGTTAGAACAAATATCTCCAAACACATGTATACTACAGAAACTATACTTACATCCTTCTCAGCAAGGAAAAGGCTTAGGCAAGCAAGTGATGAAAGAAATTATTTCGTATATCAAATCCAATCTCTCAGATGTAGAAAAATTAAAACTCTATGTGAATCGCAAAAATAAAGCGAAATATTTTTATCTCAGCTTTGGTTTCTCAATCATTGAATCTAGAGACTTTAATATTGGCAATAACTACTACATGAATGACTATATTATGGAGTTAAGCTTATAAACAACCCTGTTTATAAGCTACGTATATCGCTTCTGCAATTGTTTTCACTTTTAGTTTCACAAAAATTGAAT
Source organism: Tannerellaceae bacterium (assembly GCA_051660585.1). Lineage (GTDB taxonomy): Bacteria > Bacteroidota > Bacteroidia > Bacteroidales > CAMTPD01 > UBA12018. The sequence continues at coordinate 14,817 of JBOFPV010000045.1, forward strand.
TTTTACATCGCTTTAGATAAAAAAGAGGAATGTCTAGTTCATGAGCTATATCTTGTTCTTTAGCACCTTCACCAGACATACATAAAATATCACGCTCTATTTTTGACAATCTGGTCTCTTCTTCATTTACAAACTTGCCTGAGGATGAAACATAAACAAAAGTTTTATTCTCATCAACTTTATGCATTTTCAATATTGGCTTACCCTCATAGCTTACTGAATCAAGTACACACAGTGATGCATACAAGTTCTTATCCTCTGTATATACCAATGGTATTATTTTTAGTTGTATAGAACCATTTGCACATTCATGTTTATAATTATAACAAATAGAGAAATAAATATACTTTGTGTAGTCTTTTCTTTTACTCAAGAAATAATCAACAATTATATCGGCATATCTACTTAACAATTTCTTATCAGCAGTTGACATACAATCTATAAGCCAATCAATCGACAATTCATTCCTATCAACACCAAAATCAGAAAATAGGTGATGGTTATAGTTAAATATAGTCACTTTAGACATATAATGATCAATCATCACATGAGTCTGCAGGTTATTATGTAATCGGTAACTTTGTTTCGTCATTTTTCAGCAAGGTTGCTTAGTCGGAAATCGGCAATTGTTAATCTGCACTTTATTTGGAGGAAAAAGAAAAAGCGTTCAATTTTGAGAACGCAAACCCCCAAAATGAACGCTTA
>JBOFPV010000046.1:0-12028 GCA_051660585.1 Tannerellaceae bacterium
AAATATGGACGTTCGCGATGACTTTCCTGTAAGCGAGAAATTGTTAGGCTTGTATAACCAAGAGAATGATATGCGTTTCGCTATGTACTTTAAGAAGGGATATGGCGCATATAAAATTAATAAAGGAAGTACCGCTGATGAGAAATCAACATTCCGTATGGGCGAGGTTTACTTGAATGCAGCCGAAGCTGCATTGCAGCTAAACCATATAGACGAAGCAAAACAACTATTGGCAACGCTTACTTCTGCACGTTTGAAGCCGGAATTCTTTGCTAGTGAGCAAACCCGTATTGCTGCTTATGGTAAAGACGAAATGGTAAAAGAGATTGCCGACGAACGTCAGCGTGAATTAGCGTTGGAAGGTTTTCGTTGGTACGATTTGCGTCGTACAACGCGTGCCCGTATCGAGAAGAGTACATTTACAAATACATATGTACTCGAAGAAAACGATGCACGTTATACACTTCGTTTTCCAAAGTCAGCTATTGCGAATAATCCAAACTTGATCGATTAGTCTACAATAGATTGATTAGATACTGAATGATTCAGTATCTAATTTGTTCCCCCATTTATGCTTGGTAAAGGTATAAATGGGGGATACTTTTTTTATTTGTCAGATAGATTCATATATCTTTGTGAAGAATTGTAATATATATATTTACATCATGAATGAAGGAGAAATAAAGATCAAAGTACAACGCCGTATTGTAATATGCTCAGTACTGCTATTGATCGGAAAGTTTATTGCTTTTTTTATAACAAACTCCGTTGGTATTTTAACCGATGCCATGGAAAGCATTGTAAACGTAACCGCTGGTTTTGTTAGTTTATACAGTATCTATGTAGCAAGTAAACCTAAAGATGAGGGGCATCCTTTCGGCCATGGAAAAATAGAGCTAATATCAGCGTCTCTCGAAGGAATTATGATTTTAGCGGCAGGTCTAATGATTGTATACGAAGGTGTGCGTCGTCTTTTCGAACCCGCAACGATAGACAAGTTAGATATTGGTATTTATATCATTGCCGGAGCAGGACTTGTAAACTGGATATTGGGAACTTATAGTATTCGAGTAGGAAAGAAATACGGATCAATAGCTCTTGTTGCAGGAGGAAAGCATTTACACTCTGATGTTTATTCTACAATCGGGCTTGTGCTAGGATTAATAATACTATACTTTACAAAGATAGCATGGATTGATAGTGCTTTGGCATTGATATTCGGAAGTATCATTATATATACCGGAGTAGGTATTTTACGTACAACCATAGCAAACCTAATGGACAAAGCTGATCCGGATGTATTACGCACTGTTTATGAAGAAATCACCCATAATAGAAGCGATGAATGGATCGATATCCATAATATGAAGATTCTAAAATATGGGAATAATTATTTTGTAGATTGTGACCTTACATTACCTTGGTATTTTAATATTAAAGAAGGTCATGATAGTAGTGTTGCTCTTGCTACAGTGATGCGCTCTAAGTTTCAAGATAAAATGCGTCTGTCAATTCACACAGATCCTTGTTTACCTGCAAAAGATTGTGTAGGATGTGGTTTGATCGAATGCAAACACCGCGAGAATTCATTTAAAGAACGCACGGTTTTAACCTATGAATTAATGGTTCAAGATGATGATTCCTTGATCTAGACCTAATTTTTTGTTATTTCATGAGTGTTAATGTTTCAACACAGAGGGCTAACATTAACACTCATATATCAACTATTGCATAGTAGATTTGTTTTTTGATAGAGAAAGAAATTATTTCTATGTTTAATTAATAAATCTATTATGGACAAAACTAATCTATTCTGGAGAAGTGTAGTTGGACTATTCCTGCTTTTTCCCTCGACTTCGTTTGCTCAATCGAGCGAAATAATTGATTTGAAGAAACCACAAAAAGGAGAAGACATCATGGTTATTTATAACACCGGAAGCCATGATTCAACCATTGTAAATGTATTTAGCAAAAACACACCAAAACATTTTACGGCCCCTGGATTGCCTCGTTTTGCAATCGTAGGAAAACAACAAAAATACTATTTGGGTATTGGTGGATACGTAAAGGGAACAGCGTCATTCGACTTTGACGGTGTTATCAATAGTCCTACAAACTTTACGACCAATGCGATACCGGTACCTAAGATTCCGGGTAATGGCGCTAAGTTTCAAGCAAGTGCTGCTACCAGTAATATTTTCTTCAACTTTGTGGGGTTACCCAATACGAAGAATGAATTTGGAGCTTATATCAATGCCAACTTTACCGGAGATGATTACGCCTTTACACTGTTAAGTGCCTATGTTACTTACCGCGGATTCTTAATAGGGTATGGTACCAGTTTGTTTTCCGATGCAGCAGCAGTACCTCCGACTATCGACTATGAGGGCCCTTCCGGTTTGACATTTGTATATAACACTGTGCTCCAATACACATACAATATCAATAAAAAATGGTCTGCTGCAATTGCTGCTGAGATGCCAATGTTAAGTGCAACATATAAAAATCCATATACACAAGACGTATATCAACGCATACCCGATATTCCTGTTTATTTACAATACTCATGGAACAATGGCACAAATTGGTTGAGAGCATCCGGATTATTCCGTACGCTCACTTATCGTGATGAAGTATTGCAGAAAAACAGAAATGAGTTTGGCTGGGGTGTAAAGCTAAGTGGTGCTGCCAATATCCTTCCTAATCTGAAAGCATTTTATCAAGGAGTATATGGTCAAGGAATTACCAATTATATTCAAGATATGACAGGTTTAGGAATGGATATGGTTAATTGTGCAAGCAACAATGGTCATATGACACGCGTAAAATCATGGGGTGCATATGGCGGTTTGCAATATAACTTCTCACCAACTACCTTTATGTCTTGTACCTATAGCCAGGATAGAGCTTACATGCCTAATGGAATTGAGAATCCTACCGGTTATAAATATGCACAATACTTAGTAGCCAATATGTTTTGGAACTTAGTACCAAATGTACAAATGGGTGTTGAGTATTTATGGGGACGTAGGGTTAATCATGATAGAGAATCCAATCATGCCAACCGTCTTCAAACAATGATACAGTTTAACTTCTAACAAACGATTAAAGCATATACTTTTATGAAACAAATCAAGATCTCTGAATTAAAGGCTTTAATGCTTCAGACACACGAGTTGTACAAAGACAACAAAGATGGCGCAAATGCAAACTATATTCCTTTTTTAGCGAGTGTACCATCCGACTTGTTTGGTATTTCAATCTGTTTACCTTGTGGAACAGTTCTAGAGGTTGGAGATACCGGGTATGTATTCGGTATAGAGTCGGTCTCTAAAGTACATACTGCGATTCTTGCGATGAAGCAGTACGGAGCCGCAGAGATCTTGAATAAAATTGGAGCTGATGCTACAGGACTTCCCTTCAATTCGATTTTTGCCATCTTGCTTGAAAACGATCATCCTTCAACACCGTTGGTAAATGCAGGAGCAATCAGTGCGTGTAGTATGATAAAACCTGTAGGGGATTCAGATAAGAAATGGACAGCAATAGTTGAAAACGTTCGTGATTTAAGTGGTAGTGATCCCATTCTTTTAGAAGAGCTTTATAAATCAGAGTCGGCAACCAACTTTAATAACAAAGCAATCTCGTGGTTGTTAAAGAACTTTGATCGCATTTATGACAGTCCGGATTTAGCACTTGATCTATACACGCGACAATGCTCATTAGGTATTACTGCTCGTCAACTGGCAATCAGTGGAGCAACGATAGCCAATCAAGGAAAGAATCCCGTAACAGGAGTGCAAGTCTTTGACCCGGCTATAGCACCGAAGATCACATCAATGATAGCAGCCGTTGGATTCTACGAACACTCGGGCGATTGGGTTTTTGAATCGGGTATTCCGGCCAAATCAGGAGTTGGAGGCGGAGTAATGGGAGTTCTTCCCGGCATATTTGGAATTGCAGCATTTGCGCCACCTCTCGATGGAGCAGGTAATTCTGTCAAGGCTCAATTAGCGATTAAGCATATCATGAATGAGTTAGGTTTAAATGTGTATACTGCAAATCAGGTAGAGTTTATAAAAGATTAATTCACACTTGTAATATCAATAAAAAGGCTACAACTTTAGGGTTGTAGCCTTTTGTATTAAAAAACACATATCTCACTCGATTATCTAAAATCCTTTAGTTTTTCCTGCAAAGTCTTTCTTGCAAAGAAGATTCTACTCTTAATGGTTCCTAGTGGCAAGTTCAGTTCTTCTGCTATTTCATTGTACTTAAACCCTGAAAGAAACATAGAGAAAGGAACTTTCAATTCTTCATTCAGATTTTCAATTGCTTTGTTTATCTCATTCATAGCATAAGCGCCGTCTGGAGATTCAAAGCCAGCTTCTGTGGTCAGATTGAGGTTGTAAAGATCAATTTCCTGATCTACTACAGTTTGCGTTCGCAGCACTTTGTGGTAGTTATTAATAAAAGTGTGACGCATTATTGTCAGCACCCAACCCTTAAAGTTTACGTTGTCAACAAATTTCTCTTGATTATCAAGAGCCTTGAGCGTAGTATCTTGTAAAAGATCCTGAGCATCATCACGATTAGCTGTCAGTAACATCGCAAAGCTCATCATATTGCTTTGCAAGCTCATTAGTTTTTGTTGAAATTGTTGCGCATTCATACTCGTCAGTAATAAATAAGTTTGTAAGATTGTTCTTTCATTATAAATTGTAATTTTATTTGTCGTTTGTGCGACAAATCATATGTTGATATTGCAAATATAATAGCAAATTTATCTTATCAAAACAATCATATTTTATGGGGTTGTTAAATAACGCCCCAAAGTATATTGATTCTTGAGGATTGGATAATATAGACTCAGGATGGTTGGATTAAGTCTTGTATTTAAAGGGGTTATAGGGGTGTGTTGGTGGAAGTGTAAAAGAGAAGAGTTACCTAAAAATGTGCGTTGTAATACTTATTTTATTCAAATAATAAAAAAGAAAAGGCAAGCACATTGGTGCTTGCCTTTCTACTTTTTTATTTAGAAGCTGTAGGATCATAACCAGCTGGCCATTTAGAAACTTGGCTAGGTTTACGGCCTTCAAGTTCGAAATCGAATGGCTCGAAATCTGAATTCGGATCTTTCCACTCTTTTTTATGTTTTGCATAAATAATGAATGGAATTACACCAAAGAACAAGGTTCCCAATATCAAGATGCCAACATAAGTAGCAGGGCTACCTGTGCTAATTTGTGATGGAGGAATAAAGCTGACAATGGTTGCAGCGATAGCACCAAACAAACCTAATATACCAACAATCCAGATGCCGGCAGAACCACCAGGTATTCTAAAAGGTCTGATTTTATTTGGTTGCGTATATCTCAAGCGGATAGCAGCGATGTACATAATAATGTACATAATCAAATAGATGATGGTCGCTAGCTGACCCAAAATTTGGTATGCAGATTGTACAGATGGCAGTACAGTCATTACAAATGTAAGAATTGTAACAAATGCTCCTTGGAATAATAAGATAGGCACTTGGATGCCATGTTGATTTGTTTTTTGTAGTGATTTAGGTAAGTAACCAGCCTTACCAACAGTAAGAAGTCCGGCAGAAGGACCGGCAATAATAGCACTCACTTGTCCTAAAACACCAAAAGCAAGCATAATTGCCATGATATTACCCATCCAAGGTAGTCCGATCGTAGCCCAGAAATCACGATAAGCAATTAGCAGTGTTTGAGTCAGGTTGATATCTTTTTCAGGAATGATAATACCAACTGCCAATGTACATAGAACGAAAATAACAATAACAATTACAGTAGCTATTAGAATTGAGATCGGATAACTACGAGTAGGGTTTTTCATTTGCTCAATATGTACCGCTTGTTGTTCCATACCGGCAAAGAACAAGAATATACTTGCAGCTAAAACGAAGTTGTTAAAGTCTGAAAAGTCAGGAAAGAAAGGTTGATCTAGAGGCAAATAAACAGGTTTACCCATGCATAAGTAAACAATCGCCAAGATAATCAAGATTGCTCCCGGAATGATAGTACCAAAAAGACCTCCGAGTGTACTTAACTTCGACGAAGACTTCATTCCTTTGAATGTATTCAAAGTGGCTAACCAGTAAACACCAAGCAATACAACGATCATATAAAGTTTATTTCCTGCAAGCTTGGCATCGAAGCTTTCGGGCCACCAAATGTATGCAATAGATACCCCCGCAAAAATAAGAACTGTAGGGAACCAGATTACAACAGCTTGCCATTGGAAATAGATTGCAGCGAATCCCCAACGAGGGCCAAAGGCTTCACTCACCCAACGAAAAATACCTCCTTTTTTAGGGAAGGTTGATGCTAGTTCTGCTGCAACAAGAGAAACCGGAATAAGGAATACAATTGCAGCAAACAAATAATAGAAAATAGAAGAAAGCCCATACTCTGCTTGAGAAGGCATACCTCTTAAGCTCACAATAGTGGTTACGTTCATGATTGCAAACGCCATCACGCTGATGGTTGCGGCTTTTTTAACTGGACTACCGCTTGTATCAGGTTTTTTAGGAGTTGTTGCCATATATGATTAGATTAAAAAAATAGTACATCAAAAGGAGGTTTGCGAAGGCTTATCTGTCGTTTACCAAGATAGACCGCACAAACCTCCTTGTTTTATTATTTTAGTGAAAGATGAAATTCATTTTATCGAATTACATTTCAGCCATCACTTCATCTCTAGCGGCTTTTACGCAATCCATCGTATGTCGCATAATTTCCGGACTTACAAAGATGTTCATAGGGAATGATTTAATTGCATAAATCACAGCTTCCGAATCCGATTCATCTGTATTGTATTTAGTTGTTCTAAATCCGGTACTGAAACTCATATATGGAGTATATTTGCCGTTGATTTGTTTACCGCTGCGGTACCATTCAAACAACTTATCTCCAATTGCTTTAACGATTCGGTTGTGTTTGATAAGTTCGCCACGCAAAGCCGGATCATTCAGTTCTTTATCAAATTGTTGCTTAGCGTCGATACCTTTAGGATATGGACGGAACAATGTAATAAATCCGGTATCATCAGGATTTACACAAACCATATCACTTTGATTAGCGATCAAATCATACAAATAGTATTTTGTTTCAAGAATACCTCCGATAATTGCTTGCATACCTTCCATACCGAAATACTTTAAGGTAGCCCAACCTGCCAATGATCCCGAACTTGTACGAGAAACCTCTAATGTATAGTACATTGGGTTGTATGGAGAGCGCACTTGTAGGTAAGCATCGTCACCACGACGAAGCAATGATTCGAATTCAGTAGCATTCTTATAAACGAAACAACTACTTACATAAGGAGCCCAACCCACTTTGTGGAAGTCGATACCAATGGCATCTGCATGAATAATATCTTTATATTGTTCCGCGTTTTTCTTCAAGATAGGAAGAATATGTTCAGAGAATTGAAGCGGATTCTTTTCGAAGTCGTAATGTTTGAAATACAACCAAGACCATCCTACAACGCAGTCTCCATATAGCAACGCTTTGCCATATCCTTTAGGGTTTGGATATTTATCCATCACTTCACGCACTTTACCAATTGGGTCAAATGCGCTAGCATCCGTTGTACCCATAGTACATACAACCAAAGCAACAGGAATACCTTTAGCGTGAAGATCTTTCATTACCTCTTCCAAGTGTTGAGGATCCATTTGGTTGGTTTCGTTGTCTGTACGAATGTGAATGATATTATCCATACCCAGACCCATCCAGTCTGTCGCGTTTTGTTGTACATAGTGCGATTGTTGAGAACACAACACTTTCGCATCAGTTCTGATCCCTTTAGTTCTAGAGTCTGGTAAAACTCTTGTCAATGCATATTTAACAGCATACGTCCAGCAGCCACCACCGCCCCAAGTGTAAATTGCGCCGGTTGCTGTAGGATCCCATCCGATCAGGTTCCCAATCATACCTGCTGTTTCAAGCTCTGCTTTATGTACATTCCAAGAGTATTCACCTTCAAGAATATTCGGAGAGAATACTTGACTAAGCATCGAAGCAACGATACCGGCAGTATTCGCTTGAGGGATAACATTACACATTGTTAGCGGATTGCCCCAGTTCGGAGCTCCTTGGAATAGATCAATCACATCGTCAATCACATTATCAATAGATTCTCCTTTTTCTTGGATCTTTACATTCTTAACCTCAGGATATGAGTATTGAAGTTTGGTGTTTGTGCCAAGATAGGCCGGGCCGTTTTCTGTTGGTTTTAGTTGGTCAATCTTTTCTACGGCTTTCTTAATAGTTTCGGCTAATGGATCAGTTGTGCCTCTGAATGGTGAAGGAAACTCACCGGTCATTATTTTGCGATAGGCTGCCCATTTAGGTGCTTTTTCCGAGATTTGTCCGTCTTTCCAGATCTCTTCAAATTTCTTAGTTTTGTTGTCCATAACGTAATAAATTAGTGGTTTTAAAGTGTTCTTTCGAACGTATATATAACGCTTATTGTATACTTTAGGTTTTTTTTAGGTGATAAGATTGTACTTCTTTAAACTCCTTTTCATCCTTTGTTAAAATAGATTTACTTGATAGAGCTTGACGCAGAGAAAACAGTAGAATGTCTTTTCATGTATGCAAGTACAGCTATTGCGATAGAGATAATACCATTTAGAATAAATGGAAATAACTCGTTGTGCTGATCAAGAATGAATTGGAACGCGTCCACAATAAATGGGCACAATAGAATAGCCAGATAGTTTGTCGACATCACAAAGGCCAATGCCAATACCGCTTTGTCGTGTCGTGCTGTTAATGTAGTTTTATCATAAATAAGCGGTTGCATAATACCATATCCGCTACCTACCATAAATACACCCAGTGCGATGATAAAGATTGATTTGAAAATAACGATCAAGAAGAGTCCTATCGCTATTTCGGCAAAGCTAAAAGCAAGTACTTTATTTTGGAGTATCTTGATGATTTTATCAATGAATAAACCGGGTAGCATCATTGCAAGGAAAAACAATGAAATCATGGAACCCGAGTAAGAGCTGTTTAATTTATAATCCTGAATAACGAAAGGAAGATTAAACGAAACAACAAGAACCAAGTAGGTTGCTAGAAAATACACGATCATAAGTCCGGCAAGCGCTTGTTTATTAATCGCTTCTCCCGGTTTCAAAAGTGGCGATTCTACAATCGGTTTGGCTGGTTGTTTTTTATTCTTTTCTTCTTGTCCGATATAATGTACATTATTTTTAGCAAGAGTACTGTCCTTGAGGTAATATGATAGTAATAAAGCCGCAGCAGGAATTAAATACACAACGAAAGGATAGTGCCAATTGTAGTTTGCCAACCAGCCGGTAAGGAAAGTCGCTAGTACCAATGTCAGGTTTGTAATCGACGAACTGAAACCCAACTGCTTGGTTCTGTATTCACCCACAAAGAAGTCGGCAATCAATCCGGTTGAAAGCGGTATCACCATACCGGCTCCCACACCGAGCAAGCAACTGATCAAGATCAGCTCCAACATACTTTTTGCAAAGAAATAAAGAATTCCACTGGTAAGGAAGATCGCAAGACCAATCATTAATATGGTTGTTTTGTCTTTACTCTCACTCAACTTTCCCGAAAGTAAAACAAATGGAATAATCAGTAGAGATGGGAGTGAAGTAAGCATTTGTATTTCCAGATCAGATACATGCGGAAATATTTTATCTAAGTCGCCCAAAATAGGAGACACAGCCAATCCGGGAAGCGAAGTAATGGCCGAAATAGACCAAATAGCAATAAGGGTCATCAACGGAATAGTACCTTGACCAGTTTGTACTCTCATAGCGTATAAGTTTAAATAACAAAATTTGTTCTCTATATGCAAGTGAAACATGCTTATAGGATCAAAGTTGTATATTTTATGAAAGCTTAAAAGATTAAACTAATTGTATAGACACAAAAAATCCCTCCTGAAAAGATTTATTCAGGAGGGATGTCTCAGAAAAGTATTGTCGTTATTCTACGGTACGCGTAATATCTGTCGTTGGTTTCGGATAACCTTTACTCTTGATATATGCTTTGGTTGCGTCTACCATCTCTTGCGATATCGAGTAGTTGTACTCGGCATAGTCGTTGAGGGCGATATCGCCTGTCCAGAAGAAGCCCCACTTGTCGAAGAAGTCGGTCAGGTCTAGTTTTGCCACATCGCAACAGATCTCTACAAACTCAAACTGATTCTTGATCGCATCGTTGCCTGTGCCGGCATCGGGACGATTACGCATCTCCTCCATCACGTCGGCATAGAAATCAGGCTTGTTGTTTTGCGAGAAATAAAGATGCAACTGCCAGAACGGAACCAGGCGGTCGAATACATCCGTGCCGTCAAGCAGCGATTTCTTAGGACTCGCCTCGATGATGTTTTTGCGTGCCGAAGCATAATTCTTTTGGTTCTTAATACGGCTTTCGTTGCCCATCATCGCACTGGTATAAAGCGAGAAGATATTGTTACTCACCTCTGTCATACCGCCCCAAGTCATTTGTGGCGACATTTGCAATACGTGACCCACTTCGTGGCTAAAGCCCCAGCAAGGGTCGCCCGATATTACCACACTCGGATCGGCTACCATGCGCATTGTGCCCGCATCGCCCAGATACGCTACACCGTCACCATCGCGAAACATGTAGTAATTGAAGTTTACACGCGCCAAGATTCTGTTCTTTGGAACTTTGTTGTACTTTACCAGTCCGTTCAATACATACATGTGATTTAGCATCGTATCGTAATTGCTGATCAGGTCTACCCCTTTGCCGCGTGTATATTGGTTGAACCATTCTACCGGATACGCCACTTGAATGTGCTTTCCGCGCGCATCCATTACGGGGCTTACAGCATTATCTAATAGTTTGTTCCAGTCGTCGTTGTTGTGCTTTGCAATATCGAAGTATCCGTTAACCTTACCGGTAGGGAAGTGCACCGCAATGCGGGGAGCCGCTTCTGCGTTATCGTCAAAATAATCCACATATACATTGCCGCCTTTTTCCACTTGGATGATATTGACACCTTCGCTTAATGGAATCTCTTGCTTGAATAGTCCCCAGCCATCTGGGTCTTCAGTGGGTTTGATCCCTTCGGCAGGCTTGCGCATCCAATTGGGGATAAGCAATCCGATCTTCTTACCATTGGTAGGGCCCACAATCACGGTGTGCTCTCCGGCATCCAGATACATGCCGGTAATATTTTCGTATCGGCTAAACCCGTCGCCGAATTTAAGGGTTTTACCTAAAGCAGCAGGCGAAGGATAGGCTTCGTAGCTAGTGCAGCGGTATTCGGTCTCATAATTGTTGTTGAGAAGCTTTTCGGCCACCTCTTTCATCAACGGACTTTTAAAGTCGGCCAGCGTCGCGGCGTCCACATTGTCTTTTAGTGCGCCACACGAAGCATCGGTAAAGTACTGCATATCGCTCGAGATTGCTTCGCCGGGCGTAAGCGTTCGCGAACAACTCATAAGCATCATAAAGAGAGAAACTGTTAGTAATAATTGTTTCATGGATATATATTTAAAGTTAAATGTAAAAAATCGTATTAGACTGTATTTTGCAAAAGTAGTGCATTATATTTGTTTACTAAATAAACGCGAACAATAAATTATGAACATAACGCTTCCTGTCAAGAAAGAAACCGAGCAGTTGATCCGATTAGCGCTCCCTATTATCCTATCTTCTTTACTGCAAATGACCTACAACATCATCGACATGATCTGGGTGGGACATTTGGGAAGCGCCGAGATCGCCGCGGTAGGAACGGCGGGCTTTTATATCAAACTAGGCTGGGCCATATCGAGTGTCATTACGATGGGAGCAATGGTTTTGGTATCGCACAATGTAGGATCTAACGATAAGCGGGCACTGCAAACCTATATTTCCACTTCGGTCAATGCCATTATCGCAATGGGAGCCCTCTATTCCCTGGTCATGCTTTTCCTGCCTCAATACCTGATCGGATTCTTCAAAATAGAGAGCATGCAGGTGAATAC
>JBOFPV010000047.1:0-5250 GCA_051660585.1 Tannerellaceae bacterium
CAAGCATTGTAAATAAAATACCTGCAGATGTTGGTGCTGCAAATCGACTTAATAATAAGTTTTCCTTCCACGCATCCCAATTACCCCAATAGGTTGATGGTAATAGAATAAAGACATAATAAAGTGCAATCAAAAACCACGGCATGGCTGCGGTAGCCATTGCTATAAAATAATCACTAGTATACGAGCGCCACCGTGATTTATCAAGTTCAAATTCGCGACCTACATTTATCATAATAAACGCAAGACAAACATACAGAAGGGTATTTCCAACTGATTTAATTAATGGATAGTATTCTTCAATTGCCGTAGGAATGATTTGAGATAGAATCAGTCCAAAAACAAGAAAAAAAGAGAACAATAGCACTTTCTTCATTATTGTATGTATATTTTAATAATTAACATTATCAAATTCTATTAAGTGCTAAAATAGAAATAATTTTTTATTTATCAACAGTTACAACGATCCTCATCCTCTAAAATTCGTAAAGAATCTACCTTAAGGAGTCTTTCTTTTAACATTACGACATCATTCATACGAATACGCAAAGTCATCTCACAGTCCATTTCAAATGATTGTGAAACAATTTCCACATTCATTTCTTTAATTATACGCATTACTCCATTCATAAATGGATACTCATAAATAACTTTAACATCGACATCAACTGTGCGCTCTTCGACTTCTGCGACTGCTAAAACTTCTGCAGCAGCGGCTTTATAAGCAACTATCAAACCACCTGTACCAAGTTTTATCCCTCCAAAATACCTGATTACAACAACTAAAATATTTGTAAGTTCATTTGAATTAATCTGACCAAGAATTGGTTTTCCTGCTGTGCCTGATGGCTCACCATCGTCATTAGCCCGAAAGTTCTTTCGCTCATGACCAAGCATATATGCCCAGCATACATGACGAGCATCGTAATACTGTTTGCGAAACCTTTCGACCTGCTCTTTTACCTCTTCAACTGTTCTTACTGGCACTGCATAAGCAATAAATTTACTTCTCTTTTCGGTAAATAAACCTTCTGCTATCCCTATTATTGTTTTATAAGTATCTCCCATAACAAATACAAAATAAGCAAATTATTAATAAATGGACAATAAGTAAACGTTACAAGGCATAAAAGAACTTATCTTTTTAAAACAGAAAAGAGAGATCAACCCCCTTTTTAACAGGCATCTATCTCTCTTTTATTCTTTGTAAATATCTAATCTTAATCTAACAAGTGCACAACTAGCCCTGATCTTAATTTAGGTTCAAACCATGTAGACTTCGGTGGCATAATATTACCGGTATTAGCAACTTTAATTAATTGATCCATTAAAACAGGACAAACACCTATCGCCATTCGCATTTCACCACTATCTACTCTCGATTGCAACGTTTCATATCCTCGTATTCCTCCAACAAAATCAATACGATTATCTGTTCGAAGATCTTTAATTCCCAAAATCTTCTCAAGAATCAAATGAGAGCAAATTTCAGCACCTAAAGATTCAATTGGATGTTGTGTATCATAAGTCCCATTTTTTGCTTTGACACGAAACCATTTACCAGACAAATAAATTGCAAACTCATCTGATTGAGAAGGATGTGCCCGAACAATATCTGATTCTTTTATATGAAAGTCTCGACTTAATAATACAAAAAACTCGTCGTCTGATAACCCATTTAAATCGCGAACTAATCTATTATAATCCATAATCTTTAATTCACTCTTTGGAAAACAAACAGCCATAAAATAGTCAGACTCAACAACTTGAGCTTTACCTAAGTTTTCTTTCATCTTCTCCGCCCCAACTAATGCCGCAGCTGCGGAGCGATGATGCCCATCCGCGATATAAAAATTCTTTATTCCATCAAAACGTTCTGTAATATTTTTCTTTTTCTCGTCATCGTCAATTATCCAGAAAAAATGCTCAATTCCATCTTCTGCCACAAACTGATATTCAGGAGTTAGCATCCTTACACTTTCAACAATCTGAGACAAAAAAGGATCATCTTCATACGCAAAGAACACAGGTTCCATATTTGCATTAGTAGCCCTTACATGCTTCTTGCGATCTTCTTCTTTATCCTTTCTTGTTAACTCATGCCTCTTAATCAACCCGTTAATATAGTCTGCAACAGATGCGCAGACAACAATTCCGTATTGAACATGCTCATTCATCTTCTGAGCGTACAAATAATAGGAATCTTTAACATCTTGTTTCAGCCACCCATTACGGATAAACTTCGAGAGATTCTCAGATGCTCGGGCATATACTTGCTCGTCATACTCATCGATTTTATTATTAAAATCAATCTCTGGTTTAATAATATGATACAAAGACATTTCATTATCTCCACCTTCAATCAAAGCTTCGGTCGAACTTAAAACATCATAAGGTCTTGAAGCAATTTGCTTAACATATTCTTTGGGAGGGCGATACCCTTTGAATGGTTTGACTTTTACCATGGATTATAGATTTACTCTAAAGTGTTCATCTCCTGTTTTAAAATAATTCACAATTTGCATTGCTGCAGCAACTCCTGCATTTGTATTTGCTTCTTCCGTTTGAGCTCCCATTTTTTTTGGTGTAGCAAAATAGCGAGCTGGAAACTCTTTCTTCAGTTGCTCATCAATAAAAGGCTTCGTATCTGCAAGAAAAACAAAATCCTTGCGAGCCTGCATTATAGACAATAGATCATTTTCATCTATAATCTCCTGACGTGCGGTATTGATTAAGATTGCATCCTCAGGCATCCGATTCAATAAGGATGCATTGATCGATTGCTTAGTTAACTCCGTTGCTGGTAGATGCAAAGATACGATTTCACACAAATTATACAATTCTTCAACATTATCAACATGCTTTATTCCTAAAAGATCCATTTCTTTATCCTTCCCTGGAAAAGCATCATAACCATATACCTGCATGCCAAAACCTTTGGCGATACGTGCCACACATTTCCCAACATTACCAAAAGCATGAATTCCAAGGGTACGACCTTTTAGTTCTTTTCCTACCGATCCATTAAAGCAATTGCGCATCGAATAAATCAACAAACCAAACACTAATTCTCCTACTGCATTTGCATTTTGACCTGGAGTATTCATAACACAAACATCATGCTTTGTAGCGCAATCAAGATCTATGTTATCATAACCAGCACCTGCTCGAACAACTATTTTTAAATTTGGCGCAGCATCAAAAACTACAGCATCAACAATATCACTTCTTACAATCAGAGCATCAACCTCCTTTACCGCTATAATAAATTCTGCTTGAGATGTATACTTTTCAAGATACAAAGCCTCATAACCTGCATCTTGTATTACTTGTGAAATTAACATCTTTGCTGTTGAAGCAAAAGGTTTATCTGTGGCAATTAATATCTTTTTCATAAATCTGGCAATTAAATAACATTAGATTTAAAGATTAAACCTTCAATCAAATTCTTTGACCGAAGGTTTAATCTATATTTAATATAGTTTTTCGAAATCTTGCATAGCTTGCACCAACATTTTCATGCTAGCCATTGGCAAAGCATTGTAGTTTGAGGCTCTAAACCCTCCTACAGATCGATGACCTTTGATACCGACAATACCATATTTACCAACAAACTCAACAAAAGCATCCTCTTTATCTTTATATTGATCCGCCATCACAAAACAAATATTCATATACGAACGATCCTCTTTTACAGCTGTACCGATAAACATCTTATTTCGGTCGATCTCGTTGTATAATAGAAGTGCTTTACGCTCACTTTCCTTTTCAAGAAACTCCAAACCACCAAGTTCTTTGTAATACTTCAACGTCTGTAAAGCTGCATAAATAGGAAACACGGGAGGTGTATTATACATAGAATCTTTCTTCACATGCAAACTATAGTCAAGCATAGAAGGAATTGGTCTAGACATCTTGCCTAATGCATCAGTCTTTACAATCACCAATGTAACCCCCGCAGGTGCTAAGTTCTTTTGCGCTCCAGCATATATCGCAATATATTTTGAGAAATCAATAGGACGAGAAAAAATATCAGACGACATGTCTGCAACTAATGGTACATCTACAGACGGATCATAACGCATTTGCGTACCATAAATTGTATTATTCGAGGTATAATGGAAATAGTCAGCATCCGCTGGCACACAATAGTCCTTTGGTATATAATTATAATTAGCAGCTTTAGAAGAAGCTACAACATCTACCTCTCCAAATAACTTTGCTTCTTTGATTGCATTAGAAGCCCAAGTCCCTGTATCTAGATAAGCTGCCTTTTTAGCTAAGAAGTTGTAAGGAATCATGCAAAACTGCATGCTCGCTCCTCCTCCGAGAAAAAGCACTTCAAACCCCGAAGGAATATTTAGAAGCTCTTTTACCAACGATCGGGCCTCTTCAATTACAGCAACAAACTCTTTACTGCGATGAGAAACCTCAAGCACAGATAAACCCGTATCCGCAAAATTCTCAATGGCTTCAATAGAGTTCTTTAAGGTATATTCGCTCAAAATAGAGGGACCTGCATAAAAATTGTGCTTCTTCATTTTATTACATTTTAATTCGTTACTAAGTGATATGTTCTTATGCAAAAGAAGGTTTACCTTCCATCAACTATATATAATCGTTTGTTTTTTAAAATCTTGTTTTCCACAATTTCCGCAAATGATCGGCAAGCTTTGCCTCTGACGGATTATTTTGTGGAACCCAAATCGATCTACTCAATACATCCTTCGGCAGATATTCCTGGGCCGCAAAGTTATTCTCATAATCGTGAGAGTATTTATATTCTTTACCGTAGTCTAACTCTTTCATCAGGGATGTCGGAGCATTTCGCAAGTGCAACGGAACCGGCAAATTACCTGTTTTCTGAACCAAATCAAGAGCATCATTAATTGCCATGTATGCAGAATTACTTTTAGGACTCGCAGCCAAATAAATAGCTGTTTGCGAAAGAATGATGCGTCCTTCTGGCCAACCAATCTTCTGCAAAGCGTCGAAACAAGCATTTGCAAGAAGTAATGCATTCGGATTTGCTAATCCAATATCTTCGGCAGCAGAGATAACCAAACGACGAGCTATAAACTTTGGATCTTCGCCTCCGGCTACCATGCGAGCTAACCAATAGACAGCACCATCTGGATCACTACCTCGTATTGATTTAATAAAAGCAGAGATTATATCGTAATGCATTTCTCCTCCTTTATCATATGCAGCAGGATTCTCTTGCAAACGTTCGGTCACCTTTTCATCTGT
>JBOFPV010000048.1:0-3052 GCA_051660585.1 Tannerellaceae bacterium
TCGGGAGCGTTTTTCTGTAGCCGCAGAGTGGGTATTCCCTTGGTGGACACTCGATAATAAAAAACAAGATAGTAATAGGACCCGATTGCAAGTTTTAAATGGTAATCTCGAAGGTCGATATTGGTTTGGTAATCGAGAAGCCTATCGCTTGTTCAATGGTTGGTTTGCCGGATTATATGCCGGAGGAGGATTGTATGATGTAGAGTGGAAAGGTAAAGGTGTGCAAGGTGAGTTTTTTATTGCAGCCGGATTAAGTGGTGGGTTTGCTCACGCTATTACAAAGCGCTTGTCGATGGAGTATGCGCTAGGGGTTGGACTTTTGCGAACCGACTACCGCACATACGAAGCTCATTATTGTGATGACGATACTTGGTATCCGATCAAAGAAAACAGAGGTCGATATACTTGGGTAGGACCTACGCGACTAAAGGTGTCGCTGGTATGGCTGATCAGTGGTGATAAAAAGAAAGGAGGAGCTCGATGAAACAGTTTATTAGCCTTGTTTTGATAGTGATTGCAGGTAGTTTTGCTGCTTGTCAACGACAAACGCTGGTAGATCAATGTGTTCACAAAACGGCCTTGATTCCTGTACAGGTAGATTGGATTCGGTCAGGCATTAATCCGACAAAAGGTGAAGGCGACGATTTTGTACATCGCGTTTCGTTCCGATTCTTTCCAAAGAACGGATCAAAGCCGTTTGAACTTTATTTGGAAGGTAATGTACATCAAGGATATATTGAGATCCCAACCGGTAGTTACGATATATTGATAATGAACGAATCGGTACACGACATTTATTGGCTTAATATGGTTCGTTTCCGCAATATTGATGCATTCGAAAGTATTTCGGCCGAAGTATATCCCGACAATCCTGCTGCATACGACTTTTATACTCCCACACAAAATGAACAGTTTATGTTGGATTTGCCCAAAATGGCATCGTGGAGTATTCGAAATTACGAGGTAACGGAAGAAGTGGTTGTAGAAACGCGTGCTCCGATCGAACTGCAAACGAAAGATTATACAATGTATGTGCCTATGCAACGGCTCACGCACGATTGTAGGGTTATTGCAACGGTGAAAAATTTAAAATCAGCGCAGCTTATACGTGGAGCAAAGCGAGGATTTGCTAATAAAGTGTTTTTGGCGTCACGTGTTACCTATAACTCTCCGGCTACCTTTTTTTTAACATTCAACGGGCGAAAACCAATCGGTGATAGTAAAACAGATGGAACAACCGAAAAGACATTTCGAACATTTGGTGCATTGCCGATGCTTTTTGATTATTCCCTCGGTGTTGATGTCGTTTTGGTAGATGGTAGAAGATATTATCCTGACGATCCTTTCGATTTGGAGTTTCAAGTAGCGCAACATGTTTATAGTTATTTTACAAAACCGGGAATAAGCACTCGAGTTTTACCCGACAAAGTTGAGATCCCCATAAATCTAATACTCCCCGAGGTAAGTGGAGGAGTTGATGTAGGCGATTGGGGAGACGACGATAATATAACAATAGAATAAATAAAACAAAATAATAATATTAGTTTATTCATTCATTCATTAATTCAATTCAGTATGAAAAGATTTGTATTTGGACTTGCCACTTGTGCCATCGCACTAGCAAGCTGTTCAACAAATGACGTTTTAGAACAAGGCTCCGGATCAAACAATCCGAACGTAATCAACTTCAGTGCCACTACAACGCGTGCCACTGTAAACAATTTGGACGATGTAAAAAAAGGTTTCCCTGTTTATGCTGTGACTACAAAAAAAGACCAAGGTGCAGACGCATTAGCTTGGCATATCAATGGACTAACGTATAAGTTCGAGGGAAATACATGGAAATGGTTTGAATCAGCAGGTAGTAATACTGCAATGGTCAATGGTCCACAATGGCCGGCATTAAACACATTCCCAATGAACTTCTATGCGTATTATCCTGCAACTGCTGCTGGTTTTAATCCAAATGCAGTAACTGTTGGCACATTAACTGGTGCATTCACAATTAATTCAACAGCAGCTACTCAGATTGACTTCTTAGCAGCAAACTCAACAGGAATAACACGCCCTATGGCTACTGTTCCATTGGCATTCATGCACATCACAACCAAAATCAATTTTGGTGTTAAAGCCGCAGCTGGTACCAAATCGTATATTCAGCAATTGAATATCAACAATGTGAAAAACCAAGGTACGTATGATTATGTGACTAAAAATGATTGGACTATTGAAGACAAAGCTACATTAGAAGCTAAATACGATTATTGGGGAACAGCTACAGCTAATACTAGTGATGAGGGTGCAAAAGAAATAAAAGACTTTAGCTGTGCAACAAACGGAACTGAGGTTGCGGCTCCGTTTTATAATGCAGAATCTACACCAACAGCTGCAGCAGCTCACCTAATGCTTCTTCCTCAAAGCGAAACACCAGTGTGGGAACCAGTAAAGACTTCAGATGTAGCTTCTATCACTCCAGATAAAGCCTATATCGGAAGTGTATACCGCATGACAGATGGTGTTGATGGAAATGAAAAAGACCTTGTAGGTTTTGCAAAAGCTGAAGATCATCCAAATTATGTAGGATCAGTTGCGCAAAAGAATCAATACACTGGTGCTCTTTTCGTAAAAGTTGGATTCCCATTAGCAACTGAATCTGATCCAAAATTTTCTTGGATTATGGGTAAAGCCTATACTTACAATATTGCACTTGGTCAATTAGACTCTTCTGGAGGATATATCCTAGACAATCGTTATTATGACGACAAAGGTAACCCTACAGATTTAACTATCGACGGTAAAAATCCAGGAGATCCTGTATTGAAAGGTGAAATTCACTTCCATGTAACTGTTGGCGACTGGGAAGATGCAAATCCTCAACCAGATCCAATTAACTAAAAAACAACTCCTACCGATTATACCGGTAGTGTATAGGGTAGTGGGGGTTTGATCGCCCCTCTACTCACTTTAATATTTAGGTTTACGATACTAAAATATGATACGATTATTTACAATAAGTTTACTTCTTACTTTATGTGCTTGTGCCGATCAGCAG
>JBOFPV010000049.1:0-28725 GCA_051660585.1 Tannerellaceae bacterium
TTGTTTTGAACATAGCAGATTGATGCTGTCGGGGTACAAAGTTACCGATAAACATACAGAAGATTTGAAGCGAGCTTTGTATGACGATGAATTACTAGATCGGATGGCTCCCGAGTTTGTAACACAAGATTTCTACAGATTGGGAAATAGCTATAAACTAACCGATTCTAAGTTGAAGCGTTATTTGAAAGGTCTCATCAAACGCAATAAAATTGTGAGGGTAAAAAAAGGGACGTATGCTAAGTTGCAGAACTAGATCATACTGAACTAAATCATATAGATATAGTAGAAGCCGAACTATATAGAAGCCGGGCAGTCACCTTGTAGTTGATTGTCCGGCTTTTTTATGTGTATTCAAGTATATTAGCCTGTTTGAGTTTCTGTTTTTACACATTGTTATTTTGGTTAATATCCTTGAGTTGCCTGTTTTGTGATAAGAAAAACTGCTTTATTGGTGTAATGTGTTGATATAGGTGTTGTTACGGTTGTTTTGAGGGGTGCGGATAACTTTTGGGAGACGAGTACGGGTCACGATGGGGTCACAACGGGTCACTTTTGCCGGGGTGAGAAAAAAAATCACTAAATGCAATTTAGAACTTACTTATATTATATTATCTATTTTCTTATGTAGCGTCTATTTAAATGTGTACATTTTTTTCGCACCTAGGAAAATGACCCGTATTTGACCCGTAGTCCGTTTTTTTTGACCCGTACTCACCGATTCGCCACTTTTTGAAGTCTAATTTGCATTTTTTAGAGTCGGATTTTTACTGCTTCCAAGTGTAATCTAAAAGCGTTAATATATCACACACTATAGCCGGTTTGAAAATGCCGTCACGGAGCACCCAAGTGATCTACGAAGCATTCTACCACCTTGGGAGGGAGTATCTTCATGTAAGGGCGCCACCCTGCGGCAAGGAGCGCATCGCGGAGTCCGGGCGTGCTGTGTATCCAGCGTCCCAGCGCTTTGGTAGCCATCAAAGGCGTACTGCCGATAAAATAAAGTTGAGCCAGCTCGGTAAATGCATATGCCCGAATGCGAAAAGGAAGTTCGTCGTTATTCATGTGATTAGATTTTTAATTTTCTTCAATATACGAAATAATGCTTTAATAATCAAGGATGTGCGCTGTTTTGTTGTGGAAAAACTATGCATGGTTTTTCTAAAAACCTAGAGAGGTTTCTCCAAAAAGTAAGAGAGCTTTTTGCAAGAACCTTGCATGCTTTTCGCAGGGCAGATTGATATAACGGCGGAGATGCCAACAATGCAGGTAAGCGGTTGTTCTATAAATAGATGCATTGTCATATTCTGAGTATAAATTAAAAATCGATCAGTATGAGCATGTTTTGTTTTCAATGTCAGGAAGCAGCCGGAGGTAAGGGTTGCACCGTAAAGGGAGTTTGTGGGAAAGAAGATCACACCTCTTCGTTGATGGATTCGTTGATGTATGTTGTAGGCGGTATTGCCATCGTAAATCGCGAATTGCGAAAAAAGGAGATTGCCAACAAAGAGGCAAGCCGGTTTATTCTCGATGCACTGTTTTGCACCATTACCAATGCCAATTTTGACGACACCGCCATCGAGGCTCGCATCAAGAAGGGGATCGAAATCCGCAATATCCTGATGGGAGAGGCCAAGAAGCGGGAGATTGCATTGCCGAAAATGGATCTTACCATCGGACATGAAAATCCCGAAGTGGGCGTATTGGCCGAGAAAAACGAAGACCTGCGCTCGCTCAAGCAGTTGGCCGTGTACGGTGTAAAAGGAGCTGCGGCATATACCGATCATGCCTTGAACCTGGGATTTGAAGACGACTCCCTCTACGAGCGCATTGAGCATACCTTGGCCGAAGTGACACGCCACGACATCGAGGCGGCAGAACTGGTCAACTTGGTGCTCGGAGTGGGCGAGTTGGGCGTGAAGGCGATGGCGCTGCTCGACAAAGCCAATACCACGGCGTATGGCAATCCTGAAATTACGAAGGTGAATATCGGCGTGCGCAACAATCCGGCTATTTTGATTTCGGGACACGACTTGCGCGACATACAAGATCTGCTCGAACAAACCGAAGGTACAGGGGTGGATGTGTATACACACAGCGAGATGCTGCCGGCCCACTACTATCCGGCATTCAAGAAGTACAGCCATTTTGTGGGCAACTACGGTGGCTCGTGGTGGCGCCAGCGCGAGGAGTTTGAGTCGTTCAACGGACCTATCCTTTTCACCACCAATTGCATCGTGCCTCCATTGTCTAAAGCTACGTATGCCGATCGGGTTTATACTACGGGGTCGTCGGGTTATCCCGGATTTCCACACATTGCCAATCGGGAAGCGGGCAAGGCGAAAGATTTTGGCGTGATCATCGAGCATGCCAAACGTTGCGCTCCTCCCAAGGAGATCGAAACCGGAGAGATTGTGGGCGGATTTGCTCATGCACAAGTTGTAGCATTGGCCGATAAGGTGGTGAGTGCGGTGAAGTCGGGTGCCATTCGCAAGTTTGTCGTGATGGGCGGTTGCGACGGACGCATGAAGAGCCGCGAATATTATACCGAATTTGCAAAAGCGCTTCCGCACGATACGGTGATCCTTACTGCCGGATGTGCCAAGTACCGGTACAATAAATTGCCGCTGGGCGATATCGGAGGCATTCCGCGCGTACTTGATGCCGGACAGTGCAACGACAGTTATTCGTTGGCCATGATCGCTTTGAAGCTCAAGGAGGTGTTCGAACTGGAGGATATAAACGATTTGCCAATCGTGTACAACATTGCTTGGTACGAACAAAAGGCGGTGATCGTATTGCTCGCTTTGCTGGCACTGGGAGTGAAGAAGATTCACCTCGGCCCTACGCTTCCGGCATTCCTATCGCCCAATGTGGTGAAGGTACTTGTAGAGAAGTTTGGCATTGCCGGAACCTCCACCGTAGATGAAGATTTAGCGAAGTTTATGTCATAATATCTTCTTTCATAGCATATAATCAGCCTTGGTTTATTCGTAAGCCAAGGCTGATTTTTATGTTATTGCGGGTGTAGTTCTCTTTAGTGTTTCAAATAAACCGGAACATTCCAATAGCTCCGAATCGCATGATTGAGCAGTAGTATATTCGTAGTGTAATCAAGCGGATTACATAACTCAATACACTCAATCATTTAATTCATTTTTGTATGGCACTACGTTACAAAACTGTCTGGAAGAAAGACATGCGAAAGGATGCACAAGAAGGTGCAAAACTGCTCTACGGGGCAACGGTGGTTACGGCTCAATATTCGTTTGACCAACTGTGTAAAGACATCACGGACAACTGTTCGGCTACGGCCAGCGACGTGATGATGGTGGTAAGCGCCATGGTTGTTATGGCCAAGAAAGCATTGCTGCGTGGCGAAACCGTCGTGATCAATGGCTTTGGCAATCTGCGACTGCAAGCCGGAAGCCAAGGCGTAGGTTCGGAAGAGGAGTTCAGAATCAACTTGATGAAGAAGCCGAAGGTGATCTTTCGCCCCAGTACCTCGCTGCTTGAAGTGCGAGATCAGGTACGCTACGAGGCACTTCAGGTAACCGAAAAGATGGTGGAATGCGACAAAACGCACTCACTCGATTAAGGATGTTGAAGCAGGGAACAACCTTTGCGCCTAAGAAGGTGCAATTCGTGAAGCAGCTCTCAGCAGCTGCTCGCGAGGCTTCGAAAGCCTTCGGACTAAACCCGTCGATGATCCTGGCACAATCGGCCATCGAAACGGGGTGGGGCAACAGCTCCTATGCCGTAAATCACCACAACTACTTCGGAATGATTGCCTGTGGCAAACCCAACGATTACTGGAAAGGCAGCAAGAGCAGCATCAATGCCCGGGGGCTCTGCTTCAGGGGGTATGCCACTGCCGAACAAAGCTTCATGGACTACGGCCGACTGCTCAGGGCGCAATATCCCAAAGCCGCCACGCTCAGCTTCCATCCCGAAAGCTTTGCTGAGGAAATCTCTTACTCCGCCTACATCTGCGAGGGCAATGGCGACAACCGCGAGCACTACCGCAAGATGCTCATCGCCATCGAGCAAGACATCCGCGACATCATGGATCACCACGATCTGTAAGCGTGTATAATCATTAAACAGTTTCTTACCATTTAAAAAATCTACTGCCATGAAGAAGATTAAAACCATCCTCGAAATCCTCTGGGCCCTCTTTGGCCTACTCATCGGTCACTGTCCTAAAGACCCACCCGACAAATGCCCCCTACAACGCAAGTCGGGCTAAAAAGGAAACTCTGTTCCAAAAATCACAAGCCTGAGATCATAAGCCTGAGATCATAAGCCTGAGATCATTTTCAAGCGGCTACCTCCGTGCAAAAACAGCGAGGTAGTCGCTTTTATGTTTATATTGTAGAAAATAAATTGAAGAATACCAAATATTAAAAAATAAAAAACTATATTTGCAGTAATAATTATCCACACAAAGTGTGGGTGGGGTTAGTTTTTTTTGATATTTTTCATGTGTTATATTAAATAATACGAATTGATCAAAAGAGCGGGTATTACTGTGAAGTAGTACCCGCTCGTTTTATATAGGCGCGAAACTCGTCGCTATTTATCACCCTGGAATGATGTCATAACTACGACAAAACAAATCAATAAATCGACTATTGTATTTTAAAATATAAATTAAATAATAATATGCAAAATACAAACAATTGCCTATATTTGTCTAGTTGTTTTTCATTTAATGGGATTAAACATTCGTTTGATGATATTCTGAAGAGAATATCAATATCGTTAAGATAAATTGGTTTTAGGACCTCTGTTCAAGCAGAGATTTATTGTTATTGATGGGTATTACTGAGAAGTAATGCCCATTATTTTTATGTTTGAAGTTTAGTAGATAAATATAATTTTTTCTATTTAATATCAATGTTGATATTAAATAGTTACTACCTTTGTTTTGGTAATAAATAGATTTGAAAATAAAACATTTGTATTGTGAATTGGTATTCATATTGAGAGGAAAGATAAAATGAAATTCTTCTGCTTTGGAGGGTTGTTTTTTTAATTTATATTAGATATTGTCTTTTAATATAGGCTATCGATTTATTATCAGATGTATAAAGGATAGAGTGTGTTTGTTTTTAATATAAAAAAATACGCTGTGTGTGTTTGTAATATATTTGTTGATGATTCTAGAAAAATATGTGTTTTTAGTTAATGAAGACGGAATGTAAGTAGCAAATAAATTCATGCATAGCTAACTAAAAAATAGAGATTGTTATGGCATTATTTAATGTAGGAGACAATGTAGTAAAGATTGATAATGACGCTAGAGGAACAGTTACTAAAATAACTTCAGGTAGAGGGCGAGTAATATACTCTGTTGTATTTCCATCTGGTACCAGTAGTGTGCTAGAAGCTGATTTACGAGCTGATTTTGATATAGATGATCCCTTCGAGCGTTGTAAAAGTGGTGTTTTTGGTAGTTATTCAGATTATTCAAAGAAAAATACTTCATTTAAAATAAAGCACTCAAATAACTCAACGATATCATCTTTGAAAGCATCGAAGACTTTGTTTCGAGCTTATCAATTTAAGCCTTTACTGAAGTTCTTGAACTCTCCAAATCGTCGATTGCTTGTTGCCGATGAAGTTGGTTTGGGTAAAACTATTGAGGCCGGTCATATCATGCTTGAGTTAAAGGCGAGAAATGAGTTGAAAAATGTACTCATAATTTGTCCTAAATCTCTTCAAGAGAAATGGAAAGCGGAACTATATGAGAAGTTCGGTTTGACGTTTAAAATAATTGAGAGTGCAAAAGATCTTATAGCAGATCTCAATGCCAAGAGTGGTACAGTTAGAGCTATTATCAATTATGAAAAGATTCGGATGCGTCGAGGAAAAGAAAAGGAGGAGCTAAAAGAAAATAAGAAATATTCAAACCTTGTAGATTATCTATCAGAAAATCCTCAGCGATTTAGTATGGTACTTTGTGATGAAGCACACAAGATGCGTAATCGTGAAACTATGACTTATAAAGGAGCTGAGATATTAATGAGTTGTGCAGATGCAGCATTATTTCTTACAGCAACGCCTATAATGATTAGTGAGGAGAATCTTTATAACTTACTTCATTTGCTTGATAATACACGTTACTTTAACTATGATATATTTAGAAACCGGATGAATGAAAATCGTCCATTTGTGGAGGCGACAACAAACCTCAATAACAATGTTGCATTGAGTGAAATTCGTGCACGGTTGATAAAATCAAATGTACGCGCTAGTTTCTCGGCTGATGAAAAGGAGATTTATTCAAGCACAACATCTATTTCTGAAATATATAAAGAGGATCCTATATATCAAGAGATATTAGTTTTGCTTTCCGGAGA
The DNA here is from genome assembly GCA_051660585.1 of Tannerellaceae bacterium. GTDB lineage: Bacteria > Bacteroidota > Bacteroidia > Bacteroidales > CAMTPD01 > UBA12018. The sequence continues at coordinate 6,366 of JBOFPV010000049.1, forward strand.
AGATACGCCAAGGGTAAGAGCGCGACTTCAATACCTGTTGGCTACTATGAGCATGATGAATACTGTTTTCTCGCGTACTCGAAAACGTGAGGTGACAACGGATATGTCACAAGCAGAGAGAAGACCTCATTTTTGTAAAGTAACATTGCATGAAGAAGAACAGATAGACTTTGATCAAGTAATAGAAGAGTATACAGATGATAATTCTTACACTGATGATTGGGGAGAAGAAAAACTCACACAAGGAGGTGCTTTAGGTCTTGTGCAACGAAAGCGTCAAGTAGCAAGTAGTGTTTGGGCTTATCTAAATGATGAGTCAGATTTGGACTGTGGTTTTGATGCCTATGCTGAATGTCAAGATGCAAAAGTGGATATGCTTTTAGATATAATATCTCAGGTTTTTGCTAATGGTATAAAAAAGTTGGTAGTTTTTGCCTTGTTTAGAAAGACATTGAAGTATCTAAATATACGATTAAAGAAAGCCGGTTATAACTCACTAGTTATGCATGGAGATATAGATAATCGAGCAGAGTTATTACAGCAATTTAAGGATGATAACCATATTCATGTTTTGCTTTCTTCTGAAGTTGGTAGCGAAGGTTTAGATATGCAATTTTGTAATTCGATGGTGAATTATGATCTACCTTGGAACCCAATGGTTGTAGAGCAACGTATAGGACGTATTGACCGATTTGGGCAAAAGTATCCGGTTGTAAATATTTACAATATTGTGGTAGCGGGATCAATACAAGAAGTAATTTATATGCGATTGCTTGAGCGTATTGGTATATTTCGTGGCACTATTGGTGATATGGAAGCTATTCTTGATGCACATGTAAATATAGATGGAAAGATTATGACCATTCATGATGTGTATAATCGAATGGAAAAGGAATTTTTTACTAAAGATCTAACACAAGCAGAAAAAGAGAAAAAGATAGCCGAAATAGAACGTGCCATCGAAAATGAGAAAGAAAGTTTACAACATCTTCAAGAAGGATTAAGTAATACACTCACGAATGATGCATATTTTAAGGACGAGATCAACCGTATTTTATTTAATAATGCTTACGTAACAAAAGAGGAGCTTCATAACTTCATAAAAGCTGCGATACGACAGTATCTTACAACCTGCAATTTAGAAGAGATTGATCAAGATATTTTAGAGTTTCAGATACCTCTTAGCCAACCAAGTGTATTACGGAATTTTTTGACTCAGTACTGTGAAAATAATGATGAAGCAACAATCAGTGTCAATCAATTTAAACGAAAAATAGAAGATAAGCAGAAATTTCGTCTCACTTTTAGCCAAGAGGCAGCTTATGAAGACTCTTCGGTGCATTATTTGAATATTTATCATCCAATGATACAAGCGTGTTTGAATTATTTTTTACAGAACGAAGATGAAACTCAGACATCGTTTAGTTATGCATTATGTGCAGATGACGTATTACAAGGTGGTGATAAATACTGTATGGGGTTGTATCAATTAACATCCAATAGAATTGTACAAGGAGTAAAACAGCATACCGCTGAATTATTACCTGTATTGTTTAATTTACAAACCCAAAGAATTGAATTAAATCAAAATATAATAGATCGAGTATTTCGTCGATCACAAATAGAAGGTTCAGAGTGTAATGTCTCTAATACTGATACTCAATCAGAAATGATTGATGATATGAATTTTGATTTCATTGATTTTGTGAAAGAAGAGAAAGCAAAACGCATGGCAGAATCTATGCGTCAGATTGAGAGCGATAGACTACGTAATGAGCAACAGATTAAAGAATACTATACCTCTCGTATTGCTAACCACAAAACGAATATTAATAATTGGGAATTAGATTTAGAGTTTATTCATGAAGAGAAAGAACGTCGGAATAAAGCAGGTGCAATTCGATTAGCAAAGGCTAATATTGCACAACTTGAAAAGGAGCGCGATGAACGTTTAACTCTGATTAATCAAAATGAACAATTTAGTATCGATGAAAAATTATTGTCATTAAATTTTATAACCATAACTCCATAATACGATGATAACTGTAGGTTTAGATTTTGGTACACATCAAACAAAGTTGTGTGTTGAATATAAAGATAGAGCTGAGTTGAAATATAAATTTTACTCATTCAAAGATGTAGATGGAAATAAAAAATATACATTGCCATCAACGGTTAATGTAGGAGAAGATGGATTATTGACATATGGTTACTTGCCTCATAATTCATATGCAAAAGTTATAAGATATTTTAAGCAAGATGCTTTTGGAGTGTCTTCTCCCCAACAAACGAATGCAATGTATTTTTCTTGCTGGTATATAGCAAGTATTCTATTTGACCTTGAAGAACTGTATGGGCAAGATTTTATAATACAAATGGGAGCTCCAACAGATAATGCACGTTATGAAAATGTGAAAAAGACAGCTGTTCGTATTCTTGCAAGTGCATATAGACTTGTTGAGGATGTTTTTAATAATGATAAGACGAAGTTTTTAAAAACGGATATGCGAACACTAGTGGATCTTACAGAATTAGTTCCTTATTCTGATGAAATAAAAGAACATTATGGAATGTTGATATTTCCAGAAGCATATGCATGTTTGATGCCTCTAGTTAAATCATCGAAGATAAATACGGGTATGTCTTTGATGGTAGATATTGGAGGTGGTACGACAGATATTTCTTTTTTTACTATAAAAGATAAAGTCCCTCATGTTTATGATTTTTATTCCATTAATAAAGGCCTAAACTTTCTTACTGACGCAGAACGTAGAGTTCGCGATAGAGTCGACTCAAATGTTAGAGCTGCTTCAGAGATTCTGAAGAATAGGAAGCAGAAGCATTATTATGAGATTTTAGGTGTTTGTGGTGGACTTCTTATGCATCTTGAAAAAGAGTTTAAATGCCAGACTAACCTACCGATAGATAAGCTTAGACAAGCTCTTAAATCAAGACCTATAGTTTACTCAGGTGGTGGCAGTACATTTCGGTTGTTGCGTCAGCAATTTGGCGAATTTAAAGATATAATACATGTGTCGGATAAAGAGTGGCGCACAGAAGCCATTGCTGATTTGGAGCAGATAAAGAACCTGGGTATTTGCTCAATACTGTCTACGGCTTATGGTTTATCTATTAGTGTACCAGATGATAATATTAAATGTGAGCCTTTTAGAGATATATTTGCAAATATACGAGACTCAGATAGGAGTAGTAATAATTATCAATCCGAAAAACGGAGCTTTGACTATATAGATGATTATAATTCTTGGAAGTGATTTAAAACTTAAAAACGATGGCAACAAATAAGCATGCAGTAATCAGATATCAAGCATTGGATAAGTGTTTTAGTAATTTCGGGCGTCGATTTTATATAGAAGACTTGATAGAGGCATGTAATGATGCTATATATGATTTTACCGGAAAACTAGACGGAATCAAAAGACGACAGCTATTTGAGAAAATAAAATTTATGGAGAGTGAAGCCGGATATTCAATTCCTCTTGAGAAATTAGGTGACGGTAAGAAGAAATATTATCGGTATTCTGATAAGAACTTTTCCATAAACAAACAGCCACTCAGTCAAACGGAGGCAGAGCAGTTGAAAGATACGATCATGATGTTGAATCGATTCAAAGGACTACCTCAATTTGATTGGATGGAAGAAGTGTTAACTCGCCTGGAAGATACATTCAAATTGAAAGCGAATGTAGATAGTGTTGTTGCCTTTGAACAAAATCCATATCTAAGGGGGTTAGAACATTTTACAGCTCTATTTAATGCAATCATTAATAAGCAAGTACTAACAGTTGAATATAAAGCTTCGTTTGGTGATTCACATAGTTATCAAATTCATCCATATTTTCTGAAGCAATATAACAATCGTTGGTTCTTGTTTGGTCTTAGCGAGCGCGAGAGTCAAAATAAGCTGATGAATATGGCAATAGATCGTATCGTATCTTTTGAGTCGATTCATAAATCGTTGTATATTGATAATAATAGTATTGATTTTACTGAGTTTTTTGATGATGTGATTGGAGTTATCGGATTTTATCTAGCTTTGAGAAAGCAAAATAAATTGTCTAATAATGACTTATTTGGTTCTGTATACGATCAAATTCTAGAGATTGACTCATCTCTCAAAATAGATATTCGTGAGATATGTCGAAATAAGCCAAATGAGCGTCTTATACAAGAAGTCATACATGTAATTTGTATGTATAGCGATTTAGATTATGCACGATTATTTGAAACGATCATTCATTTATATTCGACTCAAGAAGGTAAGTTACAAGGGGAGTTTATTCAACCGATTGAAGTAACTCACTTTGTTACATCTTTATTAAAGGATGAGAATGTAAAATCTGTCTATAATCCGTTTGCAGGTTTAGTCTTTGATGACGCAGATGCCGAAAAGATTATCAATATAATAACAGGCATTAATCACAATGCCGTTGCATAAAAGAAAAGGTTGAGATTTATTTCTCAACCTTTTCTTTTATGTGTGCACATTGAATGCATAGATGAATATCACTTTTGTATTGAAATTATTAATCATTAAAAGAAAGGTGATATGAAAAAGATTTTATTCTCTATTCTAGCCGTTGTGTCAATGACATCATGTGCTTTTGGTCCTTATTTGTCGTACAATGTTGGATTATCAAATGTAGAGGCTCCTGCTGACGCAAAGAAATAGTATGGTGAGACTAAGATTGTAAAACTAGATGTAGATGGTAAGACAAATTACAAGTATGAAGATGATTATATTGACATCTCTTGGTTTGCAGGTTCTACTCAATTCGTATTTTCGTTGAATAACAAATCTAATTATTCAATTAAAATTCCTTGGGATGAGGTTGCTTATATTGATGCTTCTGGTCAAACTGGTCGAGTTATGCATACGGGTGTGAAATATATTGATCGTAATAATTCGCAGCCGGCAAGTGTAGTACCTAAAGGAGCCTCTTTGACCGACATCGTTGTTCCTACTTACAATGTATATTACGTGGAAGGCAGATATGGGGGGTGGAGAGAAAGTAGCTTATTTAACTTTCCAATTGATAAAAAGAATATTGAGGAGTCTAAACAGAAATATATTGGGAAAACGGTGCGAATATTATTTCCGGTAGTGATCGAGGATGTAAAAAATGATTATGTGTTTGAGTTTAAAGTAGAGGATATTATTCAAAAGAAATAAGAAGTGCAGATAGGTTGCACAGTTGTAATGTAAATTTGAATATCATCAAGAACAGTATATATTGCTTATATCAACCGGCATATATATCTGTACAATTAAAGGTTGACTTATTTGTAAAATTAAAAAATGGATTATTACTACGTAAACAAAAACGCTCAGTCGTCAGGTGAGCATGAAGTACACAAAAGCACATGTAGCTACTTACCTAATTCTTCTAATCTAATTGGATTGGGCTATTTTGCAACTTGCGCAGAGGCTGTAAGAGAAGCAAGAAAGTATTATCTTAACGTTGATGGTTGTTTTTACTGTTGTCCAACTTGTCATAAACGTTAATTGTATGGGGAAGAATCAACATGTTGTAAAAACGCCACAAGGTTGGGGGGTGCGAGGTGAAAATAACTCGAAGATCACACAGAATTATGGAACTCAAAGAGAGGCTATTGATCGAGCAAGAAGCATTGCTATTAACCAAGAGTCTGAAGTTCTAATTCATGGTCAGAATGGAAGAATTAGAGAAAAGAATAGTTATGGTAATGATCCACATCCACCTAAAGGGTAAATAAGTTAAGGGCTGCCTGGTTTGCGTTGTGCAAGCAGGCAGCCCTTAATTTTGTGTAGAGGATGTAATCTTGTTAAAAATTAGGTTGAGTATAGTTGCTTGAAATAAATATATGATATAATGGTGAAAATTAAATAACATGTTGCAATTGTAGTTTGTATATGTATTTTTGTGTCAAAATACACACTGTTTGAACTTCTAATACTAACTATTATTACTTATTTAAATCTTACGTATCATGAAAAAACGTACAGCAAGAGTCTTGGCTGGTTGCAATGAGCACTTGAAGTCGAGACCGCCTTTCTTAAAAATGCTTTTGTCAGTGTCGGTACTGGCTCCGTCTTTTTTATTTGCAGAAAATGATCCGTTGCCTAAGCCTGATATTTTAAGAGGAAAAGATGCGGTGAGTGTTGTATCCCAGCAGGGTATTAGGGTTAAAGGTGTGGTTTTGGATGAATTTAATGAGCCACTCACCGGTGTTAATATTCGTGTGAAAGGGGTAGATCAGGGGACAATTACAGATCTAGAAGGTAACTTTATGATCATGGTGCCGTATGCAAATGCAAGTTTGGTTTTTTCCTACATTGGTTATCAACCGCAGGATGTTAAGCTTGATGGTAAAACTGACTTAAAAGTCAAGATGGTAGAGGATTCGAAGGCTTTGGAAGAGGTTGTGGTTGTTGGATATACTACACAAAAGAAAGCTACGATTACAGGATCTGTTTCTACTATTACAACAAAGGATTTGAAACAAAGTCCTACTGCAAACTTGACTAATGCACTAGCGGGTAGAATGCCGGGGTTGATGGTGAATCAATTTCAGGGTGGAGAACCTGGAGTAGATGCTGCTGATGTAAAGATTCGTGGTTTTGGTACTTATGGTGATAAATCTCCTATTATTATCGTTGATGGAGTAGAGCGTGATATGAATTATCTTGCTCCGGAGGAAATAGAAACATTTTCGATATTGAAAGATGCTTCGGCTACAGCTCCCTATGGTGTGCGTGGTGCTAATGGTGTAGTGATTATTACTACCAAACGGGGGAAGGCTCAGGAGAAAGCGACGGTGAACTTTAAGGCTTCGGTGGGTGTAAATAATCCCGTGAAATTTCCCAAGTACTTAGGTTCGGCAGATTATGCCACGCTTTATAATGAGGCTATAATGAATGATAATCCGGGTGCAGATCTGCAAAGCTTGAATCTTTTCTCTCAGGATGCAATTGATAAGTTTAGGCAGGCGAAAGGTGATAACTCGGATGGATTAGGTTATAACTGGGATTATTTTGATTATGCGTTTAAGCCTGGTTTTCAACAAGACTACTCGTTGTCTATTGTGGGTGGTTCAGATAGGGCTAGGTATTATGTGATGGCTAATTATTTTCACCAAAATGGTAACTATAAGCATACGGATTTGTCTGATTATGATACACAGGCAGTGTTTAAACGTTACAACTTCAGGTCGAATATTGATGTGGATATCACAAAGGATTTTTATGCTCGCCTCGATTTAGGTGCTCGTATTACCGACAGAAATGCGCCGGGTACAACGGCTGCTCGTATTGTGGAATTGTGTAATACGCAACCCTCTTATCTGCCTATTGTGGTAGAACCTAACGGAAATGAGGGGAATAAGGAGTTTGTTGCAAATAATCCTTTAGGTATGCTTTTCGGAGATCAGATTTATCGTTACAATATTTTGGGTGAACTTTCACGTACAGGGTATCTAAATGAGAAGAATACATCGCTAAATGGATCTTTTACTTTGGGGCATAAGCTTGATTTTATTACCAAGGGCTTGAAAATAGAAGGGGTGTTTTCGTATGATGCCGAAGAGGGTCGTTGGGTGAATCGTGTTGTTAATGGTTACTCGGAAGGGTATCGAGAGTTTCCCGGATATGCGACTTTTAAGCCAGTGGCAGGTACCGATATTTATAGGAATCCGCAGGCATACGATGGTCTTTATACCAATGGTAATAAGTATCAAATCGACCAAACTATCGGAAATGGTTTTAGTCAGAATGCTACTGTAAGCCGTACTTATTATCAGTTGAAACTGGATTATGCTCGTAACTTTAATGGGCATGATGTGGGAGGACTTGTTCTTTTCAATCGCTCACAGAAGGATATTAATAACCAAGTTTCTTTTTGTTATCAAGGTGTAACGGGACGTATTACGTATGCTTATAATAGCAAATACTTGGCAGAGTTTAATGTTGGGTATAATGGCTCGGAAAACTTTGCTCCGGGTAAACGATATGGTGTTTTTCCTGCGGGATCGATGGGTTGGGTTGTAACCGAGGAGCAATTTATGGAAGGAACGCGTCGATGGCTCGATAACTTGAAAATTCGTGGATCGTATGGTCTGGTGGGTAGTGATAAGATTCCGGGAGGCGCACGCTTTATCTATCTGCAATATTTTGGCGGTGGTGGCGATTATAGTTTTGGGACAAACGGATTCAATTCGGGTGCCGGTGGTGGCGTGTCGGAAGGTAGTCTGGCAAATCCGAATTTAACTTGGGAGAAGTCGAAGAAGCTGAATATTGGTATTGATGCTACGTTCTTGAATCAGCGATTGTCATTTACGGCTGATTACTTCAAAGAGCATCGTTATGATATTATTACAGACCTTGGTGGTGGTGATAAGCTTGGTTTCCCGGATATTGTGGGCAAAGATGCTCCTCTTGTAAATTCTGGTATTGTAGATAATCAAGGGGTGGATTTTGAGATTGGATGGAATGCTTCTATTGGAAGGGATTTTCGGTATTACATCAAACCGAACTTTACATTTGCCCGAAATAAGATCGTATTCATGAATGAGATACCTCGTGAATATGGATGGAGACAAGCAACAGGAAAACGAATTGACGAACATTTTGTGTATGTGTTTGATCATTTTGTAGACTCTCAAGAAGAAGCTGATCGGCTCAATGCAATGAATAATGGTTCGGGATTTCAACAGTGGGGTAAGCTGCGTCCGGGTGATGTAGTGTATAAAGACTTGAATGGTGATGGTAAGATCGATGATTTATCAGATAGAACAGCTATGGGTAATCCGCGTACGCCGGAGATTCAGTTTGGATTGCCGGTGGGTATTCAGTACAAGGGTTTTGACTTGAGCTTGTTGTTTCAAGGTGCTACAAATAGCTCGATCTTATTGCATGGTGCAGCTGTTTGGGATTTTCCATTGTTTTCGCAAGATAAATATGGTAAAGTGAAGCCTATGCACTTGAATCGTTGGACACCTGAGACGAAGGAGACTGCTACATATCCTGCTTTGCATTATGGCGATCATAGTAACAATAAAAATGGCAATAGTAGTTTGTTCCTTTACGATGCTACATATATGCGTTTGAAGAATGTAGAGATCGGGTATACACTACCTAAGTCGGCTATTCGCTTTGCCGGTTTGCAAAATGTGCGTGTATACGTGCAGGGTTTAAATTTGCTGACCTGGGATAACTTGAAGGATGTGGATATTGATCCTGAAACAAGAGAGGGGTCGGGCGATTGGTATCCGATACAGCGTGTATTTAATTTTGGAATAGATATCACTTATTGATAATAGCCTTAAAGTAGTAAATCATGAAAATAAAAATACATAATTTCAGTTCAGTGCTTATGTTTGGAGCATTGGCTTTGCTCTCGACTGGGTGTAATGATGATTTTTTAGATAGAAAGCCTGATGATCAGATGGATGAGGAGCAGGTGTTTATGCGTTATGATAAGGTAAATCAGTTGGTTACCGACCTGTATGCAAATGCCAAAGACGCAAACAAACCGTTGGTTTATTTTAATCACTTTTCGACTGCCGCAGTAACCGATGAATGTGAAGGTTCTACGGCTGAAGGTAGTTTGACGAATAAATTCAATACCGGAGACTGGTCTTCGATGGGAATGCCTGATAGAAGTAGTTGTGGTCAGTATTGGTGGGATCTGTATGCTAAAATAAGAAAGTCGAATGTGATCTTAGACGGGGTTGCAAAATACAATACTCCGGATAATCCGCTTGAGCCAGGTGATTTGTCGAAGCGCCTTGGAGAGACTTATTTTTTTAGAGCATATTTGCACTATTTATTGTTGAGATCGTATGGCGAAGTGGTGTATATGAATTACTTGAAAGATCCGCAGGGTGAAATGGATTTTAAAAAGGAGTCGGTTCATGCTATTGTCGAAAAGATTTGTGCAGACGTAGATTCAGCCTATCAACGAGTGCCTGCTAAGTGGGGTAGCTCTGATTTTGGTCGTGTAGATCAAGGGGCTTGCTTGGGTTTGAAAGCAATAGTGCGTTGGATTGCTGCTACGCCAATGTGGAATGGTGGTTCTTTTCCTGAAGATACACGCCAGTTTACGGGTGAGTATGCGTATGATGCGGGAAGGTGGGAGGCTGCCAAAACTGCTGCTAAAGCTGTGATCGACTTGAAAGTGAACGGAGAGAATCGTTATTCTCTTTATGAGCAGTATAATGCGAACGATTTTAATGATGATGGTGAACAGGATCGTAATAACTCTAAGGTTTATTCTCGTTTGTGGGATATGTATCATGATATGCGGGCTTTTCAAACAGAGGCTGTGTGGTTTGTGACAAAAGATAAATGGGAAGCTTGGCAAGGAGATGTGTATCCTCCTTCTGCCGGAGGTAGTTCGCGTCAGATGCCTTTGCAGGAGCAGGTTGATGAGTATGAGTATGTGGGGCCAGATGGTTATGGTTATCCGGTATATGCCGAACGGGCTAAAGCTGATGGCTATGATGATGAAAATCCGTATGAAGGAATAAAAAGAGATCCGAGAATGCATAGGGATGTGATTTATCATGGTTCGACGTTTAAAGGTGTAAAGATAAATTTAGCTGAAGGTGCTGATAAACTAGGTGCTTCTAATTCATCAACTACGGGATATTTCTTGCGTAAGTTCTTGAAAGAATCTTGGAACAGGGATAAGTCATTCTCTATTTCTGCTCCTCCGGTATGGCGATTGCCAGAGTTTATTTATATCTATGCGGAGGCTGTAAATGAAACGACTGGTCCAAATCAGGAAATTTACGATATGATCAATAAAGTGAGAGCAAGGTCGTTTATGGCTCCGATGCCTCCGCAGGTTGCGGGAGATAAGGACTTGATGAATAGTTATATTCAACGTGAACGTCGTGTAGAGTTGTTTTATGAGAATAATCGTATTTGGGCTTGTCGCTTGTATCTACAACCATCCTCGCAAAAGGAATTGGCTAAGGAGCAGGCTTGGGCTAGTGCAGGGGCAACGAATAATGAGCGTTCGCAAAACTACTGGCCATATCCGCAAACACAACGTTTGGCTAATGGAATGATTCCGGTGGAAGATCCGAATGGTAAAATTGAGATTAATGGAAAGATGTACAAGATGAAACGTTTCTGTCTTGAAGAGCGTATTTTTGTGACACCTCGTCACTACTTGTTTCCGATAATGGATGATGAGTTGAAGCGTACTCCTTCACTTGTGCAAAATCCTGGTTGGTAATAGGGGTTGAGATATAGTAAAGTAAAGGGCTGCCTGGTTTGCGTTGTGCAAGTAGGCAGCCCTTGGTGTATAATAAAAATAAGCGTTTGCGAAATGTGTTGGCTTGTAGTGCGCGATGCTACATAATGCTATTGCGTTGCTATTCGCCGCGTTGGTCGGGGTTGAGCTTTTTGTAGTGGTTGATGCGCTCGGTCCATGGGAGGTATTCGAATGGGAATACGTTTTGCTTGTGGGCCCATTTGTTCCAGCGTTTTTCGAGCTCGGCTACTTTGGCAGGGTTGGCTTGCGAGAGGTCGTGCTGCTCGAAGGGATCGGTGCTGAGGTTGATGAGTTCCCAGTCTTTTTTGCCGTTGCCACGTACGAGTTTCCATCCGTCGGAGATGATGGCGCATGAGGTTTGATGCTCGAAATAAAGGTCGCGCTTGCGTAGCTGCTTGCCTTTGAGTGCCGGAAGTAGCGAGGTTCCTTGTAGGGCTACCTTGTTGCCGTTGTGCTTTTTAGGATACGACACAGAGGCTAGGTCTATGCATGTAGGGAACAGGTCGATGATGTGTGCTGCCTGATTGCAGATTTGTTGTTTGCCGGCTAGCGGTGTGTTTTTGCCTCCTGCTATGATGAGCGGGGTGCTGGTTCCGCCTTGGTAACACCATTGCTTGTAGCTACGATAGGGGGTGTTGCTGAGGTCGGCCATGAGTTGCTTGATGAAGCCGCCTTCGCTGGTAGATCCGTTGTCGCTGAGGAATAGGAAGATGGTGTTGTCGTATTCGCCTTTTTGCTTGAGGTTTTCTACCAAGGCTCCGATGCCGTCGTCCATGATTTCGATCATGGCTGCATAGGTGGCCATGTCGTTGATCCATTGTTGTTGCTGTTTGTCGCTGAGTTCGTTCCAAGCGGGGCGTTTGCCGTTGAACTCGCGCTGGTGAAGTGGAAGGGTCATGTCTTGCGGAATGAGTCCTTTCTTTTTGAGTTGTTCGAAGCGTGCTTGCTTGAGTACGTCATAGCCTGCTTTGTAGCGGTCTTTGCATTTTTCGATACGGTGTTTGGGTGCTTCGAGCGGCAGGTGTGGTGCGTAGTGGGCTACGTACATAAACATGGGCTGATCGAAGTTGTGACGGTTGATATAGCTCACGGCCGTATCGGTGATGGCTGTGGTGTAATAGTAGTCGTCGGGGACTTGATCGATCTTGTCGGTGTTGTGATAGAGTGCTTTGGGTGTGTAGTAGCTGCCTCCTCCGCTCAGACTTCCATAGTAGTGGTCGAATCCGCGTTGTGAGGGGTAACTGCCATTGGGGCCGTTGAAGGCGCCGTCTACCGTAACGTGCCATTTGCCGCTCATGTAGGTGGCATAGCCGGCAGTGCGTAGTACTTCGGCAAGGGTTGGGATGTTGTCGGCTATTTGTCCGCGATAGCCGGTACGGTGCTCGTCTACTGCTGTCATCCAGCCTATTCCTGCGGCATGTGGGTAATAGCCGGTGAGTAGGGACGCGCGACTGGGACAACTGCGTCCGGCATTTTTCATTTGGGTGAAGCGTGTGCCGTTTTGTGCCAGCTTGTTGATGTTTGGGGTTTCTACTTCGCCTCCGTAGCAACCGAGGTCTGAGAATCCCATATCGTCGCACATGATGAGTACGATGTTGGGCTGTTTGTGTGTTTGTTGGGCTGTAGCAGTGAGGCCTAGGCCGGCTATCAGGGTTAGTGTTGTGCTGATTGTTTTACTCATATTGTAAATTCATGGTGTATGTGTTTTATTTTATTGATCAAATATAGTAAATATTGAGGTTGGAAGGGTGCTCCTAGAAACTATTACCGTGTTATTTGTTATACAATTAAGACTGTTATGTATAAACGATCATGAGAAAAGCCTTTTATAAAACGATTCATAAGAATATCGGAAAGCATGAACCTTCGGCTGATGAGTTGTTGATTATAAGTCACGTAAGGTATTTATCGGCATTGCCACAAGAGGATTTACTGAGGGAGTTTGATTCGTCTGCAGATGGATTGAGTCCGGATGCGGTAAATTCGGCAAAAAAGAAGTTTGGACGAAATGTTGTTTCGCACGATAAGGAGAAGCCTTGGTATGTACAGTTGATCCATGCTTTCAATAATCCGTTTAATCTTGTTCTTTTTATTTTGGCAGCAGTGTCTCTGAGTACGGGTGACAGGGAAGGGGTGTTGATTATTGTTGTGATGGTTTTGCTTTCGGTGGTGATTAAGTTTACGCAGGAATATAAATCGGGTAAGAGTGCGGCTGCTCTGCGTGCATTGGTGCATACGACGTGTATGGTGAAGCGGACAGATGATCAAGGTGTGTGTGTGAAGCAGGAGATCTTGATGGAGGAGTTGTTGCCCGGTGATATTGTTGTGCTTGCTGCAGGGGATATTATTCCGGCCGACTTGCGTATATTGCATAGTAAGGATCTTTTTATTTCTCAGTCGGCTCTTACGGGAGAGGCTTTACCGGTAGAAAAGAAGGCCGGCGTAACTTCGAACAATCAGGAATCGGTCTTGATGATTGAGAATATTTGCTTTATGGGGACCAATGTGGATATCGGTTCAGCCGAAGCAATTGTGTTGGCTACCGGTAGTGGTACTTACTTTGGTGCGATGGCTTCGTCGTTGACACAGACTAAAGTACAGACGAGTTTTGATGTGGGGATTAATAAAGTGAGCTGGATTTTGGTTCGCTTCATGTTGGTGCTTGCTCCGGTGGTTTTCTTTATCTCGGGATTTACTAAAGGGAGCTGGGTAGAGGCTTTGTTGTTTGCTTTGTCTGTAGCGGTGGGACTAACACCTGAGATGCTTCCGGTGGTGGTTACGGCCAATCTTGCCAAAGGAGCTATGCGCATGGCGAAGGATAAGGTAGTTGTAAAGCGATTGAATTCAATCCAAAACTTTGGTGCGATGAATGTGCTGTGTACTGATAAGACGGGTACGCTTACGGAAGACCGCATTGTGTTGATTAAGCATCTTGATCCGTTTGGTCGAGAGAGTGAGCAGGTGCTGCAATATGCTTTTCAGAATAGTTTCTTTCAATCGGGCTTGAAGAATATGGTGGATATGGCTATCCTGAAGAATGAAGAACTACAGGGCAGAGAGGCTTTGGAGAATGAATGGATAAAGGTGGATGAGATTCCGTTTGACTTTATCAGGCGAAAGATGTCTGTTGTGTTGCAAAATAAGCAGACCGGTAAGTTTTTGTTGATTTGTAAGGGGGCTGTAGAGGAGATGATTGCAAGCTCGGTGCTTATTGATAAAGGTAATGGTGCGGAGGTGCTTGGGAGTGAGGATAAACAGCGTATCGTGCAATTGGCTGATGAGCAGAATGCCGATGGATTGAGGTTGCTGGCTGTGGGGCACAAATATTACGATGTGCATAATGCAGAGGCTTATACGGTGAAGGATGAATCGGATCTTGTATTGGATGGTTTTGTGGCGTTCCTGGATCCGCCAAAGGCTTCGGCCAAAGAGGCATTGGCGCACTTGAAGGATAATGGGATACAGGTGAAGGTGCTTACGGGTGATAACGATATTGTGGCGAGGAAGGTGTGTAAAGAGGTGGGGTTGGATACCGATAATGTGGTTAAAGGTTCGGAGATTGATAAGATGGCTGATGATCAACTAGCTACGGTTGTGGTGAAGAATCATATTTTTGCCAAACTTACTCCTTTGCAGAAGTCGCGTATTGTGGCTTCTTTACGCAAACAAAACTTTGTGGTTGGTTTTATGGGTGACGGGATCAATGATGCGCCATCGCTTCGTGAGTCTGATGTGGGTATTTCGGTAGATACGGCTGTGGATATCAGCAAGGAGAGTGCAGATCTTATTCTTTTGCAGAAGAGCTTGAATGTGCTTAATGATGGTGTGGTTGAGGGGCGCAAAACGTTTGCCAATACCATGAAGTATATCAAGATTACGGCTAGTTCGAATTTTGGGAATGTGTTTTCGATGCTGGGAGCGAGTGCGCTGTTTCCTTTCTTGCCGATGTTGCCATTGCAGATTCTGATCTTGAATATGTTGTATGATTTGTCGCAGATCTCGTTGCCTTGGGATCAGGTAGATCGAGATTACTTGAAGAAGCCTCGAAAGTGGGAGGCGAGCGATATTCAGCGTTTTATGTTGTATATGGGGCCTCCGAGTTCGTTTTTTGATTACCTGACTTTCGGGGTTTTGTTTTGGGTGTTCGGGGCAAATACGATAGAGCATCAGGCTGTGTTTCAAACGGGATGGTTTCTGGAGAGTTTGGTGACGCAGACCTTGATTGTGCAGGTGCTTCGTACCGAAAAGATTCCGTTTATTGAATCGAGACCCAGCAGGGTGGTTGTGGGTACGGCCTGTTTGTTGTTGTGTGTAGGTTTTGTATTGCCCAACACGCCGATTGGTGTAACGCTTGGTTTTACGTCGATGCCATGGCATTTTTATATGTGGTTGGTGGTGATTTCTATGATGTATCTCTTTGTTACCAATTTGATAAAACGCTGGTATATTCGAAAGTTTTCTTCGTGGCTTTGATTTGTCAGATCGTATTAGAATAAATAAAAACCGGATAACTCGGGAGGTTGCTCTCGTGATATCCGGTTTTTGTATGTTATGAGTAGGATAAGCTTAATGTGCCGACTCGAATTGCTCTAGGAAACGCTGGTCGTTTTCGGAGAACAAACGAAGGTCTTTTACCTGGTATTTCAGGTTGGTGATACGTTCTACACCCATTCCTAATGCGTAGCCTGAGTATACTTTGCTGTCGATACCGCAGCTTTCAAGTACATTAGGGTCTACCATACCGCAACCTAGGATTTCTACCCATCCTGTGTGTTTACAGAAAGGACAGCCTTTGCCTCCACATAGGTTACATGAGATGTCCATTTCGGCTGATGGTTCGGTGAATGGGAAGTATGACGGACGTAGACGGATTTTTGTGTCGGCACCGAACATCTCTTTTGCGAAGAACAAAAGGGCTTGTTTTAGGTCGGCAAACGATACGTTTTTGTCTACATATAGTGCTTCTACTTGGTGGAAGAAACAGTGTGCACGGTACGAAATAGCTTCGTTACGGTATACACGTCCCGGACACATGATGCGGATAGGAGGTTGTGTAGTCTCCATTACGCGTGTTTGTACCGATGATGTGTGTGTGCGAAGTAGTACTTCCGGTGTGTGTGCTACGAAGAATGTATCTTGCATATCACGTGCAGGGTGATCTTCTGCGAAATTTAAAGATGAGAATACGTGCCAGTCGTCTTCAATTTCCGGACCTTCGGCGATGCTGAAGCCAAGACGGTTGAAGATGTCGCAGATCTCTTTCTTTACTAGAGATAGCGGGTGGCGTGTGCCCAGGTGAATAGGATAGGCTGTGCGTGTAAGATCGATCTCGTCGTTGCTTCCGCTCATGTTTTCAAATGCTTCTTTCAACGCGTTGATTTTGTTTTGCGCTGTATCTTTAAGGATATTAAGCATTTTACCTACTTCTTTCTTTTGCTCAGGAGCTACGTTGCGAAACTCGTTGAACAATAGAGAGATTTCACCTTTTTTACTAAGGTACTTGATACGTAGTGCTTCTAATTCTTCTGTATTTGCTGCCGATAGATTTTCTACTTCACCTAGTAGCGTATTTATTTTGTCAATCATCTTTAAAAGCGTTATTTAATTACGAGTTGAATATTTCGTGTTGCAAAATTAAAGGTTTATTTCAAAAACACAATTCTATAGTGTTCAAAATCTATTTTTCATGTGATTAATGTAGTGTGTTGTTTTTGTGTCATATTGTAAGTGATTGGTTGCTTTATGGTTTACGCTTTGTGGTTTTCTTTTTGATTCCTCTTGCAGATGGTTTTGTAAAAGTTCTTTTATGTGACAAAAACATACTTTATTATTTAATAAATGATAAAATGTTTGTGGAATGTGATTTCTTTACGTCTTTTCGTTTTGATAATTCAGATTAATGTGTACTTTTGTTTGCGTGAATGTGATATAAGTAACATAAAGGTAATATTTATTACAAAAATACAGAAATATGCTACAGTTTACAAAAATGCAAGGAGCCGGCAACGATTATATATATGTAAATGGCTTTACCCATGAGATTGCCGACTTTGCCGATGCGGCAAGAAAGCTTAGCGATCGTCACTTCGGAATCGGATCTGATGGGTTGGTGATGATTCTGCCTTCGGAAACGTGCGACTTTAGGATGCGCATGTTCAATTCGGATGGTTCTGAGTCGGAAATGTGTGGGAATGCAGCGCGGTGTGTAGCAAAGTATGTATACGATAAAGGTCTTATAAATAAAGATGTGATTACACTCGAAACCGGTGCCGGTGTGAAAGTGTTGCGACTCAATATTGAAGACAATGCGGTGAAAAGTGTAACGGTAGATATGGGTGAGCCGATTCTGGAGGCTGCCAACGTGCCGGTAACATGGAACACCGAGCGAATGATTGCTGAGCCTGTGCACGTAGATGGTAAAGACTGGCGCATTACAGCTGTTTCGATGGGTAATCCGCATGCAGTAATTTTTACCGAAAATATAAAAGACCTTCACCTTCCTTATCTTGGCCCTTTGTTTGAAAACCACACGATCTTCCCCCGACGTACAAATACAGAATTTATTGAAGTAATAGACCGCAATACGCTGAATATGCGTGTGTGGGAACGTGGTGCAGGCGAAACGCTGGCTTGTGGTACGGGTGCTTGCGCTGTGCTTGTGGCGGCTGTGTTGAATGGTCTTACCGAGCGTAAGGCAACGATTCATTTGCTAGGGGGTGACTTGGTGATCGAATGGGACGAAAAAACAAATCATGTGTTCATGACAGGTGATGCAGTGACTGTATTTGAAGGAACAACCAATTTAGTATAAGAATATATATATGGCATTAGTTAATGAAAATTATTTGAAATTACCCGGAAGCTATTTGTTTTCGGAGATTGCAAAAAGAGTAGAAGCCTATAAAACTGCTAACCCTGAAGCGGAGATTATCCGTTTGGGTATTGGAGATGTTACCAAACCATTGGTGCCTGAGGTTGTAAAGGCTATGCACAATGCGGTGGATGAAATGTCTGTGTCTGCTTCGTTTAGAGGGTATGGCCCGGAGCAAGGATACCGCTTTTTGATTGATCAGATTATTGAAAATGATTTCCGTCCGCGTGGCGTAGAACTTGACTTTGACGAAGTATTTGTGAGTGATGGTTCTAAAAGTGACTGCGGTAATATCGGAGATATCTTGGGGATAGATAATACGGTGGCTGTAATGGACCCGGTGTATCCTGTATATATTGATACGAACGTGATGGCAGGACGTGCCGGTTCGTTGAACGAAATGGGCTATTGGAATAATTTGGTATATATTCCATGTACGGCCGAAAACAACTTTATTCCATCGCTTCCGGAAAAACGTGTAGATGTGATCTACTTGTGTTTCCCAAACAATCCTACCGGTACTACACTGACAAAGGATCAATTGAAGCAATGGGTTGATTATGCGCTTGACAACCAGGCGATCATTTTGTTTGACGCGGCTTATGAGGCGTTTATTACAGAAGAGGATGTTCCTCATAGTATCTACGAAATCGAAGGTGTGAAGGAGTGTGCGATCGAGTTTAGAAGTTTCTCTAAAACGGCCGGATTTACCGGTACGCGTTGTGCATACACGGTGGTGCCTAAGCAATTGATGGCTTACACGGCTGAAGGTGCTCCGGTTTCGTTGAACAAACTATGGAATCGTCGTCAGTGCACAAAGTTCAATGGTGTTCCTTATGTAATTCAACGTGCGGCTGAGGCTGTATATTCTGAAGAAGGAAAACGCCAGGTGAAAGAGGTGATTGCTTATTACCTCGAAAATGCGAAGTTGATTCGCGAAGGTCTGAAGGAGCAAGGTCTGAGTATTGTGGGTGGTGTAAACTCTCCATATATCTGGTTGAAAACTCCGGAGGGTATGTCTTCTTGGGATTTCTTTGACTTTATGCTTACGAAGTTGAATATCGTGGGTACTCCGGGCTCGGGCTTTGGTCCTAGTGGTGAGGGTTACTTCCGTCTTACGGCTTTTGGTACGCGTGAAAATTGCCTTGCGGCAATCGAAAGAATCAAAGGAGCAAAATTCTAGTATATCATATTATTTACTGATTCTATAAGGATTTGTTTTATTTCTCCGACGGGAGAATTCCGAATGAGGGGCTTTCGCCGGGGAAATAAACGAATTATATCATCAAGCTTAAAATTTATAAACTATGTCAATCTCACGTTTTCATGCTGTAGAGAAAGCATCGAACCGAAAGGCTGTAGATGCGATTGTACCCGAAAAGAAAGTGTCTGAATATTACGGACAACACGTCTTTGACCGAAAAGCAATGCAGAAATATCTGACAAAAGATACGTATAAGCAGCTGGTCAATGCTATTGATAACGGATTGCCTATTGATCGCTCGATTGCGGATCATGTGGCTGCAGGAATGCGAATGTGGGCTTTGGAACAGGGGGCAACTCACTATACGCACTGGTTTCACCCGCTAAACGAAGGTACGGCCGAAAAGCATGATGCTTTTATCGAACACGATGGCGCAGGTGGTGTAATGGAAGAATTTAGCGGTAAGCTGTTGGTGCAACAGGAACCTGATGCTTCGAGCTTCCCGAATGGCGGATTAAGAAATACCTTTGAGGCGCGTGGATACTCGGCTTGGGATCCTTCTTCTCCGGCTTTCGTAATCGACGATACGCTTTGTATTCCTACCATCTTTATTGCGTATACCGGAGAGGCACTCGACTACAAAACGCCGTTGATCAGATCGCTAAGTGTGGTGGATGAGGCTGCGACAAGAGTTTGTAAGTTGTTTAGCGAAAACGTAGAATCGGTTACTTCATACCTTGGATGGGAACAAGAATATTTCCTTGTTGATGAGGATTTGTTTGCTACACGTCCCGACTTGATGCTTACGGAGCGTACCTTGATGGGGCACGAAAGTGCGAAAAACCAACAGCTCGAAGATCATTACTTTGGTGCGATCCCTAAAAGGGTGCAGGAGTTTATGAAGGATCTTGAGTACGAATCTTATTTGCTTGGAATACCGGTAAAAACACGACACAACGAAGTGGCTCCTAATCAGTTTGAATTGGCGCCTATTTACGAAGAGACCAATCTCGCTGTAGACCATAATCTGCTTATCATGTCTGTAATGAAGCGCGTAGCTTCGCGCCATAATTTCAGAGTGCTACTTCACGAAAAGCCTTTCAAAGGTGTAAATGGTTCGGGAAAACACAACAACTGGTCGTTGATTACCAATACGGGTGTAAACCTTTTCTCTCCGGGCAAAGACCAAACTCAAAACTTACTGTTTATTACGTTTATCGTAAATACGCTGATGGCGGTTTACAAAAACAACGCAATGCTGAAGGCTGCTATCGCTTCGGCAAATAATGCGCACCGATTGGGTGCAAATGAGGCTCCGCCGGCTATTATCTCTTCTTTCTTGGGTACTCAGGTGTCGTCTATCTTGGATGCGTTTGAAACTTCAAGTATCCATGATGCGATTATCGTAGATGAGAAAAAAGGCTTGAAGCTTGGTGTAGGTCAAATTCCTGAATTGCTTCTTGATAATACGGATCGTAATCGTACGTCGCCTTTTGCCTTTACGGGCAATCGCTTTGAATTTAGAGCGGTGGGTTCGTCGGCCAACTGTGCCGAGTCGATGATTGCGCTTAACACGGCTGTTGCTTATCAGCTAAACAACTTCATGACGGAGATCGAATTGCTGATTGCCGGTGGGGTGTCGAAACAAGAGGCGATCTTCTCTGTTTTGAAAAGCTATATCAAGGAGTCGAAGCCGATTCGTTTTGATGGCAACGGATATAGCGATGCTTGGAAGGAGGAGGCTAAATCTCGCGGTCTTGACTGTGAAACAAGTGTGCCATTGCAATACGATGCTTATATGAGCAAACAAACATTGGATATGTTTAAGCAAACGGGTGTGCTTTCAGAAGTGGAATTGCATGCACGTAGCGAAGTGAAATGGGAGATTTACGCGAAGAAGATTCAGATCGAGTCGCGTGTGTTGGGTGATTTGTCGCTCAATCATATCATCCCTGTAGGGATTCAGTATCAATCGAGCTTGCTTGAGAATGTGATTCGTCTGAAAGAGTTGATGGGACAAAGCGAGTATAAGACGATGGCTGCCGAACCGCTTCGCCTGATTGCTAAGATATCGGAGCATGTGAACGCTGTGAATGCGTTGGTGCATGAAATGGTAGATCAGCGTAAAGCTGCCAATATCATTGAAGATGCCCGTGAAAAGGCAATTGCTTATCACGATCATGTGGCTCCTTATTTGGATAAAATTCGATATCATATCGATAAATTGGAATTGATGGTCGACAATCAAATGTGGCCTCTTCCAAAATATAGAGAATTATTATTTATTCGCTAAATTGGGTTGTTAAATGACAAAAGGAAGTCTTGGTGTGTGAGACATCGGGCTTCCTGCTTTTTTCTAATTACAAAAATATACTACACATACAATGAGAAATTTAATTCCGGAAGCACAAGGACTATACGTACCATCGCAAGAGCATGATGCTTGTGGGGTGGGAATGATCCTGAATATATATGGTCAGAAATCGCACGAGATTGTAGAGAATGGATTGAGCATTCTTGAAAATATGACACACCGTGGCGCAGAGGGTGCCGATAGTAAGACCGGCGATGGTGCCGGGATTATGGTTCAGATTCCACACGAATTTATCTTATTACAGGGTATTGCTGTGCCCGAGAAGGGTCGTTATGGTACCGGACTTGTTTTTCTTCCGAAGGATAATGACGAGGCCAATGCTTGTATGGCGCTACTTGAAGCTACGATTAAGGAGGCTTCGCTTACGTTGCTTGCTGTAAGGGATGTTCCGGTATGCAGCGAAATTCTTGGTATCGACTCGGGTAAAAACGAGCCGCAGATAAAGCAAATATTTGTTTCGGGTAGTGTTGCTCCCGAAGAACTCGAACTTGCGCTCTATATCTTGAGAAAGAAGGTAGAGAGGGCTGCGCTGGAGTTGGATATTACCCAACGTCGCAGTTTTTATATCGTGAGTCTTTCTACGCAACGTATGATTTATAAAGGGATGCTTTCTTCTACACAAGTGCGTC
>JBOFPV010000050.1:0-19629 GCA_051660585.1 Tannerellaceae bacterium
GCCGAGACTTATTTAAAGATTAGTTCGGTTTCGGTAATCCTGTCCTTTCTCAACCTGCTTTTCACCTCGATTCTCAATGCCCACGGTAAGACGAAACTCTCTTTTCGTTCGGTCCTTTACGGCAACATCATCAATATCATTCTCGATCCGCTCTTTATCATTGTACTCGACGGAGGCGTAGCCGGTGCCGCATGGGCAACGGTGATCTCGCAGTTGGGTTCGTCCGTTTACTTCTTTTACATCATCTACAAGCAAGACCTGATCAGCATCAAATGGCTTGATTTTAGTTGGATTTCCCTCGGTAAACTGATCAAGATCGGTTCGTCCGTTGCCATACAACGCATCTTATTTACGCTGATTGCCATTGTAATCGGGCGTATCGTAGCGGGTTGGGGTACCGATGCCATCGCCGCGCAAAAACTCGGACTTCAGGTCGAATCCATTTCGTTTTTGCTGATGGGCGGATTGATGCAATCCACCTCTATCATGACCGGTCAGAGCTTTGGTGCCAAAAAATATGCAGAAATCGAACAGATCTATCGTTCGGGGCTGAAAACCGCCGCATGGATCGGTCTTGTTACCACGCTGATTTTTGTGATCTTTCCCGACCAACTCCTACTTATCTTTGTGCGCGATCCGCAAACCATTGCCATGGGGCGTTCGTACCTGATTATCGTGGGACTGTCGCAACTCTTTATGTGCTTGGAAATGCTTACAGCCGGAACCTACAACGGGCAAGGGCTTACCAAATATCCGGCCACGGTAAGCGTGGTGTTTACATCGCTGCGTATCCCGTTGGCATTATACCTGGGGCATGAAACCTCGCTCGGTATCGACGGAGTATGGTGGAGTATTTCGATCACCAGCATGATGAAGGGCGTCGTTTTGTATTTCCTTTATCGCAAGCGCAACGCACAACTGCACGAGTTGGCCGCGGCGCACAATCAACCGCAATAATAACCGCTAATCAATATAACAATGACAAATCCTGAACGAAACAAATACTTCAAACAATGGGAGCACCTGTTGCTCAGAGGAAAGTTTGGTCTTGAGAAAGAAAACGTACGCGTCAACGCAGACGGCACGTTGGCACTCTCTACACACCCCGATGTGTTTGGCGACAAAGGTAAGAACCCATACATCACCACCGACTTTTCCGAAAGTCAGATCGAAATGATCACACCACCGCTACCCAGTGTGGCCGAGGCGCTTGGCTTTATGGAAACACTGCACGACGTGGTTACCGAGCACATCGGCGACGAATACCTGTGGCCGCAAAGCCTTCCGCCGCTTTTGCCCGATGAGAAAGAGATTCCCATTGCCCGCTATACTGAGCAAGATAAAGAGCTGGAGATCTACCGCGAAACCATTGCCCGCATTTATGGCAAACACCGCCAACTGATCTCGGGCATTCATTTCAACTATTCGCTCCCTGAGGAGTTGCTCGAGGCACTGTTGCATACCCGCGCATTTGGTAATACGATCAAAGAAGTGCGCGAACAAGTATATCTGAAAATGGTGCGCAACTTTATGCGTTATCGCTGGATACTGGTTTGGCTCTACGGCGAGTCGCCTCTGGCCGAAGACAACTTCGAAGTGGTTTCTTTAAAGACCGGAGAAAAGCAACCCATGAAGTGTGGCGTGAGCATCAGCCTTCGCACCGGGCCGCTGGGCTACCGCAACAAAGAAGAGTTTGTGCTCGATTATTACAGCATCGAGGCGTATGAGCGTGAGATTGCCACGATAGTGGAAGAAGGTCGTCTCAACAGTACCAAAGAACTCTATTTGCCGTTGCGCATGAAGTTCTTGGAGAAAGATAACGGAGCGCCGTCGTATCTCGAAGTGCGACTGCTCGATCTGGATCCGTTCACCAAGTCGGGCGTATCCTCACATGCCATCTACTTTTCGCACATGCTATTAATATATGCGTTGCTCAAAGAAGAAACCACCCGTTTCGATGCCGAAGAGCAATTCAAGGTAACGTGCAAGCAAGACAATGCTTCGTGCTACGGGCGTTGCCTGAAGCGTCGTTTCCCGTGCGAGGTTTCGGAACATACAACCATTGCCGACGACGCGCGCGAACTCATCAACGATATGGCTTCGGTATTCGATGCATACGGTGTGTTGAAAAATGACTTGTATCGCAGCGAAATGGAGCACAACATCCAGTTGGCACAAGAACCCGAATCGCGCGACGGGGTAAAGCTTTTCAAGGCAATCAAGCAAGATGGCTTTGTGGCTTTCCACATGAAGAAAGCCGAAGAGCATCGCCAACAAACCGCTCGCGAGGGATATCGCTTCTTTGGCCTCGAAGACATGGAGATGTCTACTCAGTTGCTACTCAAAGCGGCCTTGCTCAAAGGCGTTTGCTTCGAAATTGTAGACCGAAAGGAAAACTTTGTGCGCCTGTATAACCACGTGAAAGAAGAATATGTGATGCAGGCTACCAAGACGTCGCTCGATAACTATGTTTCGGTGTTGATGATGGAGAATAAGGTGGTTACGAAAAAGGTACTCGACAAGGCGGGCATACGTACGCCGCGAGGTCGTGAGTATTACTCGGCAGACGAAGCTTTGCTCGACTTCGAATACTTCCGGGGCAAAGCGATTGTAATCAAACCGAAGTCGACCAATTTTGGTTTGGGCATCTCCATCCTCAAAGTGAATGAAGACCGGGAAGACTTTGCCACCGGCTTGCAAATTGCTTTTGAGCACGACAATACCATCTTGATCGAAGAGTTTGTTGCGGGCCGCGAATTCCGCTTCTTCTTAATAGACAACGAAGTGGTGGGTATCTTGCACCGTGTTCCGGCAAACGTAGTGGGCAACGGTGTGTTTACGATCGCCGAATTGATTGATCGCAAGAATGAAGATCCGTTGCGCGGCAAAGGCTATCGCACACCGCTCGAGAAAATTCGCAAAGGTCGTGAAGAAGAGCTTTTCCTCAAGCAGCAAGGACTTATCTTTGATAGCGTGCCGGGAATGAACGAAGTGGTTTATCTGCGCGAGAACTCCAACATCAGTACCGGCGGAGACAGCATCGACTTTACCGACGAGATTCATCCTTCGTACAAAGCAATCGCGGTGGAGGCGGCCAAAGCAATGCACGTGCGCATTACGGGGCTCGATATGATGATTCCCGACATTACGGCGCCGGCAGATGAAACAAATTACGCCATCATTGAAATGAACTTCAATCCCGCCATTCACATCCACTGCTATCCCTACAAAGGAATCAACAGACATTTGAATGATAAAATCCTTGCGGCACTAGGCTTTTAAGCCGGATACCGAAAGACAACTTCATACACGCGCTAAGTATTTTAGCAGCCGGTTTACAGGTAACAGAACAGCGGAGTTACGGCAATATAGTAACGGGTTTATAGACAGTTTTCATTTAAAGGAAAGTCTATAAGCCCGTTGCTTATTGTATATTTTCATTTCTTGTGCTTGGCGTTCTTGTGAACCGTGAAAACAGTTGCGATGCCTCGAAAAGCCCCTTTTTGCTCTGGATGCTCTCTTTTTCCGACAAAAAAGAATCTGACAGATTGCCGCCCGAAATGCCTGTTGTCGTAACACAATCCTTGCGGCCTTACCGAGAACTTCAAAACGACGTATCAAATCGATCACAACACACCGCTTCGAACAACATCCTGCAAAACTCAACTCCCCCACAGTAGCGTGGAGCAAGACCGTGGTGACTAATCATACAGACGTAAGCCCCTCACGGCGTTGACGCACAAAGGTTGCACCAATACCCTTTGCGTTATGCATGAAAACGTTTTTCGTTTTCCACGAAGACTGTTTTCACTCACCGTTATGATTGCGCGCACTCTTCACTATGAATGAAAACACTCTTCGTGGTGACTGAAAATACTCTTCCCGAAGACTATATTTAGTCTCCTCAAAAACCTAATTTAGTCTTTCCGAGAAGTAAATGACCTTTTTTCAAGAACCAAACAAGCTTTTTTTGCAAACCAAGTGAGGTATTTACTCCCACCAAGCATGCTTTTTACGCAGATTCCCCATTTTTACAGTAAAGAGCAGCCATGCTACCCATATAGCCGCCCACTCTCCGATACGAAAACCCTGTTTTCCAAACCCGAAAAATCCACCCATTTCTCCAATCTAGCGTGCGAAATGCATGTAAATACATGGAATTGCTCTTGCAAAAGAGCTTTTGTGTTTTGACGAAAGTCATACTTAGTGTAAAACGAGAAGCTTGATGGAACAGCGCATTGCAAAAGAATCGTATATGTTTTCGTACAAACATCAATTTGTATAAAGCGTATCCGGTATTGGTTATCATCGCCTCCTTTGAAAATTATTTTGCTTGGGAATGCATATTTTTTTCGTGGGGTTTTTACTGCATGTTTGCTTGCTGAATCTATGGCGCATACTTTACAATAAAGTAGGGTTCGAGGAATTTGCGTTTTATGCTCGTTTCCTGTTTATACAGTGGAGCCGTGTGTCGTTGGTGATGCAGTATAGTTGTGTTTGCTATATACAATAAGAGGTGATAGCGGAAAAGCGTGTTTGTGTTGCTATCTAATTGATTTGCGATGGCTTATGCGTGTGTGTGGTGTACGGTGTACATTAAAACGGAAGAAAATTTATATATATTTGCCTTGCAATAAAAACCGAAAAGCTAACCATGAATAAACGTTTTGCACTGGCAGCACTGCTTGGAATGAGTAGTGGGGCATTATACGCTCAGTCATTTACCGAATGGCACGATCCGCAGGTAAATGCAATAAACCGCGAGCCGATGAAGGCTACACATTTTGCTTATAAAAGCAAAGATGAGGCAGTAAAGAACAACCGTGAAGGATCGCAACGATTCTTGTTGCTCAATGGCGACTGGAAGTTTAATTGGGTGCGTAACGCCGACGAGCGTCCGCAGTCATTCTTTCGCACCGACTTCGACGACTCGGCATGGGGTACCATTCCTGTTCCGGGCAACTGGGAAACAAACGGTTTCGGAGAAGCCATCTACGTAAACTCGAATTACATATGGGATGTGTTCATGAAACCCGAACCGCCCAATATTCCAACGAAAGATAATTTTGTAGGTAGCTACCGTAAAACGGTTACCATACCCGAATCGTGGCAAGGTGAAGATGTATTCATTCACTTCGGTTCGGTGATATCAAGTTTCTACTTATGGGTAAACGGCGAGTTTGTAGGCTATAGCGAAGACAGCAAATTACCAGCAGAATTCAACGTGTCGAAGTTTCTAAAGAAAGGGGAGAACCTGATCTCGTTTCAGGCATTCCGCTGGAGCGACGGCACATACCTTGAGGCTCAGGATTACTGGCGCCTTGCCGGTGTAGGACGCGATGTGTTTATGTATGCGCGTGATACCAATCGTATCAACGACTACACGGTGGTGGCCGAGCTGGGACAAAATAACAAAAGCGGCTCGTTGCAACTATCGGTCGATGTAGCCGATGCTGCTAAGAACGGTACCGTTGAGGCGGAGCTTTTCGATGCGTCGAATAAATCAGTTTGGAAGAAAACGGCCGCAGCAACAGGCAATACGATCGCTATGCAAGGAGGCGTGGGTGCGGTAAACAGCTGGAGCGCAGAGTCGCCTTACTTATATAACTTGCTCATTACGCTGAAAGACGCTAACGGTAATGTGGTAGAAAGCATCCCGCAACGCGTAGGCTTTAAGCGTGTCGAGATCAAAGGCGGTCAGTTGCTTGTAAATGGACAGCCCATCTTGATCAAAGGTGTGAATCGTCATGAACTAGACCCTGATTACGGGTATTATGTACCACGCGAACGCATGCTTCAGGATGTGATGATTATGAAGCAAAACAACATTAACGCGGTGCGCACATGCCATTATCCGAACGACGAATACTTCTATGAGTTGTGCGATAAGTATGGTATCTATGTTTTGGATGAAGCAAACGTAGAGGCACACGGCTATGAGGCGATTGCGGGAATGCCCGACTGGGAAAAGGCGCACGTAGAGCGTACTACCCGCATGATACAACGTGACAAAAATGTTCCTTCGGTTATTATCTGGTCGATGGGGAATGAGAGCGGCGACGGAAGCAACTTCGAGGCTGCCTACAAAGCCATGAAAGAAATCGATCAAACACGTCCGGTGCAATACCAACGTCCGGGCGAGAAATATTATACAGACATCTTTTGTCCGTTTTATGTCGGTTACGACTTCCTCGAGTCGTACGGCAAGCAGCGCGACAAACGCATGCCGCTTATCCAGTGCGAATATGCGCATGCCATGGGTAATTCGATGGGCGGTTTCAAAGAATACTGGGATCTGTATCGCAAATACGATAACTTGCAAGGCGGATATATCTGGGACTTTGTAGATCAAGGCTTACGTGACTATCGCAACGGCAAGATGATCTATGCATACGGTGGCGACTATGGTATGCACTCGCCTTCGTCAAACAATTTCAACAACAACGGTTTGGTTTCGCCCGATCGCAAACATAATCCGCACTTCGACGAAGTTGCCTACATTCAGCAATCGGTATGGAGTGATTTGAAACAACCGAAGCAAGGTGTGCTTGAAGTATACAACGAAAACTTCTTTACCTGCCTAGGTAATGTGTACATGGTATGGGAACTCAGCCAAGAGGGTAATGTGATCGAAACCGGTACCATCAATAACTTGCAAGTGGCTCCGCAAAAGCGTGTGAACGTAAAACTGGGCTATTCGCTTCCGCAAACCGACAAAGAGCTTACGCTTCAGGTATATTACAAAACAAAGCAAGCAAAAGATCTTGTTCCTGCCGGGCACACCGTGGCTCGCCAGCAGTTTGTGGTGAATCCGTACAACTTTGCCGATAACCGACAAGAGGCTACCGGCGGAAATGTTTCTGTAGATGATCAACGCAAGAAGCTTACGGTAGAAGCCGGTAATGTGGCGTTGACGTTCAACAAAGCAACGGGCTTTATCTCGAGTTATCAGGTAAATGGCAAAGAGTATTTGAAAGACGGTTTTGAGGTGAAGCCTAACTTCTGGCGCGCTCCTACCGACAACGATTACGGTGCTTCGTTGCAAAACTCTCTTGCTGATTGGAAGAATCCGATTACCAAGAAGGAGAGTTTTGATGTAAACAAGACCGACAACGGTGTAGAGGTAAAGGTGAAATACCTGCTCGAGAAGTTGCAAGCCGAATTGTTGCTTACATATATGATTAATGAAAACGGGCAATTGGCATTGACGAATCAGTTGATTACAAAAGCAGAAGATGCTTCGAAGATGCCGATGCTTCCGCGTATGGGATGGCAATTGGTTATGCAGAAACCGTTTGATCGTATCAACTATTATGGTCGCGGACCGGTAGAGAGTTATTCGGATCGTAACAACAGTGCGTTTATTGGATCGTATACCGAACTTGTGTCGGACCAGTTCTTCCCATATATTCGTCCGCAAGAAACGGGCAACAAGAGTGATCTTCGTTGGTTCAAACTCGTAGACTTTGGCGGCAAAGGTGTAAAGGTGCACGCGCCGCAAGCGTTTAATGCCAAAGCACTTCACTTTGCAACTGAAGATTTGGATGACGGCAAACAAAAAGATCAACGCCACTCGGGCGAGTTGGACGAAAGGGACTTCACGGTTCTTTCTGTAGACTTCAAGCAGCTCGGTTTGGGTTGTATCGATACGTGGGGCGCTATCGCGAATCCCGAATATCGCATTCCGTATGGAAATTATGAATTCACATTTTTACTGGAGCCAACGTCATTGATTCAGTAGTGTTGTTATAAATCATTGTTTTAGTTTAGTTAAGTTATGAGAAAGCGAAACATCAGACAATTTGTTCTTGCATGTTTCGCTCTTTCTTTTTTCGAAGGTTTGAGCGCGCAAGCTGGTGAGGATGTAATCAAATACATCAATCCGATTATCGGCGCTTCTACTTCGGCCGAGGCAGGAAAGAGCGGACATGGTTTGGGGAAAACGTTTCCCGGAAGTGCAACGCCCTTTGGATTGGTGCAGTTGAGCCCCGATACCAAAACCGGTGGAGACAATGGTCCCGGATATTCATGGCATCATCCGCATATCGAAGGCTTTAGCTTTATCCACATGAGTGGCATTGGTTGGTATGGCGACTTTGGTAACTTTTTGGTTACACCTACGGTAGGACGTTTGCATACCAACCCGGGAAAGGAGTCGGATCCCGATAATGGTTATCGCTCGCGCTACTCGCACGATCGCGAAAAAGCTAGTGCGGGATATTATCAAGTAATGCTTGATGATTACGGCGTGAATGTGGAGTTGACTTCGGCTCCGCGTGCGGGAATAATACGGATGACATATCCGGCGAGTGACAGCTCGCGTATTCAGATCGATTTGGCACGCCGCATTGGTGGTACTTCGACCGAACAATACATTCGACAAGTAGATGCAAACACAATAGAGGGTTGGATGAATTGTCCTTCTTCCGGCGGTGGTTGGGGCTCGGGCGACGGGAATGTGAACTACAAAGTTTACTTCTACGCGCAGGTGAGCAAACCGATGACCACAACCGGTGTATGGAGTGCCGAGATTCCGGATTCGCTTGATCGCAAAATGCACGTTATATTCTCCGACGATTATCAGCAGTGTGTAAAAGATGCTGTGGTTACATACAATGTAAAGGAGGCTCAAGGGAAACATCTGGGTTTCTTTACCGAGTTTGCAACGCGACAAAATGAAGAGGTTTTGCTCAAGTGCGGGATTTCGTTTGTGAGTATCGCAGGGGCAAAGGAGAATCTCGAGCATGATATTCCGGGCTGGGACTTTAACGCTACTTTATCGGCAAACAATGCTTTGTGGCGTGAAGCCTTGCAAAATGTGCGGGTAGAGGGGAAGTCGGATCGCGACAAAACGATCTTCTATACCTCACTTTACCATACGATGATCGATCCGCGTGCTAGTTCGGATGTATCGGGTGAGTACATCGGTGGCGATGGAAAGGTGAGTAAAACCGACGGATTTGTATACCGCACCATCTTTAGTGGTTGGGATGTATTCAGAAGTCAGTTTCCGCTGCAAACGATTATTAATCCCTCGCTTGTAAACGATGAGATCAATTCGCTGATTAGTCTGGCCGAAAAGAGCGGACGCTTCTATTATCCGCGTTGGGAGATTATGAACTCTTACTCGGGTTGTATGATTGGTAACCCGGCGGTTTCGGTGCTTG
Source organism: Tannerellaceae bacterium (assembly GCA_051660585.1). GTDB lineage: Bacteria > Bacteroidota > Bacteroidia > Bacteroidales > CAMTPD01 > UBA12018. The sequence goes on from JBOFPV010000050.1 coordinate 9,168, forward strand.
CCGATGCATACATGAAGGGGATTCGCAACTATGATGTGGCAAAAGCTTTCGACTATGCCGTGAATAGTGTGGATAAGTTTGGCAATGAGCCGCTCGGATATACGCCGCGCTCTATTTCGCATACGCTGGAATATGCATATACCGACTGGTGTGTGGCACAAATGGCAAACGCATTGGGCAAAAAAACGACACGCAAAGCGTATGCACGCCGTGCATCGAACTATGCAACGATATGGAACGATAGCGTGGGTTGGTTTTGTGGAAAAAACAGCGATGGAACGTGGGGCGAATGGAAAGGAAAGCTACATCACGATTTGTATTGCGTAGAGTCGAATCCGTTTCAGCAAGGTTGGTTTGTTCCGCACGATGTGTATGGCTTTATCCGCTTGATGGGTAAAGAGGCATACCTGGCACAGTTGAACGAGTTTTTTGACCAAGCTCCCGATAATTTCCTTTGGAACGATTACTACAATCATCCCAACGAACCGGTGCATCAGGTGCCTTTTATGTTTGCGTATGCAGGTAAGCCGTATCTGACACAAAAGTGGACGCGAAAGATTTGTGAGCAAGCGTATGGTACGGATGTAATGGGCTTGTGCGGAAATGAAGATGTAGGGCAGATGTCGGCATGGTATGTGCTCACGTCGATGGGGATTCATCCAGTTTGTCCCGGTGATAACGTTTACTTGCTGACTTCTCCGGTATTTGACAGTGCTGAGATTACGCTCGACAAAAACTATTACAAGGGAGATCGCTTCACGATAAAGGCGCATAACAATTCACCTTCGAATGTCTATATCAAAGAAGTAAAGCTCAACGGTAAGAAGCTAAACCGTGCATGGATCACACACAATGAGATCGCCGACGGTGGTTTGCTTGAGTTCTTTATGAGCGATACGCCTAATCTGTCGTTTGGAGCCAAGAACCTTCCTCCCGACAATATGAAGAAACTTCGCTAAAAGCGACTTATTCAATTCGGATATAAATGAATCCCGTTAAAACGCTCTGCGGTCTTTTCACGATAGCAAGGCGTTTTAGCGGGATTTCTATATTGAGTTTGCAAGACGATTATGACTGTATATAGTCGTAGAAGTTGCAAATTTTGTTTTGTGTAAGTTGGTCAGACAACTTTTGTTTTAACAAGAGCAAGTCTGGATCGTTTGTTTTGGAAACGTACATGGTAACGAGTTCGGAAAAAAGTTCGAGTTGCTGTTTCCCTCCCAATTTTGCGATTACTTCATCTACAGGAAGGGTTCGAATCGAATCTTTTGTGAGATCAAACTCCTTGAGTCCTTCTGTGAAGATGGCTTCTATTTCGTCTTTATCTCCGGGAAAAGAGAGTTTAAATATTTTGGCAATCACAGCGCCTACTACTTCGAATTGGCGTATTAGAAAATCTTTTTGTCGTATCATAAAAGTCGATATAAGTATACATGCTAATCAATCGATGAGTCCCATTTGTTTAAGGAGAATTGACGCATTCATGTTGTGGCTAACACCTGGCTTTAATTTATAGTCGTAAGAGATGACTTCGTTGGTATGTTCTATCTCAAAACAGATGTTATGAAACTCTGTCGGATACTTTGTACTTAACTCTCCCAATGCGAGATCGTGTGTCGCGATAAGTCCGCAAAGAGGGAGTGTGCGTATTTTCTCCAAAAAGCGAATAGAGCCGTTGAGTTTGTCGGTAGAGTTGGTGCCTTTGAGCATTTCATCTAGAATGATAAATAGCGGGTTTCCGGCTGAGGCGGCATCAACCAACTTCTTCAAACGAAGCAGTTCGGCGTGAAAATACGATATACCACCGGCTAAGTTGTCGGTAGTCCGCATGCTGGTGAATAATTGAATCGGCGTGAAGTGAAACGTCGTTGCGCGCACAACATTCCCCGTTAGCGCAAGCACCAGATTAACTCCTACAGAGCGTAGAAACGTACTTTTGCCGGCCATATTGGCTCCCGTAACCACGAAATATTCATGCAATTGCTCTAGTGTAAAGTTGTTGGTTACAACATGTTCGCCTTTCAATAATGGATGTGCCATTTCGTGGGCAGACACAATGGTTGTCGTATCTATAGCAGGGACACAATACTCGGGGTGGTTGAATCGATAGATTGCCATAGAGATAAGCGCGTCGAGTTCGTATACAGCTTTTACCCATGCAGGAATTTGTTGCAGCTGTTTGGCTTCAAGTCTTTGTAGTTGTAGCATAATGTGCAGGTCGCGCATGTAGCATCCATTCAGGCCAAAAAGAACAATCACATTGCCTCGGTTGTCGAATTTATCCATGATGCTTTTGACTTCTTTAAAGGCTGCAAGTGCATTCCCTTGCTCAAATAACTGATTGTAAATCTGCTTTAATTTAGTGGTCTCAAACTCCTTTTCCTGTATCATTTGTACCAAGCGATAAAAATTGACGTTGGCTCCTACAAAACGGGTAAGTCTGTTTTGAATGAGCTCAATGCGTTTTGAAAAAGAAAGAGAAACGAACAGTTGCATGATATAGTACATTGCAACAATGGTAAGCAAACGAGGGTAGAATAACGATGCCACAATGAGTGCAAAAAATAGAATGTTACTCGCAAAGATCAAACTTTTGGCAAATCCAGAGAAACGTATGCTTTTCGATGAATCCCATTCCGGATCGGGATCGGATACGGCTTGATTGGTTCGAAAGGAGATTCCGTTGGCCCTGAATTCTTCAATCCAATCGATTGTGTCACTGAGTTCTTGGGCTGCCTTCTGACGCTCGATGATTTCAGCTGTATCGGTAATCGGATTGGTTAGAACATTAGCTAGAAGATGTTTACCACCGGTGGTAATGGTGCGATTCATCTCCTGAAATAAAGAGCTTCGCCCAAAGATATCGAGGTCGACAGTATATGGATGCTGTGCTTCGATGTATTCATTTCCCTCATCAAAGTCGGAGAGATTATCGTTGAGGTAATTGATTTCAGCATCGTAGCATTTGAGACGAGTGGCAGTTAGTTCGGCTTGTGCAATCAACTTAGACTCGTATCTGTGTAAGATAACAAAGGTAATTACAAGCGCAGCCATTCCAACAAGATATCCGAACTGATCTTGTCGCATGTATTGATAAGCGCAGGTTAGCGCCAGTATAAAATCGATGACTTTTATAAAGGTAATCTTATTGCGAAGTGCTGTTAATTTGGTCAATGTTGCTGCAAAAGCATTGCGCTGCGATTGGTAATATGATTTCGGGTTCATTCGATGCTTTAATTGTTTTGATCAAAGCTATTTATTAAAAATGAATCGAACAAGATATAATATCCGTATAATTCGTATTTATTTAGAACAAAATAAGATGAATGTTTTTTATACTATTATAAACCAGAGTATTATTCGTTTTTTTAATATCTAACTACTTTAAAAAAATCCTATTATGAAGAACCAAATCCATAGATTCACAGGTATCTTGTTTTTATTAATGAGTGCATTAAACGGTTTTGCTCAGATACCAATTTCTGATAGTATTATTAATGTATTAAGTAAACATGCTTTTGCGTATGAGAGTTTTGGTAATATGCTGCCTCAAGAGAAAGTATACCTTCATCTTGATAACACAAGTTATTATCAAGATGATCTGATATGTTTTCAATCTTATATTGTGAATGCCGCAACAAATGTACCGGCAGATTTAAGTAAGACACTATATGTTGAACTTCTTAATCCTGGTGGAGATGTAGTTTCAAAGTTAGTCTTACCCATTGAAAATGGACGAAGTAAAGGGAGCTTTAAACTCGATCACTTGCCTTTCTATTCTGGATTTTACGAAGTGAGAGCTTATACAAAATATATGCTTAATTGGGGAAATGATCTTATTTATTCGCGTATTATCCCAGTATTTGATCAGCCTACAGTTTTGGGTAGTTACACAGAAAAAAAGATAATGAAGAATGCGAGAAAGACATATCCGCATAATCGAGCAATCGAAAAGAAGGCGAAAGCTGTAAACTTAAAGTTTTATCCAGAGGGTGGATATTTAGTTGAAGGTTTGACATCTCAAGTGGCCTTTGAAGCAACTGATGCTTTCGGAAATCCGATTGATTTAAATGGATGTATTAAAGATATAAATGGAAAAGAGCTTGTAAACTTCACTTCTGAACACGAAGGAAGAGGTGCTTTTCTGTATTTGGCTAATTCGAAGCAAAAGAAAGCTGTTGTTGAGTATGAGAATAAAACTTATGAATTCGATTTGCCAGAAGTTCAGAATACAGGATTCGTATTGCATGTTGATAATTTGTCTGATTCAGATAGTATCTTAATAGAGGTGCAGAAGAACTTGAGGACCCCTGCTTCAGTGTTAGGTTTAAGTGTGTTAAGTCAAGGTAGATCCATAAATTCATTTGTTGTTCCTGTAGAGGATAATCAACCTTTAAAATTTAAAGTAGGAAGAGATAGTTTGTCTGATGGTGTTTCTCAAATTGTACTGTTTAATACGAATGGAGATATTATAGCAGATCGATTGATCTTTAATAATAAACAAGAGGCGTTGGCTATTGATGTTGCTCAATCGAAGAGTGTATATACTCCTTATGAATCAATCCAATTGAAAGTAGCCTTAAAGGATCAATTTGGAAAACCAACACGCGCTCCTATTTCTATTTCTGTGCGTGATGGAAACGATGAAGTAATGAGTCGAAATTCTATTCTTACAGATTTACTGTTGATGTCGGATGTGAAAGGGTATGTTCGAAATCCGTTTTATTATTTTGATTCGATCGATAACCCTAAGTTGCGGGCATTGGATCAGTTATTAATGGTGCAAGGCTGGAGACGTTATAGTTGGGATAAATGGACGCAAACAAATCCCGAAGATATAAAATACATGCCGGAGCAAGGTGTCGAAGTGCATGGTAAAGTGGTTTCTTATATCAAAGGAAAACCTAAAGCAAATGTACAAGTATCGGCTTTGCTATGTCAGGTAGGTTATGAAGATTCGATACCTAATTCAAGCATATATGATACTTTTATAAGTGATAGTTTGGGACAATTTAGCTTTGTAACGGATGTAGACGGAAAAAGAAATATGATTCTGTCTGTTATGGAGAAAGGTAAAAAGAAAGATCATCGCATTGTGTTGGATCGGGTAATGGATTTGGAACCCCAAAAATATGCTTTGACAGAAATGCAAGTGATGATTGCGGAAAATAAAAATAATAGATCTGTACAACTTGAATATCTTGCTGATTCTGTATTGGTAGATGAATCGTATGACGCTTTTATGGAAAGGTATGAAGATTCGTTGCGAAAGAAAGGTATTGATGAGAAGATACACCGTTTGAAAGAAGTAGATATAAAGGCAAATAAAAGAGATAAGGCTCAAGAAATTTATGAAGCGAGAGCCAGTTCAATAAAATACTATGATATCCAAGCTGAGATTGATGATCTTAAAGATAAAGAGGTTTATTTCCTAAACAATATTCATGATTTACTGGCTAATATTGATCCTAATTTCGTTACTTATAGGAAAACTATAGATCCTTCAATTATGCCAGAAAATGATGGAAGTATACTGATGTATAAAAGTATGGTACCAATGGTAATAATTAACTATGAATATTTAAAAGATATTGATGATCATATAATAAAGCAATTAATAAAAAATGTTGCAGTAATAAAATCTATTTATATATCAAAAGATCTGCGTGTTATTAATCGGTATATTGATAATAAATCTTACTCCGGTACCATTCTTCCGACTTGTGCCATATTTGTCGAAACATTTTCGGAAGGTGAGATGCCTGTAAAAGGGGGAAAGGGTGTACGTAAAACATGGTTGGAAGGGTATAGCCAGGTTAAGGAGTTTTATCAACCGGATTATACTGTATTGCCTAAAGAAGAAGACTATCGTAGAACATTGTATTGGAATCCGGAGTTGGTTCCCGATGAGAACGGAGTTGCAGTCGTATCATTCTTTAATAATAGCAGTTGTAAACAATTAAAGATTACGGCCGAAACGATTTCAGAAGATGGAAGTATTGGTGTTTATACTGAATAAGATAAAATCCGGAAGTCCTTTTTATTAAAGGGTTTCCGGCTTTTAGTATTATCTTACAGTCTTATTCATTTATGCGTTGTTGCAGTTTGATCGCTTGCTTGAATAACACATCATTTTCGAGGTGTATGTGTCTCAATGTATTTTTTTGAAAGGCCTCGAGTCGTTGATACAGATTCTTATACGATGTACAAGCATCTGTAGGAGCGGTATACTTGTTTGTTATTTCCTCTAAACGAGCCAGAAGTGATTGAACTTCATCATGATCATGTTCCATCGCATTAATCGGGTTTTGTACGTTGCCAAAACAACTTTGCGGAAGAGTAGCTCCAGTGTTTTGTGCACTTTCCATTGCTTCAATGTATGGAAATAGGATGCGTTCTTCTTTCATCTGATGTACATCCATATCTGCCATAATCAGATTTACAATGGATGCAACCTCATTAAGTTCTGAATGTGTATTACCATGTACGTGATTCACTTTTTCGGCCAAAGCAATGAGTTCCGGACTTTCTTTTCGTACATATGCATGATGTTCTGTCAAAATCAGTTCGATCAAAGCTGATGATTGCAAAAGTGTAAAGTCTGTTTTATTATTTAGTGTCATAGCGGTATTTGTTTATTCTTATTTTATATATGCAAAGATAAACGTAGGAAATGCCTCAAGGCTGTAACATAGGTTACACACGATCCTAAATAATAAAAAAAACAGTCATTATCTACAGCTGAGTAAGATTGATATCTTCTTTGTCGATGTAGTTGGGGAAACGAAAGTCCGGCATGCCGAGCGCCATCGCTGCATGTATTTTTCCATTAATACCAAGCATTTGTGCCAGCTTATCACCTCCCGGTTGTGTTGTAGCAGAGCAAACAAATCCCATATAGAATTGATTGACACCTAAACTTTCGGCCATAAGGGATCCGTTTTGATAGGCTAGGTTTGAGTCTTGACAGCCAAAACGGCATTTCTTTGGGATGTGAATAAGAATTGCAGCCGTGGCTCCACGCAATATAAGATCATTGCCTTGCGCATGTTGTTCCATCAAACGGTTGAATGTAGGAACGTATTTATAGGCATCGGGCATAACTCGTTTTAGTAATGGTCGTAAGAATGGATTCTCTAGTTTTTTTATTGCATCACTAAAGATACCAATGGTAAAGTCCGTGATTAGTTTGAGTTTTTCCGGATCTGTAACTAGCGTGAATGAAACTTGCTGCAGGTTGCTTGCTGTTGGCGCACGGTGTGCAGCTTCGAGTATGAGATCGAGATTTTCTTGGGGTATCTGCTTTTTAGAAAACGCACGATTGGAGCGACGAGCCCGAGTCAATAAAAGCAATTGTTCAGGAGTTGGCATTTGTGCATAGTCGATTGGATGCACTTTACTTGCCGGAAATGTTTGGTGAATCACAGAGTTGGTAGGACATACGGCAACACAATGCCCACATTGAATGCAGTCGTCGATATGTTCAGGTATAACTTCTCCGCCTTTTGTAGCTTGTGTAAAAATTAAAGACGGACATACTTTAACGCATTTGCCACATTGAATGCAAGTGGCTTGATCTATAGAAAGGAGTGTATTCATGTTGTAAAGATGTTTCGATAATTAATATATAGAGAAACCACTATGAAAGGTTTCTAGTTTGATGTGCTTTGATAATGAGGCAATAGCATCAGACCCAGTACAATGTCCGGTAATGACTCGAATTCCAGGAGCAAGATTTTTAAGTTGTGAAGCTAGTTGCTCAAAATCTGAATCTTGTTCTAAATGCTGTCCCGGTCTTGTGTTTGGGAAATGTAATCCTCCAATGAATGTGTTGATTGGAAGCATTGGATTTAGTTGTTTAACAGTATCAATGATATTCAGGAAGCCATTGTGTGAACATGCAGATAAAATTGTTTGTGTATCGTTGTTGCAAAGAACAACTGCAAGCTCATGACTGAAAGAATCCTCAACTAGAAAGTCTCCTTTTCGGTCGCTTTGTTTCATGACGGCATTTCCTTTCGGGCAAGGGTAATGACCTTTTTTACAAGATACTATTGTTATACCAAGGGCTATTACTTCCGTTTTTGAGATATCATAAAAACGACTAGGTGCATTACAGATGCAGTCGAAATCGATTGATATTTCTCGTTGAGCCCCCGAGTTGAATGAATAGCAACGGGTGTTTTTAGCTTTGTCAGAAAGGTATATTTTAGCTTTATCATTTACTTGTAGAAAAGCTTGTAACCCTCCTGTATGATCGTCGTGTAAATGCGATAAAATAAGAGCGTCAATCTCCGATATATCTATCCCCAATGTTTTCGCATTTTCAATAAATAAATGAGAGGCGCCTGTATCGTATAGATATTTTTTGCCATCTTTCTCGAAATAAATAGATAACCCGTGTTCGCAAGCAAGTTTTCTGTTTGTATCTCCTGTATTATCTATTAGTATTGTTATTTTCATGATTCATCGATATTTTAACCTAGGATTAAATATTACGCAAACATTTTTTATCATACAAACGATATATTCCCAGCATTATAACCCCGAATGAAACAGCAAGAAGAACCATTCCGGTAAAAGCGATGCCCGTATAGGAGAACGAGATCTTTAAAAGGGTGGTTGAAATGATAAAAGAAGAGTTACGTATTACAATGCTAAATTGATCAGTCACATACATGATAAATAGAAGAAGGAAAACTTCGCTAAGAATCAATGTTGTGAAGAATAAATTATAGAATGTGAGATTCAACTTCTTTAATATCACAAATATTTCTTCTATACTGTGAATATCACCAAAAGAATAAATTGCACTGTAAATTAAAAGCCCGACAAATATGAATATAAGCAATAAGCTAACTACTTTTTTTATATACATGTATTGGGTGACGTGCTTTTTCATATTTGCTGATGCAGGATACTCTGTTGAGCCTTTACCAGACATTTGATAAAAAACAAAGACCAAAAGAAAAAGCAGAGCAATACCTCCTAATTTTACAATAAAGGTAATCGTCTGATCTCCGAATACTGAAAAGTCGAACTTCCGGTAGGATATATCTTCAAAAACACTTCGTATCAAAATCAATGTAATAATTTCATACTGCTTTCCAATATATTCGGTCATTGATCGTTTAAGATAATATACCAAGAGATATACTTCATAAAGCAATATAATGGTGAATGGAGTATATAATGCTCCAATTAAACTTGTTGAAAGTTGATATTGAGACATGAGAATCCCTAAATGGAGTAGAAAACTGCAAAGGGAGAGTAAAATAATCAAGCGCTCAAAACGTTCTTTCGAGTGATGTGATAAAAATAGTGAATGTATTTTATTGAGTTTTCTCGCGAAAAGATTCGGATTATCCGGCATTGTAATGATCTATTTTATTACTACTTTAATTTGATAACAAAGATAATCACAGATTAGTGTATTCTATGTGTTAAAAAAGTTTGTACTGTTTATATTTAGGTTTATTCAGAATAAATGTACAGCTAATTAATGGTTTCGGATAAAAAAAAGTCATGCAGAGCGAACAAATCAACGCTGCATGACTTTAACCAAAATGAAGATTTCTATTTTTTAATATGTTCCTCCACCTAATGCCTGATATAGAAATATAGAAGCACGGGCTTCGTTGTATATGTTTGATATTTGAGCAAAACGTGCACTTAAAAGAGTTTGCTCAGCAGTCAAAACTTCAAGATAGTTTGTACTACCGTGTTCCATCAAAAGTTGAGTACTTTCAACAGCTCGTTTCAAAGATTCTATCTGTTTGCTGTAGAGTTCTTTCTTTGATTTTGCGGTCTCGAGTTGTGTAAAGGCATTGTTTACTTCAACACCAGCGTTGAGTAGCGTTTGATGGAATTGAAGTTGAGCGGCTTCGTATTGTGATTTTGCAATTTTAAGACGTGCAACATTCTGGCCTTTGTTGAATAGAGGTTGAGTAAGCGATCCGATTGCGGAAAGCAAAACTTTGCCCGGATTCACAATATAACCTCCTGCACTATTGGTCCAGCCGGCACTTCCGCCAATACGAATAGAGGGATAGAATGCACTACGTGCTTCTCCTACAGAGTAGAAATACTGAGCTAGATTTTGCTCTGCACTGCGCACATCCGGTCTTTTATGGAGTAACTGCAAAGGTATACCGATTGACAAATCAGTAGGCAATTTTAATTCACGAAGCTTTCCTCTTTGAATGGTTTGAGGAGTTTCTGCAATGATTGAATTAATACTATTTTCAACTGTATTGATCTGCTCTTTTAGGTCTTTGATCGATGTGCAAATGTTGTAATAGTTTGCTTCAGTTTGAGCAACTGCAGCTTCTGTATAAATACCAGCTTCCTTCATGGCCATTGCGACCTCTACACTTTCTTTCCATTTAGCTTCTGTTTCAACGGCCACAGCATGTTGCGCATCGAGCATAAGCAAGGTAAAGTATAGGTTGGATAAATTAGC
>JBOFPV010000051.1:0-7784 GCA_051660585.1 Tannerellaceae bacterium
AGAAGGCCGGGATTCCTGTTGTTGTATTTAATCAATTGTCATACCAACATGATATGCCAGTACAAGCTCATGTTGCATCATCATTGCTAGAAGATAAAGCATTTGAACTACGAGATCTACTAGGGAAAAAAATACCTTATCAAATAATATCGACAGATAAGGGGATGATCACATTTGAATTTATAGCATGCTCAATGCCATCGATTGGTTATCAAACATTTTATCTTTCGCCAACGAAGAAATCCAATGTAAAATTCAAGACGATAACAAATGAGTCAGATTTCTATTCATTGAAATTCAACGATGGAAAGTTAATTCAAATACATGACAAGGAATTAGGTAAAGATCTGTTTGATACTTCAAAGTTTCAAATAGGAGAAGTGTTTAGTATGCAATCTGTAGGGAATGGTGCTGGAGAATTTGCAACAATGCAGTTGCCAACAATGGATGGATTTGAATCAACTTCAGCTATTGATTCTAAATGGACTTCTATTGTAAATGGAGACATCTTTACTTTATATAAAAGTGAATGCAAATTTTCAGATGCATCTATTATTCGGTACTTAAAAGTTTATAAAACCATAAAACGTATTGATTTTGACACTGAAGTCAATGGTTTCAACGGACGAGATTATCGAGAGTTTAGACAAGCATTTCCTCTAATTGGACAAACAGAGGTGATGTATGAAGTCCCTTTTGGAACAGTTACTGTAGGCAAGGATGAGATTGAAGGTGTTGCTGGAGAACGATATCTTGATCAAGTAAAGGATATACATCCGCGAAGTATTGCAAATTGGATAGGTGGAAAAGGAAAAGATATTGATGTGAAAGTTTCGTCAAGCGTTGTTGTTGCCGATTATATTGATCCAACAAATAATCCAGTTACTTCAACTGTGCTTCAACCTATTCTTTTTGCTTCTAGAAGAAGTTGTCATTGGCTAGGTGATTTTTACTCTCAGGCTGGTGATCATACTTTTCATTTCTCGTTGCGATCAGATAGCCCGACCAATATGACAAGTGCAAAAGATGCAATGGCTGCAAACTATAAAGCGCAGGTTGTAGTAAATCCCCGATCTATTCGAGCAGCTAGTCTACCAGAGGAAATGTCATTTTTTTCTGTAAATGCTGATAATATTGTTATTAGTGCTCTTAAGAAAAGTGAAGACAGCGATCAGGTTATTATTCGTTTGTATGATGCATTATCTGACGACAAGAAACATATTAAAATTAAATCTTTTATTCCGGTGAAAGAGCTCTATAAAACAAATATGATTGAACAAAATCCTCAGAGATTAAATGATGTCATTGAAGTAGGGCATCGATCGATTGAGACATTAAAAATAGGTCTCTTTTAAGCAGAGATTTCTAATACCATGATAAACATAAAAAAGATGAATAAACACAATACCCGACTTGAATCGTTAGATATTTTACGAGGCTTAGATCTTTTTTTTCTTGTAGCCATTCAACCTGTTTTTATGCGATTTGCTCAAGTAATGGGCAAGGAAAGCTTTTTTTATAAAATATTTAACTCTTTATTTACGCACGTAGAGTGGGAAGGATTTCACTTATGGGATCAAGTGATGCCTCTTTTTCTATTTATGACAGGTACATCAATTCCATATGCATTTGCAAAATATAAAGAAGCGGGTGTTTGGGACAAAAGAATAATATTTTCTCGTGTTTTGAAGCGAGTTTTTTTTCTATGGGTTTTAGGTGCTATTGTGCAAGGGAACTTATTATCATTTAATTTACAGAGTTTATACTTGTACACAGACACCCTACAAGCGATAGCTGCAGGATACTTATTTTCAGTTATATTTTACTTGCTATTCCCTTTTCGATGGCTGATTATTATATTCTTCATTCTGCCTATCTGTTATACGATAGGAATGCAAATAACAGGAGGTTATTTGCCTGGTGAAAATATTGCAGAACAAATAGATCGTTCTATTTTAGATCGTTTCTTATATGGAGCTGTTGTAGCAGATAATGGAGCTGTTATTTTTGCTGATTGGTATCATATCAGTTGGATATATAGCACACTAAACTTTACTGCTACGGTTATATCTGGAGTTATTATTGGCTATATACTGAGAACGAATATTTCAGAACAAAGCAAATTAAATTATTTAGCTACTGCTGGAGCTGTATGTCTCATTTTATCATTTGGACTCTCTTTTGTTGAGCCCATAATAAAGCGACTGTGGACTAGCTCTATGCTTTTTCTTTCATCTGGTATTTCTATAATTTTAATGCTTTTTAGCTACTACTATATTGATGTGAAGAAAAATGGAAAAGGTATAAGGTGGTTGAAAATATACGGAATGAACTCTATCTTAGCTTATATGCTATATTTTACCTTTGACACAACCTCCTTACGCACTTTCTGGCTTCATGGATTAAAACAATATTTTGGTGATTTTTATATAGTTCTATTCGAATTTATCCATGTAGCCATAGTTTATCTAATTCTTTATTATTGCTATAGAAAAAATATTTTTATAAAAATATAGTTTAAATAAAATACAAATGAAAAGAGTCTCAAGTCAATATTGTTTTTTATTCTTACTTTCTATAATTAATATTAGTTGCGAACAACCCAAAGAGATTATACCTTCCTCTACAATTATGTTTACCAACAAGCCTGCTGCGGCTTGGAGTCAAGCCACGCCAATAGGTAATGGTCGCTTGGGCGGATTGGTATATGGATCCGTAGGTGTGGATACCATAAAAATGAATGATGATACGTTTTGGAGTGGAGAACCTCGCGATTTGCAACGTCCCGGAACCTATGTATATCTGGATGATATCAGGTCGTTGCTGCTTGCCGATAAAACGAAAGAAGCACAATCTTTGATTGATAAACATTTGTTAGGACCTTGGAATCAGAGTTATATGCCTCTTGCTGATTTGATTGTAGACTGGAAGAATACTGGTGATGTAGCCAATTATAGACGAGAGCTTGATTTAAATCGAGGAATGGTTACCATCACTTATACAACAAATGATGGAGTGCAGTATAAGCGAGAAGTATTTGCTTCTTATCCAGATCAGGCAATTGTGATGCATGTGTCGGCTGATAAAAAAGGTAGTATAAACTTTGATGCAGCATTAGCTAGTTTGGTGAAAAGTAATTCATTTGTGGATGGAAATCAAGTTGTATTACAAGGTAATGCTCCTATCCATATTGAGCCAAATTATGAAGGAGTACATCCCCCAATTTATGAAGATGGAAAAGGGATGCGCTTCGAAAGCCGTTTGCTTGTAAAGCCACAAGGAGGAACGATGGAAAAGGCTGGTGATAAGTTGTCGGTCAAAGATGCCAATGAAGCAACCTTTGTGTTTGTTGCAGCAACAAGTTTTAATGGTTTCGATAAGGATCCTTATAAAGAAGGTAAAGATGAAAAGCTTTTGGTAAAAGGGTATATGGATCCTCTTATGAAGAAGAGTTATGCCGATTTGCAACAAGCGCATCAGAAAGATTATTCAAATTTATTCGATCGGGTTTCTATTAATCTAGGAGAAACGGAAGATGTGAATCTGCCGATCGATGAGCGTATCGAGAAATATAAAGCAGGTCAGGATCCGGCACTCACATCGCTTTATTTTCAATTTGGACGTTATTTGCTTATATCGTCTTCTCGTCCGGGATCACAGCCAGCTAATTTACAGGGGATTTGGAATCACTTGTTGCAACCTGGATGGAGTGCTAACTGGACAATTAACTGCAATGCAGAAATCAATTATTGGATTGCCGGACCTGCGAATCTTTCTGAATGCCATCTTCCAATGATTGATATGATCAGAGAGGCCTCGGTAGACGGAGCAAAAACAGCAAAGAACTTATACAATTCGAGAGGTTGGATGGCACATCATAATCTTGATATTTGGCGTACAACATGGATGGTTGGCGGAAGTGGATTGTATTCGTTGTTTCAAGTAGGCGGTGCTTGGTTGTGTCAGCATATTTGGGATCAATATGAGTTTACGAAAGATCTCAATTTCTTGAATGCAAACTATGACTTATTAAAGAATGCGTCTCTTTTTTATCTTGATAATTTGCAAAAAGATAATGAGGGGTATTTGGTTACAATACCATCAGAGTCGTTCGAGAATGGGTTTATAAAACCTGATGGAACTACCGGTTGGGCATGTGTTGGTTCTGCACAAGATATGCAAATTATTAGAGCTTTGTTTGAAAATACCATGAGTGCCGCTCAATTGCTGGGTGATGTAGATTTCAAAAGTCAAGTTCAGCAAGCTTACGAGCAATTGGCACCGATGAAAATAAGCCCGCGAACCGGTCAGTTGCAAGAGTGGAACGACGACTGGGAACCTTCCTATCCGATGAGTGGACAAGTAGGACATGGCTGGGCTTTTGGTGTAGGTAATCAAATCACTTTGCGTGGCACACCCGAATTGGCTCAGGCTTTTCGCAAAACAATCGAATACCGTCGTCCCGGCTATTCTTATAATAGTGGTAGCTGGACAGGTACTTTTCCGGCAGTTTTTTGGGCTAGATTTGAAGAGGCTGATAGTGTACAACGTGTCGTAGATCGTCATTTCGACTTAGCATTGTTTCCAAATTTAGCTTGTAATTTTACAGGATATTGGGAGATTGATGGCAATTTAGGTATTACGGCTGCGATTACAGAAATGCTATTGCAGAGTCATGCCGGAGAAATAAACTTACTTCCGGCACTTCCTCAAAAGTATCCGAATGGATTTATAAAAGGATTGAAGGCTCGAGGAGATTATGAGGTCGATCTTTACTGGAAAGATAATAAACTAGAGAAAGCTATTATCAGAGGAGGCGATGCTTGTGAAGGAGGTGATGTAATGGTTCGTTATGGTGAACAATGCAAGCCAATTATTATAGAGAGAGGAGGAGTGATAAATATTAATCCTCATTTGTTTTTTTATTAAATAATATATAAATAAGTATACTATGAGTGTTTGTTGTTTATCCAAAATAAGGTTATTATGTATAATGCTGTGTATTATCTGTCAAAGTATTTTTGCTATTGGACAAGAATTTAAATATAAAGATCCCAGTCTACCTGTTGACGATCGTGTAACTGATTTGTTAAGGCGAATGACTTTAGAGGAAAAGATTGCTCAGATGCGTCACATTCATGCTAATTCTATTGTTGATAATGGGACTTTGAATGAAGATAAATTGAGTGAAATTATTGGGGATAATAGCTTTGGCTTTGTTGAGGCAATTACATTTTCAGGAAAAGATTGTTTAGTTTTGATGAACCAGATTCAGAACTATATATTGAAAAATACGAGGCTTTCGATTCCGATCTTCACAGTCTCTGAATCTTTACATGGATCGGTGCATGATGGTTCTACAATTTATCCTCAGGCTATTGCACTTGGAAGTACCTTTAATACAGATTTAGCTTATAGAATGACTTCTTCTATTGCGAGAGAACTCAGAGCTCAAGGAATAATACAAACGTTGACTCCTGTCTTAGATGTTTGTAGGGATCTAAGGTGGGGACGAGTTGAAGAGTGTTTTGGGGAAGATCCATTTTTGGTCTCAAAAATGGGAATAGCGCAAGTTAAAGGTTATTTGGATAATAAGATTTCACCAATGATTAAGCATTTTGGTGCACATGGTACGCCTCAAGGCGGACTAAACTTAGCATCAGTTGCATGTGGAGAAAGAGAGCTTTTATCGATATATTTAAAACCATTTGAAGAGGTCGTTAC
Source organism: Tannerellaceae bacterium (assembly GCA_051660585.1). Taxonomy (GTDB): domain Bacteria; phylum Bacteroidota; class Bacteroidia; order Bacteroidales; family CAMTPD01; genus UBA12018. The sequence continues at coordinate 5,725 of JBOFPV010000051.1, forward strand.
AAAAACAGATATTTGGGCTGTGATGTCATCTTATAATTCATGGAATAATGAGCCAAATACTGCGTCTCATTATCTATTGACTGATTTGCTCCGAAATAGATGGGGTTTTAAAGGATATGTATATTCGGACTGGGGTGCGATAGGAATGTTAGACTTTTTTCATCATACAGCAGTAAATCGGGCAGAAGCAGCAATGCAAGCCTTGCTTGCTGGAGTAGATGCAGAAGCAGCTGATAATTGCTATTTAGAATTAAAATGGCTAGTTGAAAATGGTTATTTAGATGTTCGTTTTATAGATCAAGCTGTAGGGCGAATTTTAAAGTCTAAGTTTGAATTAGGCTTGTTTGAAATTGATCAAATGAAAATGGATGATTATGATCTCGTTGTTCACTCAAAAGAGAATAAATTGTTAGCTCGTAAAATAGCGGATGAATCTGTTATTTTATTGAAAAATAACAACAATTTATTACCACTAGATCTCAGTCGTCTTAAGTCAATTGCTGTTATCGGGCCTAATGCAGATACTGTTCAGTTTGGAGATTATACGTGGAGTCGAGATAATAAAGATGGTAAAACGTTATTTCAATCATTGAAGAAAAAATGCGAGGGTAAAGTTCGAATTGATTATGCTAAAGGTTGTGATTTGGTAACAACAGATAAAACATCTTTTGAGAATGCAATTAACATAGCTCGAAAAAGTGATATTAGCATTATTGTTGTAGGATCTGCTAGTGCGTCATTGGCCCGAGACTATTCTAATGCTACGAGCGGAGAAGGTTTTGATTTGAGTAGTCTAGACTTACCAGGAGTACAAGAAGATTTAATAAAAGAAATACATGCAATAGGAAAGCCTGTTGTTGTTGTTTTACTATCGGGTAAGCCTTTTTCTATGCCGTGGGTTAAAAGTAATATCCCATCTATACTTGTACAATGGTATCCTGGGGAGGAAGGAGGTGCTGCATTGGTAGATATCTTGACTGGAGAAGTAAATCCTTCTGGAAAATTAAATTTTTCATTTCCTATGAGTGTGGGGCATCTGCCTTGTCACTACAACTATTTACCTACAGATAAAGGATTTTACCGTTCTCCTGGTAGTGTAAATATTCCAGGAAAAGACTATGTGTTTTCTTCTCCTGATGTATTGTGGGCATTTGGACATGGGTTAAGTTATTCTGAGTTTGAATATGTATCTGCATTGTTAGATACTCATTATATAGCCACTGATACTATCAATGTGTTGCTTAAGATTAGAAATAATGGACCGTATGATGGGTTGGAGACTCCGCAAATATATATACGAGATTTAAAGTCAAGTGTAGTTGTTCCAATACATGAGTTAAAAGCTTTTGATAAAGTTTTTATTAAGAAAGGGCACGTTGTCGATATAGAGATGTCTATACCTGTTTCGGAGTTGGCTTTATACAATAAAAATATGGATAAAGTTGTTGAAGATGGAGACTTTGAAGTGCAAATTGGAAGGGCGTCGAATGATATACGGATAAGGAAAATGATAACTGTTGGGGTTGGAGAAAAGATTCTTAATGATGAAAATCGGAGTGTAGAAAAAAAAGAAGGTCCAAGATTTATTCAGGCGGTACCAATAATGGTAACCGGTACAGCCCGTGATGTGCAAGCTAACGTAATTCCCAATCTCGTGATGCAAATAGGAGGACATAAATTTAAAACAGACATAAAAGGGAAATATAAAATAAACGGAATCTCAACAGATACATTATTGATTATAGACTCACGTTTTGTAAATGAGGAAATTCCCATTAATGGACGAGACGTGATTAATATTCAAGTGCAAAATAAATAATTAGTTAATATGATAAAAACAAAACAATTTATTGTTGTTTGGGCTCTCGTAGCTGCAACTCCTTTGTTTGCACAAAAGCCCTCGACAACAAGTGCGCTGGATGTTATTGAGCGAGCTACGCAGCAAACCAGCTTACCTATAAAATTGAAATTAAAGAAAAACAAGCAGCAAACTTATTTTACCCACAAAGTAGATAATGGAGTCTTGTGTATTGAAGCGAGTACTCCCGTTGCACTTTGCA